>CALMML010000410.1 GCA_937868485.1 uncultured Myxococcales bacterium | reverse complement strand
GCGCATCGGGCCCCTTCGGCATTGGCTTCCAGACCCTCATTCATCCGCGAACAGCTCAAAGCCCCCATGGCAAAGACGCCGCGTGCTGCAGGGATGATCAAGGGAAGCCACCTGACAACGGCTCTCTCGGCCTCATCGCTCCGCATCATCGCGAGGCCAGCGGCGACGTATCCCAACGCGCGCTGAACCGCTAGCGCATCTTCTTTCTTGCGCGCGCGCTGGTATTTGGGGCTAGCATTTGAGCGATGAATCGTCGACCGTTTCGCGTGGCTGCGTTGGGAGTGCTTGTCAGCTTGCTTCAGCCTGTGTGGGCACGGGCGGGCAGTGTCGGCGCGGATCTGCCGGAAAGTGAAGTGGGTGATCTACGCGTGTCCGGTGCGTCGGTGAGCAAGCAGACCTGGACACTGCAAGCAGATGGGGTGGAGCTGGAGCTAGCGCTGTCTGAGACGAGGGCTGAGTCTGTGGAAGGGCGACTGGTGCTCGCGGCGGGGCCCAAGGGGGACTTCGAGGACTGGACGGGTCTTGTTGCGAAGTATCCCAAGCAGGCGCCGAAGCCAGCTGAGTTCACGGCGGATGGTAAGCCGCTCCGCGTGACCCAAAAGATCGAGCAGATCGCCGACGGGGATTGGATGCGTCAGGAGCTTGTGTTCACACTTCCCTCTGCGCCCGCTGGACAGCGCGTACGGATTGTCTGGGGGACGCCTCGTGCTGGTGAGGACGGAATTCCCCTCGTGGACAAAGCGTTTGTGGCACACTACTGTATCGACGCTGGCACAGCCAAAGCGCTCAAGAAGGCGGATGGCTATGTGAGCCAACACCTGCGCCTTTCGAATGCCGCGTACGAGGGAAAGCAAGGAACCGTCCTCGTGCGTGTCACCAAACCGAGCCTCGACTTGGCCGTCAGCCTGTGCGCCGACGGGATCCAAAAGCTCAGCAAGACGGTGTTTGAGCTCAAGCTGCCTGCGAATGCGCCGTTCCTCCCCACTGTGCGAGGAGGCCACCGTCTTTCCGTGCTGTTTGGTCTGCGCATCTGATTGGCACGGATCGCAGAAAGGCTCATCCGCTACGGATTGGGAGGTAACAGCACACTGCGAAAGACAGCACGGCGAATGTCTCGGAATGGAAGCTTGGGATTCACATCAACATTACAGAGACATGCCACAGTTGTCTGTGAGCCCATGTGCGTTGCCATATAAGCAGAAAATCCAGCAATAAATCCGGTGTGATGCACGATCAAGCTCTTGTCGCGTGTGGATGTATGATCCAAATGAATACCCAAGCCATATTGAGCATCACCCATGGCGCGATCTTGTTCACTAAAACGATTGCTACTCGCTGGTTTTCCATTTCGTAGCCGTGATGGTTCCAGAAACTCAGCGCGCTCTGTCGAAGTAAGCAGTGTCCCAAACAAGAGTGCTTGAGCCAGTGTCACCAGCTCCGCTGCGGTCGATCGCATGGCCCCCGCTGCACCGGATTGAGCAACATCGATCCAGGCCGCATTGCGAAAGGGCTCTTTTTCGGATGCTGTTTGTGAATAGCCTGCGGCGCGACCGATCAGAACTTGCCCCAGATCGTCATAACCAGTCGCGGCCAGCGCCAGCTTTCCCGTCAGATACTTTTCGACCGCTTGCCCAAGGGTTTGCTTGGTGACTGACTCGATGATTGCGCCGAGTAGGATGTAGTTTGCATTGCTATACAGCCACGCACTACCCGGTGGAAAATCGAAGAATTGCTTTTGCTCTGCGAGCGCCTGAGCCAAACGGTATTGCGTGATTTCACCGCTAAGCAAAGGTGGATCTTGATCTTCATGAATGCCCGCAGTGTGTTGTGCCAGTTCTTTGATGGTACATGCTGCATGTCTGCTCAGAAATGGCAGATATTTCGCAGCTGGATCTGTCAGTGATAGCTTCTTTTCTGTCTGTAGCTTGAGCAGCAACGCACCCGTAATCTGCTTGGTGAGCGAACCAATGCGAAAGACTGAGCGCGGTGATGCGGCTGTCAATGATTCCAAATTTGCAGAACCAAGTGCGATGCTCTCTGTCAATACACCGGCTTTCATGACAGCAATCTGGATCGCTGGACTTGATTTGGATTGAACAACCTGCTGTGCAATCGTCATCAGGGCGGAAGACGACGAGGGATTGGCGAGGCCGGATGTAGCGCGAGCAGCCGTCGCCAACAGGATCGTGCTGCCTAGGAACTGTCGTCTGAGCATTGTCTATCGAATATAGGCGCAAACTGATGCGCTGTCGAGCGTACAACCGACAGCGCTCCACATAAGAACGCATCTGCCGGAAGGCGCATGAAAAAGACGCCCCATCTGACCCTCATCATGTAGCCAACAGGTTCACGTTTCCGACGGTAGGTCAGACAGCACAGATGTCCAATGGAAAGACCACCCTGCGCGAGGACAAGTAGGGCTTCTGTATGTGCTTTCCCGTCTCGATTTTTGCAGTGACTAGACCACTGTTCATCGATACCCTAAAGCGCGGTCGCTGCATTAGACGAGGGGGAAGTGCGAGCACGGGACGTTCGGAGTCGCTGGGCTCGCTGGTTTTTGATTCACGGATTCCTTGCGGTATCGCCCCCCAACGAGCTTGGTTCTCAGAGGAGATCACAGAGTCCATGACATTGACGATCCACCCCACTGCGATTGTTTCGCCCACCGTTGAGCTATCCGAAGACATTGCGATTGGACCTTACTGCGTGCTCGACGGAGCGATCCGCATCGGCGCAGGAACCAGACTGATTTCCCATGTCTCTGTGAGCGGAAACACGACCATTGGGAAGCGCTGCACGATCTATCCGTTCGCATCGCTTGGACATCCACCGCAGGATCGCCGATATCGCGGAGAGCCTGTCTCTCTCATCATTGGCGACGACAACATCATCCGTGAGTACGTCACGATGCACGCGGGCACCGCAGATGGCAGCCAGGTCACGAGGGTCGGAAACAGCTGCTTCTTCATGGTCGGCGCGCATGTGGCCCACGACTGCAAGGTAGGGAATCATGTTGTCCTCGCCAACCACGCCACGCTGGGCGGCCATGTGGAAGTCGGCGATCACGTCTTCATCGGCGGTCTGAGCGCCATTCATCAGTTCGCGCGCATCGGCAAGCACGCCATGGTCAGCGGCGCGGCGGGCATTCAGCGCAGCGTCATTCCGTACGGCATGGCCATCGGCTTTGGCGCGTCGCTGGATGGGCTCAACTTTGTGGGTCTGAAGCGACGAGGGTTCAGTCGCAGCGCCATTCAGACCTTGCGGCGCGTCTTTTCTCGACTCTTCCGAGACAGCGACGGAACGATGGCCGAGCGGATCGAGCAGATCACAGAAGAGAACGCAGACAGTCCCGAAGTAAAAGAGCTGATCGCGTTTATCGCAGAGAATGAAGAGTCTGGCCGGGGTCTGTGTATGCCAAAGTCACGAACCCTCGCCAGCACTGGAAAAAGCGAATCAGCGACGAAAGATGTAGCCCAGGACGAGCCGCGCAGGGCCGCTCGCATTCGCACCGGAATCATCACGGAGGGTGGACAGTGAGCTACGTAGACGATCTGCGCGCGCTGGTAGGGAATCGCCCGCTCATTGTGGTCGGATCCTCGGTTGCACTGATTGACGAGGCCGGCCGGCTGCTGCTACAGCGTCGGCTGGATGGACGCTGGGAGCTGCCCGGTGGCGCGATGGAACTGGGCGAGTCCTTGGAACAGACCGCGCGCCGCGAGGTGGAAGAGGAGACCGGACTGCGAGTCGGAGCCTTGCGGTTTTACACCGTCGTATCGGGTCCCGGTTGCTTTGAGACGTACGACAACGGCGATCAAGTGTATACGGTCACTGCGGTCTACATCTCGACGGAGTTTACGCAGACGCTGCGCCCGAATCCTGTCGAGGTCAGCGATGCGGCCTTCTTTCCACTGACCAGCCTGCCAGAGCCGATGCTACCGATGCTCCGTCAGTACCTCGATCGCTTCGTTGCCAATCCGAGCCTCAGCCCGCTGTGGCAGAAATGATTCGCAACATCCTGTTTGACCTCGGCGGCGTGCTGTATGACATCGATCCGGCTCGCACAAGGGTCGCGCTGACGCAGCTTGTCCGCTCGCAAGGCCGTCGAGAGGGCGCAGGTCAAGATGCGGAGCTGCGTGCGGAGAAAGCGCTCAAGACCCTCGCCGGACGCTATGAGCGAGGACAGCTGACGACGCCGGAGTTTTTTCAAGCATTCCGTCGTGACCTTCAGGTGCAGGCGTCGGACGAAGCGATCACACAGGCCTGGAATGCAATGCTGATCGGACCCAGTCCAGCGGCCCTCGCGCTGTTTGAATCGCTGCCGGATGATCTGCGACTCGCGCTGCTTAGCAACACCAACGAGCTACACCACCGCACGTTCCTTCCCTCGTGCGATGTGTTGTTTCGTCGCATGGAGCGCTGCTTTTATTCGTTTCAACTGGGCCAAGCCAAGCCCGATCCGAGCCTCGTGGCGCGCGTGCTTGCCGAGCTGCGCGTTGCCCCGCAGGAGACGCTGGTGGTCGATGATCTGGCCGAAAACCTAGCCGCTGCGCAGGACTGTGGCGCGCAGGTGCTGTGGGTTCGTTCCCTCGCGTGGCCAGGTGAACTCCTCTCGCGACTTCGCTCGTCGAGCCAGGATGGCGCGTAATCGACAGATCTTCCGTCACGAGACTGTCCGGCGATTCGTCCTGACCTTGCGCTACTGCGTCGCGGCGACTACGATCCCGCCGATCGTCTGATGGAAGCCCAACCACGCAGCAAACGGACGCCGGATGATGCGGACCCTCGCCAGCGAGTGCTCGCGCTGCTGCGACGCCATGGCCGATCGACCACGTCGTTTCAAGTGCTCGAGCCAGGCTTTCACTACTGGTTTGCCCACGACGATGCGTGCGTGGCCTATGCGGATACGGGCGCAGCGTGGATTGCTGCGGGACCGCCCATTGCAGCCCCGTCGGACATCGCTGCGACCGCACGCGCCTTCGTGGCCCATGCCCGCAAGAACCATCGTCGGGCCTCGTTTTTCGCCGTTCACGCTGAGTTTGCCCACCAAGCAGACCTCGCGACGCTGGCCATTGGCGAAGATGCGGAGTGGGATCTTGCCTCGTGGCCCGAGACGCTTCGTCGCAGCCGCAGCCTGCGAGAACAGCTTCGCAGAGCCAAGGCCAAAGGCCTACACGTCCGCGTGGTCCCAAGCGATGAGGTGACAGAAGGTCAGCCGCTGCGACAAGCCCTGGACGCGCTGATTGCAGGCTGGCTGGCGTCGCGTCCCATGGCCGCGATGGGCTTTTTGGTCGATGTGTGTCCGTTTGATTTTGCCAAGGAGCGCGTGTATCTGGTCGCCGAGCGAGACGGTCGGCTCGTCGGCTTTCTGGCGGCGGTTCCCATCTATGAGCGATCGGGCTTTTTCGTCGAAGACCTGCTGCGCACCCACGATGCACCCAATGGCACGGCGGAGCTGCTCGTCGATCTCGCCTTTCGGACGCTCTTGGCGCGTGGCGTTCACACCGCGACCCTGGGCCTTGCGCCGCTGTCGGGACAGGTGAGTCCGGCCTTGCGCTTCATTTCGCGGATGTCGAAGCCGCTCTACAACTTCGACGGGGTGCGTGCCTTCAAAGCGCGGCTTGGACCCTCGCGATGGATCACGCAGCACCTGGCGTTTCCTCGCGGGGTGCATCCCTTCTGGCCGATTCGCGATGCCTTGACCGCGTTTGCCACGGGCGGTTTTTGGCGATTCGGACTGGAGACGCTCAGCAAGCAGCGACGGCTGGTGGTGCTGGTGCTGGGCGCGTTGCTGCTGCCGTGGACGCTGATGCTGGCGATGGCTTCGGTCGGAAGCACTTGGTTTCCCTCTTCAGCGGTGCGCAGCGGGTGGCTGGTCTTTGACCTGCTGCTTGCCGTCGCGCTGCTATCGCTGTTTTGGACCTGGCGACGCGGGCTGGTGCGCGTGCTCACGGTCGCGATCGGGGTGGATGCTGCGCTGACGATGGCACAGGTTGTGTCGTGGAACGCGCCGCGCGCCGAAGGAGTCCTCGGCTGGCTCACGATCGTGATTTCGCTGATCGCGCCGCTGGCTGCCAGCAGCTTTCTGATCTACGCGCAGCGCCGTGACAAAGAGCCAAAGCACGGATCCTTGTAGCACGCAGCGACGGGACGAAGGGCTTGGCGACCAGCTTCCCTGCGGATGGGTTCAGCAGTCAATCGCTGGAACCGCCTGTGGATCGAAGAAACTTGGCGCGCTCCTGGGCAATCCACGCCCGAGCCGCTGCTTCGTCAGACACCAGTGCCAGCGGGAGCGCATCTTTGCGAAACACGCGAATCGCCGAAAAGATCATGCTCATGACGGTGCGTGTGACGTGTCCGTGCTCGCCAAACACCGCGACGCCTGTGGCTCGGTGACGTCGATTCCATTCGGCAATGAAGCGACGGACTTCGGGCTTGCTGTTGGCGCGTCCGTCCCCTTTTCGACCATCGACCACGACGAACAGTCGGCCTTGCTGTTTCAGAATCAGCGCAAGCTGGTCATGGATGGCGACGGCTTCTGGAAGTTCCAGCGAGCCGGTCAGGATGAAGAAATACGTATCCTCTTCCTGATAATAGGAGTGCTTCCCCACCGGACGTAGCTCTCGGTTCACAGCGCCCCTCCAACCGCTCATCGTATCAGGCCTTGTCGCTTTCGACACGCGGAAGTGCGCGGTCAGGGGCGAGCGTCGCAGCGTCAGCGGTGCAAGCTGGCGCTGGATCGCGCTGTGCTGCGGTGGACACCGATGGATGCGCGCAGATTGAGCAGTTGGGTCCGCGCGCCACAGCCTCACGCACCGTCGGCGAGCACCCAGCGGAGCAACTGAAATTGAAAATGGACTTCTTGGATGCGCGTTCGCTATATACAAGAATAGGACCGACCGCCTTCACTGATCCTCGCTGTCTTTTGTCCCAGAGGCTCCGACATGCCCACAAATCAGCCCCAGTCGATCGCCGCAGCCGACGTCACCCAGCTTGCCTACGGACGGATCGCGTTCAACCTGCTTGATGCGATGGTCGCCTACTGGGACAAAGACAAGATCTGTCGGTACGCCAACAGCGCCTACCTGGCCTGGTTTGGACGCACGCCGGAGCAGATGATCGGAATGCACATCCGCGACTTGCTCGGCCCGCTGTACGAAAAGAACCTTCCCTACATGGAACGGGCGCTGGCGGGTGAGATCCAGGTGTTCGAGCGAGCGATCCCACGGCCTGACGGAACGACCAGGCACAGCCTCGCGACCTACATTCCTCACATCGCCGACGGGACGGTCCATGGCTTTGTCGCGCACGTCGCGGACGTCACCCAGATGAAGGAATACGAGCGGCTCATCGAGTCGCAGCGTCGTGGGCTCGCGCTGGTCAACAATCAGCTGCAAGAGGAGATCTCGGCCCACATTGCAGCGAGGGCGGAGCTTGCTGCCAGCACGAGGCTGGTCAACGCCATCTACGATCACGCGCCGACCGCGATGGTGACGTATGACTCCACGGGACAGTGTACGTCGGCCAACGCTGCGGCCTCGAAGCTGACCGGAGCGACGGTGGCGGAGCTACTTTCGCAAAACTATCACCAGATCGAATCCTGGAAAGTCTCTGGAATTTACGCGCTGGCCCAGCAAGCCGTGGAAACCGGCGAGCCAGCGATGCGCGACATCTTCATGCGATCCACCTTCGGTCGCGAGTTCTGGGTGCGCGCTGCGTTTTCGGAGTTTATGTCAGGCAGCGAAAAGCGCCTGCTGCTGATGGCCGAGGACATTACCGACCGCAAGCGCATCGAGATGGAGCGTGAGCGTCTCATCAAAGAGCTACGGGCCGCACTCGACAACATCAAGACGTTAGAGGGAATCCTTCCCATCTGCGCATCGTGCAAGAAAATCCGTGACACCGGCGGCTGCTGGTCGAGCGTCGAGAGCTATGTCTCCAGTCGCTCGAAGGCCGAGTTTTCGCACGGCATCTGTCCCGACTGCGTCAAGAGGCTCTATCCGCAGTACGCCGACCGGCTTCCGAAAGTCTGAAGCGCGAGGGGAATGGTCCTCACCCAGCCACCCTCGCAGCCCTCGCACATGGACCCTGATCTTGGCCGACTGAAAATCAGCGCACCGACAGATCGTCGGAAACCGACAGCTCCGTACTGTGCTGCGGAAGTGTGAGGGACCGCGCACTGTGCGGTGATCTTCCTTCTCTTTTCGGTCGCGACCGCCTGCCCGGCTTGCGTCTAGCCGCTTCAAACCCCTCGCAAAATGCACCCGCGCGACTATCACCGTGACAGATCGCAAGCGCTGAGAGAACATAGTCCGCTGAATCAAACGGGGGATAGGTTCAATGTCTTTGTCCAAGCGAATGGTTGCAGAGTTACTTGGCACATGTTGGTTGGTGTTCGGCGGCTGTGGAGCGGCGGTGTTTGCTGCCGCGTTTCCGCAGGTTGGCATCGGCCTGCTGGGTGTATCGCTGGCGTTCGGTCTGACGGTCCTGACGATGGCCTACGCAATCGGTCACGTCTCGGGCTGTCACCTGAATCCGGCGGTCACGCTGGGGCTCGTCACAGGGGGACGATTTCCTGCCAAAGAGGCCGCACCCTACATTGTGAGCCAAGTCATTGGCGGAGCCATTGGCGCCGCGATTCTGTACGCGATTGCGTCGGGAAAGTCGGACTTTTCCTTGGCCGGTGGCTTTGCATCCAACGGCTTCGGCGCGCACTCTCCCGGTGGTTACACGTTTGCATCTGCCTTTGCCGCAGAGACGTTTTTGACCTTCATCTTCTTGGTGATCATCCTGGGCTCGACGCATGGACGCGCTCCGTCGGGATTTGCCCCAATTGCGATCGGTCTGGGACTGACCCTGATTCACCTGATTGGGATTCCCATCACCAATCTCTCTGTCAATCCCGCTCGCAGCACGGCCACGGCGCTGTTTGTGCAGGGCTGGGCGCTGTCGCAGCTGTGGATGTTCTGGGTGGCTCCCCTCATCGGAGGCGCGCTCGCTGGCTTTTTCTACCTGTGGCTCCAGCCTTCCTCGACGGACAATCCTGATGTCCGGGGTCGCGCAGAGGACAAGTAATCCCGCAAGGGCGTGATCGCCCCTTCACTCCCTACTTCGGTGCGGACGCCATCAGCTCATCCGCGACGCGCCCAATCTGCGCCAAGACGTCGTTCTGTTCGGCATCGGAGAGATCATGCGCGACCCCAGCGTACTCACGCAGCTCTGCCGAGTAGCCAGCGCCCCGAAGCTCAGCGATTGAGGCGCGCGCCCCTTTTGTCGGCACCGCAAGGTCGTCGGCACCGTGAAAGGCAGAAACCGGCGGGAGCTTCGAGGGGCGAGGCCGAGAGCTGAGGGCCGTCGATGGATAGAGCGAGGGTGGGAGCAGGCCACCGATGGGAAAGGCCGCAGCGAGAGACTCTGGGTGCGTAAGCGCGAGGGCGAAGGTCATGATGCCTCCCTGAGAAAAGCCAGTCACGAGGGGCTTTCCGACCGTGGGACGCGCAGCGACAAGGGCAGCAAGGAACGCTGCGATTCGATCGGCTTCCCTCGTGACCAGCGGCGCAGCGACGTCCTCGCGGACAGAGTCATACCAGATGTACATCCCACCGCTTGGGTGGCCATACGGAAGGATGAGACGAGCGCGGCGACGGTAAGCTTGGAGCAGCGGAAGAAACTCCGCTGGGTCACCTCCCATGGGATGCAGCGCCACGATCATCGGCACCCGCTCGTCCGGTCGTGCGCCTCCCGTCATGTACTCAAGGTAGCGCACGCCTGCGATCTCGCCTCGGGTCGTTCGTCCTGGCTCATTCACCACGGACACAGGTGGCACCACCGTCGGTGCAGATGGAGCAGCCTGCTTGCGGTTGCATCCAGACGCAAGCAGCAC
>CALMML010000409.1 GCA_937868485.1 uncultured Myxococcales bacterium | reverse complement strand
GCCCGGCACTTGGACGCCAAAGCCGTCGAGCGCGCCGTAGATGCCCGTCTCGGCATCGGCCACGCCTTGCGCGGCTGCCGGTCCGCCGGTTGCTCCCGCTGCCACTTTGCCGACACCCGCCACGACTTTTCCGGCGGCCACGGCGATCTTTTTCCAGTCGAAATCGTCACTCATGGTTCGTTCCTTAGCTCCTTCGCGTCGGCAGCAGGCGCAGCGGATCGAGCGGCGCGCCGTAGCCCACGTCGGCCAGGTGGCGCACCTCAAAGTGCAGGTGGGGCCGCTCGGCGAGTCCGCTCTGAAACGGCGAGGCCACCGTCCCGAGCGCATCCCCGACGAGCGCTGGCTGCTGCACAAAGACAAACACTTCCCCCAGGTGCAGATAGCGGCAGACGTAGCGGCTCGACTTCACGTCGACAAACAGGCCCGCCGCTCGGCGCTTTGGGTCACGGCTCCGCCGACCATCGACGACCGCCACGACGACGCCATCTTCCGCCGACAGCACCGGAGTCCCCGCCGCGCAGTGAATGTCGACGCCCTTGTGCGGCTGCGGCTTGTGGGCACGCACCGCCTTCACCGTCTCGCCCACGTCGAGGATCAAGCTCGGTGGAATCGGCCAGTTCACTTGCTCCTCCGAGACAGCAGATACAGCCCGCCGCCGATGCCCGCGACGCCCGCCAGCGCAGCCACGAGCAGCGGAAACGACGAGCCAGGCGACGCTGGGATGACTGCCGCCGACGTGTCCACGACCAGCTCTGCGGCGGCTTCGGCGGTCTTTGCGACCTTGCCGCGCTCACGCTGGGCGCGGGCTCGTCGCTCGGCTTCGGCAAGCTCACTTGGCACCGGAATCTTGTCGCGCAGCCTCGCCCGCACCGAGCGAAACACCCGATGCAGCACCAGCACCTGAAGCAGATCGAGCACGCCCGTCGCCAGCAGCTTGGCAAAGACCTGTCCCGCCGCGTCCAGCTCCTCGTCGCTGCGCGCCCGATAGCACGACAGCGCCCACTCTTTGCCGAGTTCAAACAGCTCGCCCGCGATGTCCCACAGCGCAATCACGCCCCAGACGGTCAGGATCGCGTTGATGGCCAGCCCGACGGGACCGCCGATGATCGTCGCCAGCAGCCAGCCCGCGAACACCAGACACAGCGTCCACAGGTTTTCCATCGTCAGGATGTCCTTGGCGCGCTGCCACGTCGCATCGTCGAGGTAGCTCCACGAGCGCACGATCGACTGGCTCATCCGCGACGCGCAGCCGCGCACTTCGTCGATTGCTTCGTCAATCGTTGACATGGCCGCCCTCCGTCGCTGGACCTGCCAGAAGTCGCAGCGCTTCGTCCTTGGAATAGCCGCGAATCAAAAGCGCCGCGAGCCACCTGTCGTTCTGCGGCTGCGACGGAAGCGGATAGACCTCAGCGACAATCGAGACGGCACGACCAAACCACGGGCTGTCATACAGCCGAGTGAGCGCCTGGACATCCCCCGACTGGGCAAACTCGACGACGCGACGGGTCGTCTCGCTCGGCTCGGACTCGTCCAGTTCCAGCATCGCCGTCGCGCAGATCACCGCCACACTCGACTGCTCAAACAGCAGCGACGCCGGAGCCAGGTCGAGCCCGGCGGTCTTGAGCGCAAACGTCGCACCGATGTCGCGCTTGTCGAGCCACCACGCCGCAAGCAGGATCGCCACCGTCCAGCGCGTCGCGGGCGCAATCGGCAGCGCCTCACTTGCCGTCATGATCACGCGAGCCAGCCTCGCCACTCGATCGACCGTTCCAGACATGGATCTCTGTCCTCTCTTCCTCGTCGCCAATGCCAGCGCTTCCGTCGCGGCGACCGTCATCGGGTGGTGCTCCAAAATCCACGCGGTCTGCTCGTCCGTCAGCGCCGGGCAGCGCACAGAGGCGACCGGCTCACCGGCCAGCGTTTGCGTCAGCGCCTGCGTCACCACACGTCGCCAGTCCTCGGCGTCTGCCCCCGGACTCCACACGACCTGCGCCGCAGACCCCTCGCCTCGCAGATACCATCCGAGCAGCGCCACCGCCGCAGCCCAGGCCCGCTCGACCGACCCACAGCTTGGCAAAAGACGGACTGCCAGCGCCGTGACGGCCTCGGCCCGGCTCACTTCTTCGCCTGCACACCCAGCGAGGCCAGCTTCGCCAGCGCCGCATCACGCTCTGCCGACACCGCCGCCAGCGTCTGCGCATCCACCTTGCCGTCCTGCCAGCGAATCCGCAGCGCCCGCACGAGGTTGTGAAGCCCCAGGTGCGTAAACACGTTCGCCGCTTCCGACGCCACTTCCCGCGAAAAGCTCGGCAGCTTGTTCTTGCCGCGCGTCAGGATCTCCGTCAGATAAATCGCCAGGCCAATCAGCACATGCGGCGCGCCTTGCAGCACGTCGGCATTCGACCCGACCCAGCCCTTTGGCCCCGACCAGCGCGCCAGGGCGCGAATCGCCGCGTTGATCAGCTCCGTCGAGACGTGCGCCACCGAGCCACCGAGCAGATCGACCGACACCCGATGGGTCTTCGACGTGTGATCCATCGCCCGCTCCATCAGCTTCGGCGGAATCGCAAGCCCCAGCTTCTTGCTCTTTTTCGATGTCGGCATCGACGCTGCCGCCGCATCCAGCGCCGCTTGGTTTTCCTTGAGCTGAGCCAGCGTCGTCTCGGTTCGGTCCGTTTCGGTCTTCTTCTTTGCCATCTGCATCCCCCTTTGGTCGTTAGCGCTGCGTATAGAAAGCCAGGTCTTCTTCCGACGGTGGCTCTACTCGCGTAGACAGAAAATCGAGGAGCGCCGTCGTCTTCGCGCCCCGCTCATACGGGGCCGACTCTTGGCTCCAGTCCTGTTGCGTCGATACCTTCTCAATCGCGAGACGGCCAAGCGCTTCCGACGCAAACACCGCCAGCTCCAGCTCCGACGGCAGGTGAATCAGCACGAAGGGCTTTTCGGGCACTTCTTCGCGGACCAGCGCCAAGTCCTGCGTGCCAAACAGCGGCTCGGTCTTCACCCGCTTGCCAAGCCTCGTCGAGCGATACGAGATCGTCAGCGGACGCAGAAAGCCCTTCGGAAAGCGCTT
>CALMML010000408.1 GCA_937868485.1 uncultured Myxococcales bacterium | reverse complement strand
AGCAGTTGGCAAGGTGTCGTCGGAACTGATTCGGCGTGGCGAAGTGGAAGCGCCCAAGCAAGCGGTTGAAAAGGTGCGAAAGCTTCTGCAAAGCAGCGACGAGCGAGAGCGCGTAGCAGCCAGCGGCGCACTGCTCAGCATGGGCGATCGCAGTCAGTCAGCGATGATGCGCGGTGGCATTCAGTCGGCAGATGCGGTGGTTCGTCGTCAGGCGGTCGAGCTAAGCGACTCGTCGGATGAAGAGCTGCTGCTCAAAGGACTGGAAGATTCCGACAGCAAGGTTCGCTTTGCAGCGGCGAAAAAGCTGGCGCAAAAGGGCAACAAGAAGGCAATCCCGGTGCTGCGTGAGGTCGCGGTGTCGTCGGAAGTTGATGCGGTGGCAGCGTACGGACTGCTGAGCAAGCTGGGGGAAGAAGCGGAGCCTCCGCCGTCGAGTGTGCTGCTTGGAGCCAGCGTCGCAGAGCGTCACGCGATGCTAGGAACGCTGACGGATCTTCCGGCGAAAGCGGCGAAGAAGCTGCTGCCGAGCCTGACGACCGATCCTGCGGCGGTGGTTCGTCGTCGCGCCGCCGAGGTGGCCTTCAGCCTGTATCAGCGCACCAAAGATGCTTCGTTTTTGCCGTCGCTGCGTATTCTGCGAAATGACTCGGATGTGATTGTCCGGTCGCGCGCAACCCAGCTTCTGTCGGAGCTAAGCCGTCAAAATCCGCAAGTCCTGACGGAAAAGCCTGTGTTGGAAAAGCCCTCGCAAGACAAGCCTTCGTCGGAAAAGCCAGCGCAAGACAAGCCTTCGCAAGATGCCGGAACGACGACGACGCAAGATCCACAGCCGGTTTCAAGTGGAACGGGTCTGGTTCAGCTCGTCGGGGAAGAAGGTCTGCGCGTTCAGATCGACAAAGGTTCGCCGCAGCTCGTCGCGGACAAGCCGCTTTCGCTGCCGGTTGGCAAGCATCGCGTCACGTCGGTGGGCGGCGGACAAGATGTGCAAGTGATCGCGGGACAGACCGTGACGGTGAAGCTGCTCGGAACGCTGACCGAGCAGCTGGTTCACGACGCGAGCGACGCGATTCGGCAAAAAGATCTGACGCGGGCTCAGCCGCTCATCGACAAGGCGCGACGGGTTGGAATGCGAACGGGCGCGCGGCCTCAGCTTCTGTCGGAGCTGCTGTTTTTGCAGGCTCGGCTGTACGACGCACGCGGTCAGTGGCGCGAAGCGATGAACGAATACGTCAAGTATCTGAACCTTCCGCCGTCGCAGCAGCGAGGAGAAACGACCCAAGCGGTGCGCTCGTCGGTGGCGAAGCTGGCTCCTCGGATGGGTCGCATCCAGATTTTCACGCTCAAAGAAGGCAAGTGTAAGCTCACCGAAGAGCACTTTTTGCCGCCGGGTGAGCACTTGATCAGCCTCGGTGGCGGCAAGTCCAAGGTGATGTCCATCTACGCTGGCGTCACCACGCCCGTGAGACAATGTCCGTAGCAAGCGGTGTCGTGACGCTGACAGCCAAAGCCACGCTGAGCGCCTGCTCGGTGATTGGCTTGCTTGCGGTCAGTGCGATGGCGGCTCCGCTTCCGGCTCGACCCCAAGTGGCGACAAATCCAGCGAACCGAGGACCGCTCGCCGACAGACAAAACAAGCTGATTGCCGATGGACAAGAAGCGCTCGCAGCGAAGGACTTTCCCAAGGCGCTGTCGCTGTTTGAGCAAGCGTTTCGTCTGAAGCCGACGCCCGAGCTGCTGTTCCACTTGGGCAAAGTCGCCGAATCCCAAGGTCAAGCCATCGTCGCTGCGGATCTGTATCACCGCTATTTGGAAGCGGGTGTGGCTGGCACCGACGACGCATCACTGGAGTCGCTGCGCAAACAAGTCAACGCGATTCCTTCGACGGTCAGTGAAGTCACCGTTTCGGGCCCGGCGGGCTCGTTTCTGCTGGTGGATGGTCGGCTTCTCGGATCGCTACCGCTGAGTCGTCCACTGCTTCTGTCGCCGGGACCACATCGCTATCGTCTGGAAGCCAAGTCCGCGTCGTGGGAAAGTGATCCGCTGACGGTACCCGACGGACGAAATGCCGAGCTTCACTTGACGGCAGGTGGCGCTGGTTCGCTGATTGCGGTGCTGACGATCAACTCGCTCGCCATCTTGTCGATGGATGCGTCGAGCCTGTCTGCGGAACAAAAGAAGCTCGTCGAAGAGTCGATTGGAACCGTCGCACGCAGCGAGCACACGATCCTGTTGCCGCCGGAAAAGGTGGCACCGCTGCTCGCCAACGAGCCTTCGACCTGTCTGACGTCGACACCGTGTCTGGACCGACTGGCGCAGCAGGCTGATGTTCGCTTCGAGCTGTCGTATTCGATCAAAGTCCATGGCTCGCCGCAGCAGGTGTCGATTCACGCTGAGCTAACCGACATCGCGAGCGGCCTGATTGCAGCGCGAATCGAAGAGACGTTTGCGGCGGATGGACTGGCGGCTTCGACTTCGGCACTGACGCGAAAGCTGTTTCAAAAAGCGCTCAGTCATCCGCGTGGAACGCTGCACATTGAATCGACACCGCCGCAAGCGAAAGTGACCGTCGATGGGCGCGTGCTCGGTCATACGCCGCTGGATCGCATTACGCTGGCGGGTCCGCACCAAGTCACGCTCGAGCTTCAGCAGCACGATCCCTATCACGCAAACATCTCCGTCGCCCAAGGAGCCACCGCGCAGCTGTCGGCGCAGCTTTCACAACGTGCGCAGCCGGTTCCGCCGCCGCCGCCTCAGCTTGTGACCCTGCCTGGAGAATCGAATCGCTCTCGCAGCGCGCGCTGGGTGGTCGGTGGCATTGGGCTTGTGTCGGGCATCACGCTGGCAGGACTGGGCAGCTCAGCGCTGGCGCAGCATGGAACCTGCGGAGATCGCCCTGCCCCACCGAGTGGTCAGCCGTGCGAGCTGCTGTACGACACTCGAGCGATTGGCGGCGGACTGCTGGGTGCTGGCATCGGCCTTGCGGTGGGCGGCTCACTGTTGATGTTTTGGCCCGGTCGCAAGCCTCGCCAGGTTGCACAGCCCGCTCAGCCCGCTCAGCCGTAGTCGCTCAGCCGTCCCTTTCCATTCGTCCAGCACTGACGCAACGCCGCACAAAACGAAAAAAGCCCACCGACACCATCAGGTCATCGGTGGGCTTTCCTTGGAGGCGCCGGGAGTCGAACCCGGGTCCGAAAGTGCTTGGCAGGGGCTACTAC
>CALMML010000407.1 GCA_937868485.1 uncultured Myxococcales bacterium | reverse complement strand
GATGAGCAGATGAAGCAGGGTCCCGACCCTAGTGAAACCGGGCGATGAGCAGATGGAAGAGGGTTCCGACCCTAGTGAAACCGGGCGATGAGCAGATGAAGCAGGGTCCCGACCCTAGTGAAACCGGGCGATGAGCAGATGAAGCAGGGTCCCGACCCTTTCGAAGCGGCGGCTTACCCAGATGGAAGAGGGTTCCGACCC
Source organism: uncultured Myxococcales bacterium (assembly GCA_937868485.1). Taxonomy (GTDB): domain Bacteria; phylum Myxococcota_A; class Polyangia; order Palsa-1104; family JAEUJZ01; genus JAEUKA01. Next base: position 24,163 of record CALMML010000407.1, on the reverse strand, counting down.
TTCGTGGGGGCCGTGGCTCAAGATGTGACCACGGGATGATCAGATTTGGCCATGTCTTCACGGTGCTTCCGTCGGTTATCCTCCAGCTCTGCGTGTTTGGTTGCGCGACTTGGGGGAAGTCACCATGACCACTTATCGGCTTGTCTGCGTATTGGGTCTTGCTTCTGCGCTGTCGATTGCCTGTAGCCGTGAAACAGCCACCGTTCCGTATGAGGAGCCGCCAAGCCTTGTGCCCAATGCCCAAGGTGTCTACGAGCTTCACTTGGCTCCCACCGAGGTTCAGATTGGCGACAAGCGCTTCTGTCTGCGCGGCTACAACCGATCCATTCCGGGCCCCACCTTGCGCGTTGCCGAAGGCACGGATCGCAAGGTCCGCGTCACCCTGTTCAATGACCTGCAGCAGGCTGACTACCGCGAGATCGCCGGGATGGAAGGCTACGCGACCCGCTCGTGCCACGACTTCAACGCCACCAACCTGCATGCACACGGGGCACACGTCCAGCCAAACTACGCCACAGTGGCCGGTGCGCCGCCGTGCTTTGGGGAAGGCTGTGCGCCGGGCTCTCGCTACTATGGGGACAATGTCCTTATCGAAGTTCCCGCCCGCAGCTCGGCTCAGTATCGCTGGGATCTGGATGAAGACGGAGTCCACGAGCCCGGCACCAACTGGTATCACCCCCACATTCACGGCAGCACGTCCATTCAGGTCATAAACGGGGCCCTGGGCGCGCTCATCATCGAGGGTCCGGTGGATCGTCTGCCGGGCATTGCACAGTCCAAAGAGCGTGTGATGGTGATGCATCAGGTGCCGATTGACTCGGAACAGACCACACCGCTGCCGCCGGGAGAGTCGTGCCGGGAACAGACGCTGTCCGTAAACAGCTTCCTGACCGTGACCCAGGACAGCCCGACCCTTATCAACGGCAAGCTGCGGCCCCGGATCGTCACGCCGCCTGGACAGGTCGAGCGCTGGCGGATGATCTACGGAGGCACGCCCGATGAGATGGGCCTCAAGCTGCATCCCTCGCTCGATGATCACTGCGGATCCTGGGACATCCTGCATCCGATCGAGCTGACCCAGATTGCGCGCGACGGTCTGACCCTGCCGCAGTTTTATCGCAGTGACACGGTGTGGGTGTCCTCCGGTTATCGCGTCGATGCGATGGTCAAGATGCCGCAAGAGAAGCAGACCCTGTGTCTGGTCGGGCGGCGCGTTCGGGATCTGACAGGCTCTGTGCTGGCGGTGGTTGATGTCGATCCCGCAGCGGGGAGCCCGACCGAGGTAAACCTTCCCGAAGAGAGCGCAGTCACCGCCCATGCCAAGCCGACCCGCTGGATGGGAACGGTGGAAGGAAAGCAGCAGGAAGTGGCCTGCGACACCGTGAAGACCGCACAGCAGAAGGTGGTGCTGCTGGTTCCGACCCCAGAAGGATCGCCGCCGATTGGGAGTGCGCCATCGCTTTCATCGTGTGATCCGGCGGCCTATCACCACCAGCATGAGGTGGATCCCTCCCTTCCGACCTGTGTCTGTCCCAGTCCCAACATCAGCTGCCGCCGCTTTGATGAGCGACGCGCCTGGGGCTATCGCAGCGATCGGGTGATGACGGTGGGAACGTCGGAAAAGTGGGAAGTCCGCGCCTTTGACGGACACCCCTTTCACGTTCACATCAATCCCTTTTTGGTCTGTCCTACTGGGTCAAACAAAGAGCCGAACTTCGCTCACTGGCGCGACACCTACTGGGTTCAAGCGGAAGACGGCGCGCGTGAGCTGCTGATGAACTTCAGCAAGTACACCGGACAGTTTGTGATGCACTGCCACAAGCTCAATCACGAAGACGAAGGGATGATGGAGCTTTTGGAGATCTGCGCACCGGGCGACACCAGCTGCTTGTGTCAAGGCACGGACTCGGGTGGCAAGTGCATCAGCGCGGCGGACTGCAAAGCGGGTGACAAGCGCTGCCAGTTTGCGAAGGCTGCCACCGCTGCGTATCCCCTGCCGCCCGCTCCTGATCCGATGCTGTGCGGGCAGTAACCATCACCACGCGGAACGCGCGCGCAGCATCCGTCGTTTGGGGATGGTGCTCCGCAAAATGATGAGACGCTGGCCCGCCTGCCCGGACTCTGTGGTAGGTTCGGTCCGTGATGAGAACTCTATTTCTTGGCTGTGGACTGGCTTTGGCGCTCGCGGGATGCCCGGAGCAGAGTCCGCCGCCACCCAGTTCATTAGGCCCCGCACCTGCGCAGGCAGCGAACGCCCCTTCGGTGACTGCGGCAAGTCCTGGGGCCAGTCCGGCAAGTCCATCGACGCAAGCGGTCGCGGCGAACCAGGCAGCCCAGGCGACCCAGGCCGCACTGGCGCAGGTCCTGGATGCGGACACGCCGTGCACCTTGGAAACGAAGCTTGTGCCCGGCATTCCTGGCAGTCCGGGGCACCTCATCGCATCGTCGATCAATCCGAACGGCAACAGCGAGCTGGCGCAGCACATGCGAACCATGCAGGCCGAGCTGAAGCTGGCGCGGGCGGCGATTGAGCGCGGTGACAAGGTGGGGCCGCTGTGGCCTCGCTTCCGCAAGATCCGCTGCGCGTGGCCGACGAACCAGGCTGATCGCAACCCGGCGTTCGATGCATCGGCGCAGAGCTATCTACAAGCGGTGCAGGCGCTGGATGCGGCACCAGCTGCCGATTCGGCCAAGGCCTACGATCGGGTGCTGGATGGCTGTCGGTCGTGTCACGAGCAGAGCTGCGGCGGCGCCATCCCAGCGATTGAAGCACTGCGGATGGCGGCACCGGGGAAGAAGTAGCTCGTGAAGACCGCTGCTACGGGTGGTTGAAGGTCAGTCGGAACAGCTGGTAGGCCCGCGTTCCGTTGACGGTGTGCGCGACGATGATGTTGCGCACGAGCGGTGTCGAAAGATCCCGCCCGATGAGATCCAGCGCAGCGACTGGGATCGCGGGGTTGGCACCTGTGATCGACTGCGGCGAACCAAGCAGATACGCTGCATCGCACGGCTTTGTTCCAGCAGATCACAGCAAGGACAGGCTCCAACACTTGCGCAACGCAGCGACCGATACGCCTCAAACTCAGGCGTGCGCGCCTGATGAGCAGTGGCTCAACCTGCTCGCGTGCCAGCGCCATCGCATCGCGTAGGCTAGGGTCCTGGCTGTGTCCATCGCACTGGAGGATGGAGCGTTGCTGCGGTTCCTTTGCACAAGACCACGGTTGCACCGCTTGATGTGATTCGCGGAAACAGCGCATGTGTACTGACGCTGCTGTCCCTGCGAGTGGGAGACGCAGAGGAAGGTGGCCAGCTTGTGATTGCAGATGCTCCGATGCCTCTGTCTGGGAGCTATCCGCTGGTTCCTACTGCCTTTCGGAAGACGCCTGCTTCACCGATCGGATGTTTTGCGGGGGCGCGGCTCGATCCCGAAGCGACGTTTGGACAAGACTTCGTGATTCGTGTCGCATACTCGGATGTACCGACGGTGTTTGGCACCAGTCAGGGATCCAGCTTCAGCCCCCAAGTCGCAACGGCAGGAACCAGCGGAGTCCCGGCCCCCAACTACATTCCGCAAGTGGGCGGACTGACCGTGAAGGTCGATGTGAACTACTTGGTGCAGTCGATCAGCGGAGTCATGCGACTGTATGTTGGAACGCAGCCAGGCACTGCCTACGCGATCAGCGCGGCCACGCTGTCTGCCAATCCGTCCTATTCTGAAGTTGCGCAGGCCTTTGCAGGTGCCAAGCAGAAGACCATCGCGGGCGCTCCGCTTGTGATGGATGCCGCAGCGTTTGAGATGCTCAGCGTGGATCTGACCACTCCCGTTCTGCGTACCATCATCTTGGCGGCTGGTCCTGCGGATGCGCGCTCTTTTCAGATCTTGATCGTGACCTTTGTGCATCCTTGACGCGGGATTCCGCTGGGTCTGCACACACGTTCTGGGGCCGTGCGTGATGGGAATCAATCAAGCGGAAGGTAGCGATTCTTCGACGCAGACTCGCTGCCACAGCGGCATCAGCTGATCCACTACATCACGAATGGCGAGCGCCGCTTCCTCCGCACTGCTGAGCAGTAGCGTTTCGGTCTGCTGCTCACAACGTGCAAGCTGATCAAGGACGGACTGGCTCTTGGCGCGCGCTTTGACAAAAGAAAAGAACGCGCGATGCAGCTGGAGCTTTTGCAGATCACGCAGAATCTGCGCACACAACACGTTGTGCGTTCCCTCCCACGCTTCAATCACGATGCTGTCGCGCAGCAGTCTGGGCAGGACAGAGAAGTCTTCGATCGCTCCGTTTCCACCCAGGACTTCGATCGCTTGACGAATCACATCGGTGCAGCGAATCGCGGTGAAGTACTTGTTCATGTTGACGACCAAGCGGAACACAGCGCGCACGGTGTCATCTGCTTGTCCGAGCGAAATCTGATCGGCCAGCGCAATCAGTCCAAACGTCCCAGCGACGGCATTGCGACGCTCTGTCGTGATCCGAGACAGCGTCCGTTTCACCAGTGGGAAGGACGCAATCTTGTGACCAAAGGCTTCGCGATGGGCTGCGTAGGAAGTGGCTTCAAGCTCTGCGCGACGCATCATTCCGCAGGCCGCAATTGCGTTATAGACACGACTGGTGTTGAGCACGACTTCGACCACTGCTTTGAAGCCGCTGGCCGGATCGCCCACTGCCCAGGCGAGCGCATCGTGAAAGTCTGCTTCAGCACTGGCCATGCTTCGCGTTCCGAGCTTGTACTTCAGACGTCGAATATGAACCCCATTGGGAGTCCCATCAGCAAGCAGTCTGGGAACCACAAAGGCTCCGAGTCCGGCGGTTCCACTTGGGGCTCCTTCCGGTCGTGCGGTCATCAAGTACAGATCCGCATCGATCACGGAACAGAACCACTTTTCCCCGGAAATGCGCCACGCATCTCCATCGCGACGTGCGATGACAGCATTCTGTCCCACATCCGATCCACCTTGCAGCTCTGTGAGAAACTGCGCGCCATGATAGTGTTGCGGATCGGTGCGATCGGTGTGAAGCAGACCCGGAAGCAGACGCGCTTTGAGCGCTTCATCGCCGCGTGCTTGCACAATCTTGATAAGCCCCGCAGTACACGCGAACGGACACAGATGTCCGCCTTCTCCGTGATGGGCCAGCAGATAGCAGTACGCGAGCTGAATCCTCTCTTGTCCGGGCTGCGCATAGCGAGACATCGCGCCCGTGCGATAGGCCAGGCGACCGATCTCTACGTAGCTGGGATGAAAGATGATCTCGTCCATCCGTCGTCCGATCGAGTCATAACGACGCAGCACAGGAAGGTGTTCATCGCGGTTGTTTTCGCGAATCAGGTCATCCAAGATCGTTGCGGACTCTGCTCCAAACGCCGAAAGCTGCGGACGTTCTTTGGCCAGGCTGTCTGCACCCAAGTAGTACGATAGGACGGCTTGCAGATCCGTGTCTGTATCGTAGTAGTTTTGACGCTTGGACTGAATCCAGCTTGCGAGTGTTGCGCGGGCTGCGGCTGGCTGTGCTGCGGCGGACTGGGCGGAAGCGGATTCGTTCGTGCTCATGTCCTGTACCGTATCACAAACGCCAGCGCCGGTTGCACAGACGTAGTCGCTGCGGATCGAACACAGGATGCTGCTGGACCGCTTCTCTGCTTCCGTTACGGACTCTGTTGCTTGACGTAGTGACCGCTGCGACCACCGCTTTTTTCGTCTAGTTCGATGTCTGTGATGCGCATTCCGCGATCGATGGCTTTGCACATGTCATAGAGCGTCAGCGCACAGACAGAGACAGCGGTGAGTGCTTCCATCTCGACGCCGGTTCGATCCATGGCGCTGACCGTTGCGGCAATGTCAATGAATCCGTACGCAGCGGAGTCTGTTTGGGCGCTGTGGGTGAGCGAGATCTTGACGGATGTAATCCGCAGCGGATGACACAGCGGAATCAGATCTGCGGTTCGCTTCACCGCTTGGATGGCTGCGATGCGCGCGACTTGCAGTACGTCTCCTTTGGGAATGTTCCCGGAGACAATGCGATCGAGCGTGCTTTTTTGCATGATCACGCGACCACTTGCGCGAGCGGTACGGAGTGTCTCTGGCTTCTCTGTAACCGACACCATGTGAGCGTGACCGTTGGCGTCCAAGTGACTCAAGGAAGGAAGCGTGCTCTCTTTGGGATCTGCGGACATGACGGCGCATGCTAGCATCGCAAGCTATGACGATGGGCAACTGCTTTGGACGCTTGCGGACAGCTGGTCTGTGGATCGCGCTGCTGGCGCTGCCTCTGTCGAGCGGATGTCTGTCTCTGCGGAGTGTGTCTGCCACGGGCGCGGTGGGAACATGGATTGGTGCGCGCGCGCCTGCGACCAAAGATCTGCAGCTGTACTGCGAAGCGGAAAACATCCTTGCGGGCGTTCAGAATCCGGCAACGTGTCAGCTGGAACCGACGCTGCAAGCGATTGAAGAGATCGAGCGCTATTCCAAAGCGCTGACCGAGTATGCGACCGCGCTGCGGAACCTGGCGGACTATAACGATGTGCGGGGTGCGGACCCTGCGCGGGTGCTGGTCTTTAACATGCAGCGGGTGTCGGCGTGGGGCGCGATGCCCGTCGATGCTGCGTCTCTGTCTCTTCAGCAAGGAGCGGCCAGTCTGCTGGCAACGATCACAGAGGAGTGGCGGCGCTACAAGCTGGAACAGATCATCAAGCAGTCGCATCCGCTGGTGATGGCGCTGTGTGAAGGAGTGCTCAGTCGTACGACGCTCCTTGCGGAGTCCGCGCGGCAGATGTCGCAGAGCAGTCTGTCGTTTCGTCGGCGCAACCTGGCAGAGCTAGAGCGAAGTCAGAAGGTGGTGGACCCGGTGATTCGCCAGCAGAGACAGGCGCAGCTTGTGGCGCTGCTTCACTTTGAACACGATCTGCGCGCAAGCTACGAAGCACTTCTGTCGTTTAAAAAAGCGGTGTTGGCGTTTTCGCGCGGACATCAGATCTTGTTTGAGAGCGTGACCTCAAAACGAAGCCTGCGAAGTCACGACAAAGAGATCTTCGAGCAGCTTCGCAAAGAGCTTCCTGCGCTGCTTCAGTAGTTGGAGCGCCTACCTGATTCGGAACGTTTACCTGTCGCTGGAGATCGCGATGTTGCGGTTGCAAGCTCGTGCAATCGCGCCGCTTTGCGCAGGGGGCCGCGTCGATGTGCGAATCGATAGAATGAAGTGGCAGCGCCTGCGTCCGAAAGAGACAATAGAACGCTACACGTTGGTTGGAGGCTCTCATGGACCGTTGTCGCTTGATTCTTGGTGGTGCGCTGCTGCTCGTGTCTGCGGTGGGTAGTGCGCAGGCGCAGCCGATGCGTCGGATGGAACGTGATGCCAGCCGGGGCGATGTCGCTCGGAGCGCGCATCAGCTTCAGGACGATCTTCGCGATCTGCAAAACTTCCGGGCCACGCTGGCCTCGTTTGACATGGCGTGGCAGCGTCGGGATGCCGCTGGGGTGAACGCTGCGCTCCAGAGCTTTGTGTCGCAAGGTCGCGCCGAAGTGGCAGAGCAGCAGCGAGAGACGATGCAAGCGCAGAACGAAGCGCAGCGCTCGAACTGGGAAGCGCGACGGGATCGGACCTGGAAGGACGCGCGGGATGCCCGGGATGACCGTCGGGATGCCCGGGAAGAGCGTCAAGAGCTGCGACAAGAGATTGCGACGCTCAATGATCTGGAGCGTGCCGTCGCTGCGACCTATCAGTGGGGACCAAACACGCCCGCGCTGATGAATGCGCGCCAGGCGATGCAGCGCTTCATTCGATTGGCCGAGCAGGAAGTTCGTCGTTCCCGTCGAGAACTACGGGAAGATCAGCGAGAGCTGCGGGAAGATCAGCGGGCCGTTCGTCGAGGATATGCCCCGCCGCCTCCGGGTTACGTCGCGCCCGCGCCGCAGCCGATGTACGGTCAGCCGCCACCACCTGCTGGCTATGTCGCACCCGCGCCGCAGCCGGTGTACACGCAGCCCGCAGCGGTGGTTCCTACGCCGCCATCGGCTCCACCGACGAGAGCACCAGCCTACAATCCGGCGGGCGCACCGCACGTCCAGCCGCAGCCGGCCCCGCCACCGGGCTATGGACAGCCGGCCCCTCGTCCGGGCGCAGGTCTGTAAGCACAGGCTGGGCGGCGCTCGTCTGAACGAGTGCACACCGTGGCGTTTGCACTCGCAGGTTCCGACGTGCTATGCAAGCGCCCTTCATGCAATCTCCGTCGAACACAGAACAGAAACTGGCGCAAGTCAGCCCGACCCCTGCGATTGAGCGGTCCGGCTTTGTTGCCCTGGTGGGTCGCCCCAACGTCGGAAAATCGACGCTGCTGAACAGCATCTTGGGCGAACACCTCTCGATCGTAAGTCCCAAGCCGCAGACCACGCGCAACCGCATCCTGGGCGTCAAAAACCTGCCGGGCGTTCAGCTCGCGCTCGTCGATACGCCGGGCCTTCACCTAACCACCGTCAAGGGTCGCACCGCGCTCAACCGCTTCATGGTTGAAGAAGCGCAGCAAGCCGTCGAGGGCGTCGATGCGGTGCTGCTGGTCGTGCAGATGCGCATTCCCGAAGGCAAATCCACCGACGAAGTGATGCCGTCGCTGGCACCCGCTGATGAGCAGATCGCGACGCAGCTGCTCGGGATGGGCAAGCCGCTCGTCGTGGTGATCAACAAGACCGACATTGTGCCGGACAAGCGGATGCTGCTGCCGATGATCGAAGCGCTGTCGCAGAAGCTGCCAGGCGCACCGATTGTTCCGACGAGCGCGCTCAAAGGCGATGGTGTCGAGCGGGTGCTGACCGAGCTGTCCGCCGTGCTACCGACGGGCGGCCCGCTGTTTCCCGAAGATGTCATCACCGATCGTCCCGAGCGCTTCTTGGTAAGCGAGCTGATTCGGGAGCAGGTGTTTTTGGCGACGCAGAAAGAGATCCCGTACGCCGTCGCTGTGACGATCGATCAGTGGCAAGAGCGGATCGCGGATCACGGCAAGCGTCGCGGCGAGCGAATCGGTGTCCAGATCGACGCGACGATTCACGTCGAAAAGCCGGGTCAGAAAAAGATCCTGGTCGGTGAGCGCGGCCAGATGATTCGTTCCGTCGGCAGCTTGGCGCGTCAGCAGATCACAGAGCTGCTCGGCTGCGGCGTCCACTTGGCGCTGTTTGTGCGCGTCGATGAAGACTGGTCGCAGACTCCCGCTGGGCTGCGCAAGATGGGTTACGAGAGCGAGGCGCACCGATGAAAGCCATTCCCAAGCCCATAGTCGATCACTCGCTGCCAGTGGTGGCGCTGGTGGGTCGTCCGAACGTCGGGAAGTCGACGATGTTCAACCGTCTGACGAGCAGTCACTTTGCCATCGTCGAAGATCAGCCGGGCGTGACCCGCGATCGTCGCTATGGAAACTGTGAATACGACGGAAAGCAGTTCCGCGTGGTCGACACCGGCGGCATCGACTTCACGGCGGAAGGAAGCATTGCCGTCGGCATGCGTCGCCAAGCAGAGATGGCGATTGAAGAAGCCGACGTGGTGCTGCTGATCGTGGACGGTCAGCGCGGCCTGCTTCCCGACGACCGAGAGATCTTTGTCAAGCTGCGACGCGCTGGAAAGAAGATCCTGCTGGTCGCGAACAAGATCGACGGGCCTCGTCACGAAAGCCACGTAAACGATATGTATGAGCTGGGCTGCAAAGAGATCTTCGGAGTCTCTGCGGCGCACGGTCGCGGCATGCCGGATCTGCTCGAAGCGATCCTGCAAGAGCTGCCCGCGCCGATCGAAGAAGCCCAGCATGTCGAGCCTCCGCTGCATGACTTTGAGTACGACGACGCGGCGCTGTCGGAAGATGCGCTGGCTGCGATCGATGCGTCTGCGGAAGCGGACGACGAAGCCGAAGAAGAAGGTCCAGACACCGTCAGTGAAGCGGATCTGTCCAAGGATGTGATTCGCATTGCGCTCGTCGGTCGTCCGAATGCTGGAAAGTCGTCGCTCGTAAACTCGCTGTGCGGAGAAGAGCGAATGCTCGTCGATGCGACACCGGGAACCACGCGCGATCCGATCGATACGCCGATTCTGCACGGAGGCCAGCGCTTTTCTCTCATCGATACCGCTGGAATTCGTCGTCGCGTTCGCGTTCATGAGCCAAGTGATCGCATCGCGATGACGATGGCCGAGCGCGCGATTGAACGAGCCGATGTCGCGGTCCTGGTGATCGATGCGAGCGAAGGCATTGGTGAGATGGACGCGCGCATTGCGGGTCTTGTCGCCGATGCGGGTCGCGTGCTGCTGATTGCGCTGAACAAGCGAGATCTGGTGCCCGCCGCGCGCATGAAGGAAATCGAGTCGGAGCTGGATCGCAAGCTTCAGTTTGTGCCGTGGGCGCACCGGATGTGGTGCTCGGCGCACACGCAAAAGGGAGTGCTCAAGATCCTGGATGAAGCGACGCGCTGCTATCGCTCGTTTGCGAGCCGTGTGAAGACGAGCGCGCTCAATCGCTTCTTTGCGGGGATTGTGGAAAAGCATCCGCCTCCTTTGTTTCAAGGGAAGCCGATTCGGCTGTACTACATCACGCAAGCGCAGACGCGACCGCCGACGTTTGTGGTGTCTGTCAACTACACCGAAGGCATGCACTTTTCCTATCGTCGCTACTTGCAGAATCAGCTCCGCGAGACGTTCGGCTTCGTCGGTACGCCCATTCGGCTTTTGGCACGCGCCAAGACCAAGTAGACAATTGAGGAGATGTCACAAACTCTCCGCTTGGTATCCCTTCTGTGCTTGCTGACGGGCTGTGATGGAATCATGCCAACGAACGTGATTCCGGGAACGGTCTGTCACAGCGATGATGACTGCGACTCCCAAACCTCACTCCGCGCGTGTGTGGAAGGAGTCTGTGCCGACCCTGGCTGTCCATCGGGAACAGTCTATGTTGGTGCGGGCTCCTTTGCGCGTGGCTGTGATGCGTCCGACGCGGACTGTCCCGCCAGTGCGCAGCCGCTCCACACCGTCCAGATCAATCACGCACTGTGTATCAGCACCACCGAGCTATCTGTCGGTCAGTATCGCGCCTGCGTAGCCGCTGGACGCTGTCCCAAGTCGACTGAGCTACGCTGTACGCTCGATCTGGCAACGTGGACAGAGTCCGCTGGCAATAATGAAGCGCTGCCGATGACGTGTCTTTTGTGGTCAGAAGCAGAGTCCGCCTGTCGCTTCCAAGGGGGCCGACTTCCGACGGAAGCAGAGTGGGAAAAGGCCGCGCGTGGTCGCGATGGGCGTACGTATCCGTGGGGCCGACTTCAGCCGCTCGGTTGTGCAGCCGGCGTAAACTATGCAGGCAGTGGGTGTCTTCTTCAGCCGTGGCCTGCGGTGTCCACCAGTCGACAAGGTGCGCAGCTTTATTCAGCAAGTCGCGCGGTCGACATGGCAGGAAATGTTTGGGAATGGGTGACGGACTACTACTCTGACAGCACGTACCGAGACTGTGCGATGGGCTGTACCGATCCACTCGGACCACTGAGCGGTGTCACCCGCAGCAGGCGCGGCGGCGGTTTTCAGAGCAGCCAGGCCAAAGAGCTGAAGGCCTGGTGGCGGGACTTTCACACCCCAGAGACAGCGCGCAGCGACGGTCAAGGCGCACGCTGTGTCTTTCCTCGCTAGGGACTCCCTTTGGGTTTGGGGGCACTCCCTTTGGCGATCGGGATCGCAGTACGGAGTGCCAAACACAGCGAACAGAGTCGATTCCCAAAGTATCTTGAAGCGTTGTCTGTTCCGCGTGTCTTGGACCACATCGTGACGCGTTTGTAACGAACTACTTTCTGTAGTTTGTGAACCATTTCACATCGTCCGTTTCCGTCGAAAAATCAGTCACTTGGGAGTCCCCAAATCGGACTCCCAAATCGATTCACAAATCACTTGAGCGTGAAACTGATCCTGGTACTATCGAAAGTGGGGCGACGTTCTTCTAAGTAGGAATCGGAGTCCCACGGTTCGCGTTCAGCGACGTTGTTTCCCGAGGGCTCACCGAGTCGGTGAGGTCGGACGGGAAAGCACAGAGTCTGCTTGGCCGTAGTGTGTCTTTGGTGATGGTGTTTTAACAAAGGGGTCTTCCATGTCGAAGCGCTTCGGGAATGTGGCTGCTGTGATGGGATTGACTGTCTCTCTGTTTGCTTCTGCATGCGGCAATGCCGAGGTAGCGGAAGACCTCTCTGCGGATCAACTGGAACAGGAGAGCAAGGGATCCACGCAGCTGTACGACGACTTCCGAAGTGGCTTTTCGGCAACGTCTCCCACCAGCAAGTGGAGCTACTTCACCTTCGGCCCCGCGTTTACAGGCGATGACGGAATCGAAAGCACCAGCAGCCAAGGACTCCGCGTGGTGTCCAAGGGTGTGAATCCTTCCACCGGACAGCCTTCCTTTACCAGCACCGTGGTTCAGGAAACCAGTCAGTCTTCAGTAGGACTTCCCGGTGGTGTCGATCACGTCAAGTGGCTGGTCTACAGCACCAACGTATCCAGCAAGGGATATCCCGGCTTCGATGCAACCACCAGTCGTCAGGTCGGCTGCGAGGCGTGGGTGGGTGGCAATACGTACGGAACCAGCGGTCATCCGTTTGGGAATGCAGTCAGTAATCCCGGTGATGATCTGCGGCTTGCTTCGTTTGCGCTCAACTCGATCGATGTCGAGACCTTCATGGTGTTCGACTTCTTTATGACCAACGAAGGAATCTACGCGTTCTATGAGCGGCTTCCGTTCGGTCGCGGAGAGGTCTTGGGAGACTACGCAGCCTTTTCCTTTGCCAAGCGCGTGGCCGACAACTGTCCGGGAGAGCTTCACAAGCTCGGAATCTCTTACGACAAGGCATCGAACACCGTGCGCTGGGAAGTCGATGGTCGGGAAGTGCAGCGCGTAAGCCGTGTCGGTCTGCCGATCGATCGCAGCAACATGGTGCTCGATCATGGCGGGACGCCGACGGAAGTGTCGCTCAACCAGCTCAACTGCGGAATGGGTCTGTTTACGCTGCTGGATGCCAATACGCTGCATCGCGGCGGACTTGCGAAGCTCTCGGTGGCACCGGGCTTCTACTACAACCCCGCGCAGGGACAGCCCGCACCCGAGACGTTTGTGGATCAGAACAGCGTCGATGGCAGCCGTCTGTTTGGTCAGGGCGCAGAGATCTCGGTCAAGAAGTACAACATCACCCACAAGCCGCGTCTGTAGTCGGACGCTCTGGCAAACAGAGGACTCCTTTCTGCGCGGAGTCTGCGTGGGTTCTACGCCTGCGCGGATCTCATACAAAGCCGCAAAATCTGGGCGCAGTTCGTGCTACGGTGGGACTCAGTCTTTTCTTGGATAGGAGCGTGACCCGTGGCCAAGTCCCCATGCCCAGTGACTCGTGAGGAGTTTAAGACCAAAGCCAAGCCCGTCAGCGTATCGGTGGAAGGTGTGCCGCTGACTGCGGAGCCCAAGGAGTTTTCCACCGGCTCGTTTGGCTGGTATCTGTCCGGCAAGGCCACCATTGTGGTGGATGGCAAGCCCGTGCAGGTTCAGGTCGGCGCCAACCTAACGATCATCGGCAGCAAAGAGCTCAAGTAGTCCGCTGCCGACACACGCGCCCCCCGCGCGTCGGACTAGCGCAGACCCGCGCGACGGAGCAGCACCGGCATCTGCTCCGCGCTGTGGGCCCGCAGTCGCTCCACATCCAGTCCCGTCTGCGCCGTCAGCTGACCGTGCTCGACCAGCAGATCTCCTTCCACAAAGACGTGACGGACATCGCTGCCTTGGCTGCCATACACCAGCAGCGACACCGGATCATGAACCGGAAGCTGACCGGGCGCGCCTTGACCGATCACCACCACGTCCGCTCGCTTGCCCACCTGCAGGCTGCCAAGCTGGTCGGCTTGACCGAGCGCCTTGGCTCCACCGAGCGTCGCAATCTCCAGCGCTTGCGCGGCGGGCAGGGCTTCGGGTCCGTGCAGTCCCTTTTGCAGAAGCGACAGAAGCCGTAGCTCTGCGAAGCCATCGAGTCGGTTGTTACACGGCGCACCATCGGCTCCGAGCGCGACGTTCACCTGCGCCGAAAGAAGCTGCACGATCCTGGCAATGCCCGATCCCAGCTTCAGGTTGCTCGACGGACAGTGCGTGACATGCGTGCCGTCTTCGGCCATCACCCGCATCTCATGGTCCGAGACATGAACGCAGTGCGCCAGCACCGTACGCGGACCCGCGATGCCGAGCGCCCGCAGCGCTTCGACGTTGTCTTTGCCCGTCCGCTTGCGAACCAGCTCAATCTCATCGAGCTGCTCACTTGCGTGCGTGTGGATGCCTGGTCCGTCTGGGCTGTGCTGCTGACAGCGATCGGCCACCCCGCGCAGCAGATCATCACTACACGACACCAGAAAGCGCGGCGCGTAGCCGTACCGCAGCTTGCCGCGACCGTGCCAGCGCGCACACAGCTCGTCCGCCTCACGCAGCGACGCCTGGCTGTCTTCTCGCAAGCTTGGCGGCACCGTATCCGGGTAGTCCATCATCGCTTTGCCGAGCGTTGCGCGGATTCCCGTCGCATAGACCGCTTCGCACAGCGCATCGTGATGACGCACCGTTCCCATGTCGAGCAGCGTCGTCGTTCCCGATAGCAGCAGCTCTGCCACCCCGACTTGGGCCGCAAGCTGGATGTTTCGCTCATCGAGCGCCGCTTCGTACGGCAGCACCCGCTCGCTCAGCCAGCGCAGCAGCGGCAGATCGTCCGCCAGTCCGCGCCCGAGCGTCTGACACAAGTGAATGTGCGCTTGCACCAGTCCCGGCATCACCACGCAGCCCGAGACATCCACAACCGGCACCGACGCCGCCCGAGGATCACTGCCAGCCGCCTGACCCAGCGCAGCAATCCTGCCATCAACGATCAGGAGATCCCCGACCACCACAGGCTGACTGCGATCGACGGTGACGATCGTCCCGCCGCGCAACAGCCAGCTATTTGCCTGCACCATGAACATCCTCTGACTGGGACGCGCTCTCGGTCGTGATGAGCGCGTTTGGACGAAACGCGAGCGGCAGCAGCGTGCTCAGCTTGGTCTTGTGCGCGGGTCCTTCCGGCGACAGCAGCACGATCTCGGCTTCCTCGGCAAACTCCACCAGCGTCTGCCGACACATTCCACACGGCGCGGCGGGCGGCGACAGGTTCGTACAGATCGCGATCGCTTTGATCGATCGTGAGCCAGCCAGCACCGCTTGATACACCGCAGTTCGCTCGGCACAGACGGTCAGGCCGTACGATGCGTTTTCGACGTTGGCTCCGACAAACACCCGTCCGTCATCCGTCAGAAGCGCGGCTCCCACGGGAAACTGCGAATACGGAGCATATGCCAGCGCTTGTGCGGTCCGCGCGCGCTCGGCCAGATCGTGCAGCACCGGCGAAAGCGGCTGTCCTGTGGCGATGTCGCGGATTTCTCGATCCATGGCAGGCTGGGCAGTCGATACAGAGGTCATCGCAACCAAGCTCCTTCGGTCAGCACACGCTGACTAGCTCTGCCATGATACCGTCGAGCAGCTTGATGAAGGTAGCGCGGACGCGGTTTGCCGTCTCCGTGACTTCTTCGTGCGAAAGCGGCTGTCCAGACATGCCTGCGGCCAGGTTGCTCACGCAGCTCATCCCCAGCACCTTTGCGCCCATGTGTCGCGCCACAATCGCTTCTGGCACCGTCGACATCCCGACAAGGTCTGCGCCCAGCCCGCGCAGCATCCGCACTTCCGACGGCGTCTCATACTGCGGCCCGAGCAGCCCTGCGTAGACACCGCTCTTGAGCCGAATCGACAGCTTGGCCGCTACTTGCTCGGCGATGGCGCGCAGCTTGGCGTCGTAGACCTCGGTCATATCGGGAAAGCGCGGGCCCAGACGATCATCGTTGTGACCACGCAGCGGCGAGTCGCCCATCAGGTTCAGGTGGTCGCGCAACAGCACCAGGTCGCCCGCTTCCAGTCCCGCACCGACGCCGCCCGCTGCATTGGTCAGCACCACCGTCTTACAGCCCGCCATGATGAGCGCTCGCACCGGCAGCACCACCGTTTGCAGGCTGTGTCCTTCATAGGTGTGAACGCGACCTTGCATCAGCAGCACTTCGACGCCAGGGCTGGACGCCGTTTTGCCTGCGCGACCATAGACCAGACGACCGGCGTGCCCGACGACACCCGAGCGAGGAAAGCCAATCTCGCCGTAGTCGATGCCTTTGGCGTCCGACAGTGCATCGGCGTAGCTACCAAGACCCGAGCCCAGCACCAGCGCAATCCTCGGGGCCGCACCGGGCGGCAAAAACGCAGCGATTCGCTCGGCGGACTGCTTCACCGCATCAAATCCAGCGCTCGCATCGTGAGAGATCTCAGCTCGGCTCATCGCAGCACATCCAGAATCAGGGGCTTTTCCGTAGGGGGCGTCATCGAAACCTTGTAGGCATTCTGAAGCATCAGGCGCGCGCGCTCACGACGACCTTCCGGCCAGTCCGGCGCACAGGCGAAGTGACACAGCGGCTCGCCAGCTTCGACCAGCTCCCCGACCTTGCGATCGAGGTAGATGTACGCCGCCGGATCAATCGTGTCTTCTTTGCGCTCGCGACCGGCACCCAGCGCCACACCCGCCCAGCCAATCGCCTCTGCATCAATCGCAGAGACGTAGCCAGCTTCCTGCGCCGTGATGAACACCGGATACGGATGAAGGCAGCTCGTCAGCCACGGCTCGTTCGGATCGCGCAGGTCAATCATCGCCCCTTGCATCGCCGCGCAGCGCTGAAGCCGCTGAAGCGCTTCGCCATTGCGGAGCGACTCCATGATCCGCGTATGACCATCTTCTTCGGTTGCCACCACGCCGCCGAGCCGCAGCATCTCGCCACCGAGCACCCGCGTCAGCTCGACCAGATCATCTGGACCCTGACCGCTTAGCACTTGCAGCGTTTCCAGCACTTCCGCCGCGTTGCCGACGTAGCGCCCGAGCGGCTGATCCATGTTGGTCAAAAACGCCGTCACTTGCTTGCCTGCGCGTCGACCAATCGCCACCAGCGTCGATGCCAGCTGATACGCCTCGTCGCGCGTCTTCATAAACGCACCCGAGCCGACCTTCACATCGAGCACCAGTCCATCGATGCCCTCGGCCAGCTTCTTCGACATGATCGACGCGGCGATGAGCGGAATCGACTCTACCGTCGCGGTCACATCACGCAGCGCATACAGCGCTTTGTCGGCGGGCACCAGCGTATCGGTCTGGCCGATCAGCGACAGGCCCGTGCGGCGCAGCACCGTGCGGAAGTCCGCGATCGACAGCCGGGTCGAAAAGCCCGGTATCGACTCCAGCTTGTCCAGCGTTCCGCCCGTGTGACCCAGGCCGCGACCCGAGATCATCGGCACCCGCACCCCACACGCCGCCACCGCCGGGGCCAAGTGCAGCGAGATCTTGTCCCCGATGCCACCCGTTGAGTGCTTGTCGATCTTCAGCCCCGGCACGTCCGACAGGCTGATCACCTCGCCCGAGCGCAGCATCGCATCGGTCAGCGCCAGCAGCTCGCCTTCCGACATGCCGGAAAAGTAAATCGCCATGAGCAGCGCCGACGCTTGGTAGTCAGGCAGCTTGCCGCTCGCGTAGGCAGAGATGAAAAAGCGAATCTCGTCGTCCGATAGGACGTTGCCGTCGCGCTTTTTGCGGATGATCTCAACGGGGTTATACGTCGCAGCTTGCGTCATCGAACCAGGCTCTGTGGGGGAAAAGGCCGAGCGCGCGGGGTCGCTCAGGACGGTAGAAGGTGTGGCAGCACGCTCTTGCCGCGTGGCCAGGCGGGCAGGGCGAAGGCATCACACAGCGTCTGCGCTACATCAAAGAAGCCATCCCGTACGCCCAGATCGGCCTGCTGCGCCGACGGAGCGCGCTCCGTAAACGCCAGCAGCGGCACGTCTTCTCGGGTGTGGTCGCTGCCAGGCCAGGTCGGGTCGTTGCCGTGATCGGCGGTGAGCAGCACCAGATCGCGCGGTCCCAGCTTGCTGCGCAGGCTCGGTAAGAAGGCATCGAACTCGGCGAGCGCTCTGCCGTAGCCCTGCGGATCGCGACGGTGCCCGTACAGCATGTCGAAGTCGACCAGGTTCACAAAGATGAGCCCCTGCTTTACTTCGTCGAGCGCTTCGAGCGTCAGCCGCAGGCCATCGGTGTTGCCTTCGCTGTGGATGTTGTCGGTGATGCCGTGTCCCGCAAAGATGTCCCAGATCTTGCCAACGCCCACCACCTTGCGACCGCTGTCGGCGATGCGCGATAGTGCGGTGGCTTCCGGTGGTGGCATTGCGTAGTCGCGTCGGTTGTAGGTGCGGCGGAACTTGCCGGGCTCTCCCACAAACGGACGGGCAATCACCCGGCTGATGTTGCGCTCGTCGCACAGCGTGCGGGCGATCTCGCAGGCGCGATACAGCTCGTCGAGCGGCACCACGCTCTCATGCGCGGCAATCTGGAACACGCTGTCCGCCGACGTGTAGACGATCAGGTCGCCTGTGCGCAGGTGCTCTGGGCCCAGCTCATCTAGGATCACCGTGCCCGACGCGGGCTTATTGCCCAGCACGCCGCGCCCGGTCTGCGCCGAAAAGCGCGCGATCATGTCGGCGGGGAAGCCGTGCGGATAGGTTGGAAACTCGCTCTGCACGTCCAGGCCCGCTAGCTCCCAGTGGCCCGTCGTGGTGTCTTTCCCGCGTGAGCTTTCCCGCAGCCGACCAAACACGCCGAGCGGCTGGCTGACCCGCTGTAGACCCGGAATCGTGGTGATGTTGCCAAGTCCCAGCGCTTCCAGGTTGGGAAGCTGGAGCCCGCCGAGTCGCTCGCCGATGTGCTGGAGCGTGTTTGCCCCGGCGTCGCCATAGCGATCCGCATCGGGTGCCGCGCCGCAGCCACATGAGTCGAGAACGATCAAAACCACGCGCTCAAAGGGCGCGCTCTGCACTGCGTTCATGTCCTTTGTCCTTCCGCTTCCGTCTTCTTAGATTCTGCGCTGACGCATCGCAGCGCGCCTTAGTAGGCGGATGGCTTGCCTGGAGCAGGACTTGGCGTCGAGGGCGCATCTTGACGACGCAGCCACGGACGGCTTGGATGCTTGGGTTTTTCTTCGCTGCTCGGGGTCGCGCAGCCTTTGACGATCGACACCGAGGCGCTGGCCCCAATGCGGCTGGCTCCGGCAGCCTTCATCTTCTGGGCATCGTCACAGGTTCTCACTCCACCTGATGCCTTGACGCCCATGTCGGGACCGACGAGCTTGCGCATGAGCGCGATGTCTTCGACCGTCGCCCCGCCCGGACCAAAGCCCGTCGAGGTCTTCACAAAGTGCGCCCCGGCGACCTTGGACAGCGAGATCGCAATCACCTTTTCTTCTTGGGTGAGCGCCCCTGTCTCGAGGATGACCTTCACCTTGGCCGGACGCGACGCTTCAACCACCTTCTGGATGTCTTCGTGAACGGTGGCGTAGTCGCGGCTCTTGAGCGCGCCTTGGTTTATCACCATGTCGATCTCTTCGGCTCCGCTGCGGACGGCCTCGCGCGCCTCGAAGGCCTTGGCATTGGGCGCCATCGCACCGAGCGGGAAGCCGACCACCGCGCAGACCATCACGCCCGAGCCGCGCAGCAGTCGCTTGGCCAAGGGCACAAAGCCGGTGTTCACGCACACCGATGCAAAGCGGTACTGACGGGCTTCCGCGCACAGCTTTTCGACTTCCGCTGACGTGGCGTCGGCCTTGAGCAAGGTGTGATCGATCATCCCCGCGATGTCGCCCGACGTCTGTCCGGTGCCCATCCCGCTGCCGACTCGGCTTGCCCCTTCGGCGACGATGTTCTGAACGGCCTCGGGTCTGCGGACGGTACACAGTCCACAAGCGGTGCAGTGTTCAGAAGGTCCGTCTTGGCAAGGGGTCTCACGCAGCGGCGGACTGGTTCCCAGCGTGACAAGCGGTGTCGAGCTTCCCAGGCGGGCAGCAACCCGGCGGGCAATCTCGGCGACAAGCTGTTCCATGTGCGGATCGTGGCTAGACATACGTGCCCTGGCTTTACACCGCTTTGTCCGAGGCTGTAAAGCCAAAGAAGTGACGCGCTGCGGCAGTCGGTCCGGGTGATGACGCTGCGTGGGTCGCTTTCGCGCGGACTGGGCCTGGTCTTGTCTGGGCAGAAGTCAGAGGGAACGTGGGCTGCGCCAGGTGGTCTGACAAGCGGAACAGGTAGAACGTGTCAAGAAATGCTGGTGCTGAGATCGCCAGTGGATATTATGCGCCGCATCTACCGATTGAAGCCGCAGTCGGAGCCAGAAAAACACCCCCATGAGACTTCCCTCCGCCAATCCGCTTGCTGGAACCCGCGCACTGGGCGCGCGCTGTCGGCAGCAGCTGTGGGCGCGGCTCGTCAGCTTGGTGGTGCAGGCGGTCAATCAGCGCGGGCTGTGTGCGGTCGAGATGACCATCTTGGCAGAGCTACCCAGTGAAGAAGTCGAGCTGATGCGCAAGCAGTGCTCGTGTCCAAGCTGCTTTGCCCAGCGCGCCAACTGATCGTCTGGCGCACCAGACTCTGTGATGCGGTGGTGTTACGGGCTGCTGCTTGGCTGACGGGGCTGCCACAGCTCGATGCGGTTTCCTTCCGGGTCCATCAGCCAGCCAAAGCGTCCGTTGTCGTCATCGGTGATCTTGTCTTCCACCACTGCCCCCGCAGCCTTCGCCTGGGTGAGCATCGCGTCCAGATCATCGACAACGAAGTTGAGCATGAACGGCTTTTCGCTGGGCGCAAAGTAGGTGGTGTCCTGCGCAAACGGCGACCACACCGTACCTGCACCATCGCTGGTCTTGAGCGATTCCCACGGAAAGAACGCGCCGCCCCAGGCTTCGACGCCTAGTCCGAGCGCATCCCGATACCACGCGGAGAGCGCCTTGGGGTCTACGGCCTTGAAGAAGAATCCACCAATGCCACGTACTCGCTGCATGGGCGGACACTACCAAGCGCGACTCCGCCAGAGCAAGCCGAGATCCGGCTGCGCACAACCGCTGCGCTGGTTTTGCGTTTGCTCGTTTGCATGTAGATGCTGCGCAGTCTTGTCCTTCTACTGTGCAGTCCGGCTGGCTGGGACTGCTCAGTTACGGCGCGACAAACGTCTGACCCGATGCCGAGCACTTGGCCTGCACATCGCTCTGCGTCATCAGCCCAGACTGGGAGAAGTACCACTGGATCAATGTGCCTCCGCCCAGGTTCGGAATCATCGTCATGCAGCCGCCGAGTGCGCCTGTGTGATTGCACAGCGCATCTTGCCAGGCTGCCGCGTTTGTACACGTTCCTTTGTATGTCGAAATAAACTGTGCCGAAGTCGATTCGTAGTCCCGACATTCCTGCGATGCGGGAGAGTTCTTGCGTAGGTCGCAGCTTCCCTTGATCGTCGCGGTCATGTCTGGAGGTGTTGTCATGTCTGCGGCTGTGTCCATGTCTGTTTCACCACCCAGATCTTGGTTGCAGCCAGCGCTCCACACGCACATCGCAAGCACGACTCCGATTCGTAGACTGGTCATCTTCTGTGTCCTCCCCCGGGATTCCGCTTGTCGCCAAGCCCAAGCAGCTGCGCCCACTGCACAGCCATCAGTCTGTCAGTTTGAACGATCTTGTAGCGATCGGGTCAGCGCAGCATCCGCGCGACGATCCCAGGTGCGTGACCACGCGCAACCGTGAATTCGGGCTTCATCGAACGGAAGAGATCAGGTGTATACTGGAGTCCTGTGACCAGAAGCCACCGTTGACCTAGCGCTGTGGCTGCGAAGGATTCGCAGCGGGGGAGCGTTACGATGCCGAGCGTGTCATTCCGATCGGCATGTGATCGCAGGATTGTCGCGCGATGCCGTGATGCAGCAGCAGCCGTCCAGCGTACGGACTCCTCCGTGATCTGTCTCTGCGCGACCGCTGATCGCCGACGAGCGCTCTTGTCCGGGCCTTCTTTCGCTGGGACCTATTTATCCAGCGTCCGTCCGTATCACTGCCTTCACTGTGTAACCGTCATGAGGGGGGATGTACTTAGACCATGACAAGCAAAGCCAAATCCAAGTCCAGGTTCCTATATCTCACAACAATGGCCTTTTCTTGCATTGCTGCGGTCGTGGTTGCGTGCAATGACACCGCCACCTCTGGCTCCGATGACTTGGGCGTGGGCACAGGGACGGAAGACCTGAGCGTGCTCATTGGGGGTCCAGATCTCACCCCTGTTCCCGATGGTGCAGTGGTGGTCACTACGCCGGACGGTGGCTCGCGGCTCTGCTATCCCGCAACCTGTCAGGGCAAGACCTATCAGTGCGGCAACTGCATGGATGATGACGGAGACGGTCGGATTGACAGCGAAGATCCAGACTGCTTGGGACCGTGCGACAACAGCGAAAACGGACTCGATCCGGCCATTCCTGGTGGCAACAACACCAAGTGCAAGATGGACTGTTACTTCGACGCGGACACCGGACAGGGCAACGACAACTGCTACTGGGATCACGGCTGCGATCCGACCAAGGTCAATGGCACTCCGTCCCCTGAGACTGCCTGCGCGTACAACGCCACGATGGGTGTTGGTGGCGGCCTGACGTGTACCACGGCGCAGCAGATGCAAGCGGCGACCTGCAAGAGCTACTGCGGACCGCTGACTCCCAATGGCTGCGACTGTTTTGGCTGCTGCTTCCTGGGACCGCAAGCCAAGGTAAACACCGACGGCACCAAGACCGGCGTGTGGCTGGGCTCCTATGACGCGAGCGGCAACTCTACTTGCACCACCAAAGACGTTGCGGACCCGGCCAAGTGCCATCCTTGTCAGATGGTCGCGTCGTGCGAAAAGTCGTGCGGACGTTGTCAGCTCTGCATCGGCAAGGACACCCTTCCCGCAGACTGCTTCCCACCGCCCCCGGACATGGCGGGACAGCCTCCCCGCGACATGGCAGGCCAGGATCTCTCGACCGGCGGAGGGACCAGTGACCCCACGCTGTGCCCGGCCTCTCTGTGTACCAACAACCAGCCCTGCGGTCTGCCGGGCTGCGCGCCGTGCCAAGCGGGCTGGTACTGCTTGACGGGCTGCTGCACGCCACCGCCGGGCTGATCGCTTCTGTCTGCTGCTTGCCTGCTATCAGCCTTCGTACTGCATCCGAATGGGTGAAGAGGGGATCATCGTCCTGATGGTCCCCTGCTGCTGCCAAACTAGAGGGAGAACTTCATGCGACACTATGTATGTCTGGGTCTACTGGTCGGGAGCTTGTGGGGTTGTGGGGACGGCGTCTCATCCGATGAACAAGCGCGCCGGGCCTACCTGGGACTGGATGGCTCGATCGACAAGGCGATTCAGCTCGGCTTTGATGGGTTTAACGCAGCCTCTAGCGCGAACATCAGCCCGCAGACCACGAACGGGACCACCTCGGGCACGCTGACGGTCACAGGACAGGTGGATCAGGGCTCTTCGGCCAACAAGGGCATGCGGCTCTACACCGCCTTTGTGGGCTATTCCGATGATGCCAAGCTGGTCTATGCAACAAACGCGAGCGCGCTGCCGGCGCTCAACATGCAGCTCAAGGGCATTCCGACCGGCACCATGACCGGAACGCTGGTCGGCACGGTGGGCATGACCGGCGATCTGACCGGCGATGTCACCCTGAACCTGTCGTTTACCAGCACGCTGCAAGCAGGTACTGGCACCGCTGTGACGCGCAAGCCCGGCACCACCGTGATCACCGGCACCGCCATCTCGGCGGGCGGCACCTACCAGGTCAACGTCACCCGCTAAGCGCAGCCCCTTGCCGGTTGGCCGGAGGGGCCTCGCTCGCTTTGTCCGCTTCCTTAGTTGTTCGGGGCCCCAGCAGAGATCCAGCCACTGACGGTGTTTTGGTCGGCGGAGGACAGCGGCGCGCCCTTGGGCATGCGGCTTCCCACAAAGCACGGTCCTGCGCCTTGCAGCTTGTGAACCAAGTAGCTCTGGCTGGGGGACGACGCCACGACCCGCTTGGTGGTCGGACACTGTGAGCTGGCGACCCCGACCAGGCTGCCGTAGCTCTTGCCCGTGCTGAGATCGAGTCCCTGCGCAGGACTTGTCCCGGTGTGGCAGCCTCCGCCGCCGCAGCTCTTGGTAAAGATCGGCTGGACCTGGCTGGCAAAGCTCGGTGCTTGG
>CALMML010000406.1 GCA_937868485.1 uncultured Myxococcales bacterium | reverse complement strand
TCGCAGGGAAGGGGGGCCCCGCCGTGACCCCCCAAGCGAACCCAGAGCAGGACAGGGAGCCCCGCCGTGATGCCCCCAGCGCACAAACGACGACGCCCACTACACCGGCATGATCCCGCGCTTTTTGGCCGGACGCTCGACCGTGCGATCCCACGCCATCTTGAGTCCCAGCCCCAGCACCCGCCGCGTATCTCGCGGATCGATCACGTCATCGACCAGTCCCCAGCCCGCGACCTTCAGGATGTCGATGTGCTGCTGGATCATCCCGACGATCTGCGACTTGACCTCGGGCGGAGGCTCCGCACCGCCGAACAGCTTCTTGCCCGCGATGCCCACCATTCCTTCGGCGCCCATCACGCTCACCTCGGCCCCCGGCCACGCCACCAGCAGATCCGGTTCGTACGCCCGCCCCGCCATCACGTAGTAGCCCGCCCCGTAGCCCTTGCGCACCACCACCGTTAGCTTGGGTACCGTCGCCGACGCCATCACATGCAGCATCTTCGCCCCGTGCCGGATGATGCCTTCGTGTTCCACCTTGCTGCCGACCATAAAGCCCGGCACGTCCATCAGGAACACCAGCGGGATGTTAAACGCGTCGCAGATCTGCATAAAGTGCGCGGCCTTGTCGGCGCTGTTCACGTCCAAGATGCCGCCGATGTGACGCGGGTTGTTCGCCACGATGCCGACGGGATAGCCACCGATGCGCGCCAAGCAGGTGATGATGTTCTTGGCCCACTTGGGCTTGATGTCGAGGATCTTGCCGTGATCCACGACGGTCTTCACGATGTTGTACATGTCGTACGACTGCCTCGTCGACAGCGGCAGCACGTCGAGCAGCGCTTCATCCCGGCGGTCGAGCGGATCGTCGCACGGCACGATCGGCGGCTTTTCCCCGCAGTGCTGCGGCATGTACGACAGGTAGTCTTTGATGGTGCGTAGACAGGCGTCTTCGTCGGCCACTTCGACATCGCCGACGCCGGACGTCTCGCAGTGGATCTTGCTGCCGCCCAGCTCTTGCTCGGTGATCTCTTGACCCGTCACCGCCTTGACCAGCGGCGGTCCCCCGAGCGCCATCGAGCCCTGGTTTTTCACCATCGGCACAAAGTCCGCCAGCCCCGGAATGTACGCCGTCCCTGCGGCTCCCGGTCCCACCATCGCGGCGATCAGCGGCACCACGCCCGACATGATCACTTCTTCGCGAAACAGGTGTCCCGACCCGGCAAACAGCGAGATCTGATCGCCTCCTTGCGACTGCGGATCGATGCGCGCCCCCGCCGAGTCAATGAACCACACCATCGGCATCCGCGTCCGCAAGGCCAGCTCGCGCATCCGCGTCACCTTCGTCTCGCCGGTCATGCCGATCGAGCCGCCCTTGACGGTAAAGTCGTAGGCCACCGCTGCCACCATGCGTCCGGCGACGGGACCAAAGCCACAGATGACGGCATCCGCAGGCGGCTTGTCCGACGGATTACTACCGCCCATCTGGGTGCCGTGCATGCCGACTTCAAAGTACTGACCGCCGTCGAAGAAGCGCTCCAGTCGCTCGCGCGCGGTGAGCTTGCCCCGCTCGTGCTGCTTTTGAACCTTGTCGGCGCCGCCCATCTGACGGACTTTTGCCCGCTCGGCTTCTAGCTCCGCCACGCGATCTCGCATCGTCTTTTGCATCGTTTGGCTCACTTTCCGTGATTGCAGAGGCCACACCTTCGCAGATGCCAGCCGCGTTGAGAAGCCATCGCGCCGCACACTGCTTTGCGCTTCCCAGCCACGCGTCGCTTGCGGTACGACGCGCCGGTAGGAGAAATGCCCATGAAACTGTCCCTTGGTTCCCTGTCCGTCCGTCACGCGGTGTCTGTGCTGTCGCTCGTTTCGCTGTACGCCTGTGGTCAGCCGGAGTCGCAAGAAGCGCTAGACGAAAGCCTGCCTGCGCCGCTCGCGGTCGTTCCCGAAGACGGAGAGCGCACAGCACAAGCGGTCACAGCGACGCAGCTTGCCCAGTTTCGCGCCGAGCTTCTCACTGCAGTGAATAGCGCGCGCAAGGTGGCTCGGACCTGCGGCACGACCAGCTATCCCGCCGTGCCCCCACTGACGGTGAACACCCAGCTGAACACCGCCGCGCAAGGTCACGCCGCGAACATGGCCGCCAAGAACTTCTTTAGCCACACCGGGCTCGACGGAAAGTCCCCGTTTGATCGGATGACGGCGGCTGGCTACAAGTATTCCTACGCGGGCGAAAACATCGCGGCGGGCAACGCCACCGTGGCAGCGACGATGACGCAGTGGCTGAACAGCCCCGGACACTGCGCCAACATCATGAGCAAGAACTTTACCCAGATTGGCTTTGGCTACGACAACAGCAGCACGTCGACCTACAAGCACTACTGGGTGCAAAACTTCGGTAAGCCGCTCTAGTCCGGCTCACGTCGCACACCGAGATACGCTACGGCTTGCGCGCAGGCTTATCGGGCTCGGTGCGTAGGATCGTGAACTCGACCTCTGCCGGCTGAATCTCATACGCGATTCCCGGCGGAAGGTTGACGATCTGCGGACGCTTGCGGAACGTGGTTCCGACCGGCTTGCGCTCTTCCGCGATGGTGTCCAGCACCAGCTGCGGCATATCGAGGAACCGATCGAGCCCTTGACCGCGCAGCACCACCGTCGCTGACTCTGGACTGAGCGTCACGTTTTGGATCTGACCGCTCGGACGAATCGGCACGTTGCTGTAGTGGCGCTCGACCAGCTCGACAAAGATCGTCGCCGACATCTTGGGCGGCGGATCGTCCGCCAGTCGCACATGCTTGGGCAGCGGCGCCAGCTCGACGGGCAGCATCACGGTATCGCGGATGTTGACCACCGACACGGGACGCGAAAGGACGTGGTGCATGCTCTCCAGCACGTTCTGCGCGCCACGCAGCCTGACCACACGCGGGCTCGGCGTGGCTTGACGGAAGCGATAGCCTTCGGGCGGCTCCCCCTCGATGGTCAGGTTCACCCCGAGCGACACCGTCACTTCCGGCTCAAAGTGCATGTACATGCCAATCGGCGTAAAGCTCTCGACGCGCAGCCCCGGCGGAAGGCGAACCATCTCGGGCGCAAAGCGCAGCTCTCCGTCGCTGAGGTTCGACATGTCGATCACGATCGGCTGGATCGCGTTGTCTTCGATGCGACTGATGCGCGCCCACGGACCGCGCACCGCGACGCGAACCTGATCGAGCTTCTGATCCGACACCATGATTCGACCGCGCGGCTCGATGTACTGAACCCGCACATACAGCGTCGTCGACTGCTCTAGCTCGGTGCGCACAAAGATCGCGAGCCCGACCGCGATGATGAGCGCGAACGCTTTGAGCAGAAAGTCCTCGATGAAGACTCGGTACAGAAAGTCGCGCACGCGTTACTCCGTCTTCGTCGCTGCCGAAACGGGCAACGGAACATCTTTGAGCGCTGGCAGCTTGTGCGTGTCTCCGTCGAGAATCGGACCCGAAGTATCGCTCACAAGCCGCGCCGTCACCCGTCCCGACGAGTCGTCGTCAGGCTCTGGCGAAGGTCGCAGCGGCTGCGTCACGGGCAGCTTGTCCGGCTCGGCTTTGCTGCCAATCGGCAGCGTCTGTAGCTCCGACATCGGCTTGCTCGGCGTCGGATCGGACTTGCTGCCAATCGGCAGCGTCTGTAGCTCGCTAAGCTGCTTGCTTCCCGACGTCTCTGCCGCTGGTGCCGACGAAAGGGACTGCTGACCCGACGAGTGACTGCTGATCGACGGCAGCGGCACACCGCCCAAGCTGATGTCGTTGCCCGATCGATCCGCTTTGCCACCACGACCCGCCGGACGATCTTTGCCTTTGGCCTTCTTCTTTTGGAACAGCCCGAGCAGCGCTTTGCGCACGTTCAGCGCGTCGAGATCGCGAATGATGTTGCCGCTAAAACAGACCGAGATGGTGCCGCGCTCTTCGCTGACGACGACCACCACCGCATCCGTTTCTTCGGTCACACCGACGGCAGCGCGATGTCGCGTACCCAGCTCTTTGTCCAGCTTGCTGTTCGCCGACAGCGGCAGCACCGCGCCCGCCTGCGCAATCCGCAGGTTGCGAATGATCACCGCTCCGTCGTGAAGGTGATTGGCTGGCTCTGGCAAAAACAGCGTCACCAGCAGCTCTTTGGTCACTTTCGCGTCGAGATCTTGACCGACTTCACCCAGGTGATCGGTCAGATCCGCGTCACGTTCCAGGACAATCAGCGCACCGATCTTCTGTCGAGCCAGCTCACCGGCGGCCTGCACCACTTCTTCGATGACGTACGTCTCTTCGTACTGACGACGCATAAACAGGTTCTGACCGACCTGCATGAGCGCGCGCCGGATGTCCTGCTGAAACAGCACGACGAAGAAGATGATGAAGTAGTTGATCAGGTTTTCGAACAGCCACGACACCGCGACGAGATCGAGCCGCTTGGCCAAAAAGTACAGGCCCGTGATGAGCGCCAGTCCCGTCATCGCCTGCGCCGCGCGTGTGCCTCGCACCAGCTTGAGCGCGCGATACAGGATGTAAAAGATGATGACGACGTCGGCGGCAGCGATCAGCGCTTCACGCCAGTTGATCGTCGCCAGCAGCGTCTTGAGCGACAGCCACATCGGAAGAAGGACGCTCATGTTGGCAGTCCTCCGTCGGAAAGTGCCTGCGCGGTCTGAAGCGCTTGCAGGGTTTCTGCCACGTCATGCACCCGCACGATGTCGGCTCCGCGTGACGAGGCAAAGGCTGCGCCCATCACCGACGGAATCAACCGATCCGAAGCCGGACGCCCGGTCAGCGCGCCCCACATCGACTTTCGCGACGCGCCGATCAGCACCGGACGACGCAGACGACGACGAAGCTCGGCGGTCTGCGAAAGCAGCGAAAGGCTCTGCGCGGCGGTCTTGGCGAACCCCAGGCCGGGATCGTAGACGATGCGCTCCGAGAGTGAGTGGCAGTCGTCTGTCAGCATGCGCGTCGTGAGCGATAGCTCTGACTCTACAGTCTGGCACAGATCGCCAAAGTAGTCGGTAAGCTCGCGCATCGTGTCTGGTGTGCCTCGGGAATGCATCACCACGACAGCGTCAAAGCCAGACAGCAGCGCGTGCCGCTGATGCGGTTCCAGCGCTGCCGCCGCAGGATCGTCGAGATCGGGCGAAAACAGCTGCTGAGGAAACGCCAGGTTCAGCACGCGCACACCGTGATCGAGTACGCGACGGGCGATCTCCGCGTGACGGGTATCAATCGACAGCACGGCGGGCAGCGACAGGCGATCCAGCTCGGTCACAACGGGAGCGAGCCGCAGCCACTCTTCTTCGACGGACAGAAGGCGCGCACCGGGCCGCGTCGATTCCGCCCCAATGTCGATCAGCGACGCACCGTCGGACACAAGCTGCTCTGCATGACGCAGCGCTGCGCGCGGATCGGTGTGCTTGCCTCCGTCGGAAAACGAGTCCGGCGTGAGGTTGAGCACGGCCATGATCTCGGTCTTTTTTCCATCGAGCACGAGCACTTGTCCGTCGCTGCGCTGAAGTAGAAGTGGCGCAAACGGCGCACGCTCGACAGCACAGGACGCAGGTTCTGGGTTCGACAGACAAGGATCAGCAGTCATGGCCAGGGCGACAAAAAAGCGTGGAAATACTAGCCTCGCTGCCCGCGAAAAGGAAAATTGCCGCCGTGACCAGCCGTACGCCTTCTGCGAAATACATCGACCCGCTCGATCACATCTGGATCACAGCGGCCCACGAGCTTGGGCTCACCGTGGCGCGATCGCCGCATGGTTACGCGCACACCGACGGAAAAGGCAACCTGTTTCTGGCCCCGCAAGAGGATCTCGATCACGACGACTGCCTGGCGCAGATGATCCTGCACGAGCTGTGTCACGCGCTGGTCCAAGGGGAAGACAGCTTCGCAAAGCCGGACTGGGGCCTGTCGAACGACGATCGCGACGATGTGTATCCCGACGATGTCACGCGCGAGTGGGCCTGTCTGCGGGTGCAAGCGTCGCTGCTGCGTCCGTATGGGCTGCGTCAGCTGCTGGCTCCGACGACGGACTTTCGGGTGTTTTACGATGCGCTGCCGCCAAGGCCACTCGACGGAGCGCAGGGACGAGAAGCCAAGCTGAGCCAAGACGGCCTGTCGCTTGCGCATCATCCGCCCTATCGACGCGTGCTGACCGACGCGCTCGCCGCCACCGCCGAGCTACATCGCGCCGTCGCCAAAGCGTCCCAGCGCAGCCAGCGAGGACCGGCCAGTAGTACGACACCGCTGCCGCTTCTGTGGCATAGCTCGCCCGCGCCGAAGCTGCACAAGAGCGGCTTGCCGATGTCCGACGGTGTCCACGAAGCGCCCGCGTCGGCCACCTGCGCTGGCTGTGCGTTCTTGCTGGCCCCGGAAAAGCGCACCGCGACCTATCGCTGTCAGCGCACCGCCACCGAGGAATCCACCGGAAAAGTCGTTCAGCCTGGCAGCGCCGCCTGTGCGCTGTATGAGCCGCCGCTCGACTGTCAGACCTGCGCCGCGTGCTGTCGTCATGCCTTTTCGCTGGTGCCGGTTCGTCCGTCCGATGAGATCAACTGGAAGCACCCGCAGCTGGTGGCGAAAAGCGGCAAAGACCTGACCGTGATTCGTGATCCCGAAAGACGCTGCTGCGCGGCACTCGGCGATCGCGACGACCACAGCTTCGGCTGCCGGATTTATCACGACCGTCCCCGCACCTGCCGCGACTTCACGTCTGGAACGCGCAACTGCTTGGAAGCGCGCCGTCGCGTGGGCCTGGATGCGTAGCGCGAGTGCAAGCCTTGATTCCGGTCCGGCTTGCCTGCAAAGTGGTTCGGTTGTCGTATCGTCTCGATTCGACAGACGTGAAACGCTCGCAACGAAGGGGGAAACCATGAAGTCTGCTTTTGCGCGTACGCTCGTCTCTGTATCGGCGTTGGTGACGGTCCTGGGTCTGGGATCGTGTGGCTGGACCGGCGGTGACTATTCCTGTGATCTTCGTCCGGTCGATCCGCAGTGTACGGACTGGCGCGGGCTCATCGGTCCGCACGTCACGCAGGAAGCCGTGTGTGCGACGCTCAACTCTGCCAAAGGCGGCGGGATGTTCGCGACCGGTGCGTGTCCTTCGGCAGGATCGGTCGGAGGCTGCCAGACCAACACCGGAGCCGGACTTCAGACCAACTGGTTTTACGCGCCTCGTACCGTCGCTGAAGTACAAGCAGAGTGTACGCGCGACAAGACCACCTACGTAACGCCGTAGTAGCGCGGCGCGGAGATCTCGCAGATGTCCTATTCGACGTTTTCGCTGACGGTAGAAGATCAGGTTGCGCACCTTGTGCTGTGTCGACCGGAAAAGCTCAACAGCCTGACGCTCGCGTTTTTTCAAGAGCTGTACACCGTCTGTCATGAGCTGGGTCGTCAGCGTGAAGTGCGTGCGCTCATCATCTCATCGACGGGAAAGCACTTTACGGCGGGACTCGATCTGATGGCCTTGGGTGCGCTGGCTGCGGATCTGTCCGACGGGGAACGGAGCCGCGCCGCGTACACCTTGCGATCGTGCGTACGTGAGCTTCAGGACAGCATCAGCGCCGTCGAAAAGCTGCGGATTCCGGTGATCATCGCTACCCACGGCGGCTGCATCGGGGGCGGGGTCGATCTGGCCACTGCGTGTGATCTGCGCTACTGCACCCAAGATGCGTTCTTCTGCGTGCAGGAAACCAACGTCGGACTGGTTGCGGATCTGGGTACTCTTCAGCGACTTCCGAAGCTGATTCCCGACGGAATTGCGCGTGAGCTGTGTCTGACCGGACGACGTCTTTCCGCAGAGCGCGCGCTCGCGCTTGGACTGGTGAGCGCGGTGTTTCCTGATCAGGAAACGATGCTCAAAGAAGTCAAACAGACCGCCAAAGAGATCGCAGGAAAGTCTCCGCTTGTCGTCGCTGGCATCAAAGATGTGCTGAACTTTGGACGCGATCACGGGGTGCAGCAAGGACTCGACTACGTCGCGGTCTGGCAAGCTGGCATGCTGTCTGCGCAAGACATCATGGAACAAGCGGCAGCCAAAGGAAGTGGTCGCGCGCCTGCCTACCAAGATCTCCCGCCGCCCAAAGATCTGGTGCGTCTGAAATAAGAGTCCTTTTCTATGCCTCTTATTTGACCCCAATAAGAGTCCTTTTTGAGGACTCTTATTCGTTACGGAATCTGACGGACAATCTGCATCGGAACACCGCCTTTGGGACCAAACGTCGGTCCGCGCATCGCCGGAAGAATCGGTCGGGTGTTGGCAGGAGCCAGCTCGCAGTGACGCAGGATTTCGTGGGCCACCAGCTTCATCTCATACTGCGCAAACGCTGCACCGATACAGCGACGGGTTCCGCCCCCGAACGGGACATACTCAAACGGCGTAAACTTTCGCTCCAGAAAGCGCTCGGGACGAAACTGCTGCGACTGCGGATAGATCGCCGGGTTGTGATGCACGCCGATCGCGCTGACCGACACCGCATAGCCTGCCGGAATGGTGTACGGACCCAGCTGAATCGGAACGCGCAGCCGACGGAACGTCTCGGCCACAATCGGATACATCCGCAGCGACTCGCTTGCACACGCATCCAGATAGCGACAGTGTGCGATCGACTCTGCATCCGGTGACGTCCCGATCGTAGCCAGCTCTTGTCGCAGCCGAACCAGCGTCTCTGGGTTGTGATACAGGTGATAAAACATCCACGACAGACCCAGCGCTGTCGTCTCATGTCCAGCGAGCATCAGCGTAAACAGCTCATCGCGAATCTGTTCATCGCTCATCGCAGAGCCGTCGTCATAGCGCGCATGAACCATCATGCTCAGGATGTCTTCACTCTGCGGACGCGCACGACAGCGCTGGATCTGTTCCACCAAGAGCAGCTCTAGCTCACGTCGCGCATTCACGGTCTTTGGGAAAAGAGACCTCCCAAAGTATTCTTTTCGCAGCAGCGGAAAGAACAGCATGAGCGGGTTCAAGCTGTTCATGTAGTCTGCGCTCAGCTGCTGCGTGCGTTGTACGTCGTCGGGATCGGACAGACCAAACACCGCTTGCGCAATCACCGACAGCGAAATCCGCTGCATGGCCAGCTGAAAGTCCACCACCTGACCAACAGACCAGGACTTCATCTCATCGCGCGCGGCCTGCTGCATCACCTGCGCATACGATCGCATCCGCGCACCATGAAACGGCGGGGAAAGCAGCCGTCGCTCGCGCCGATGCGGATCATCGGTCATCACCAGAACGCTGTTCTTTCCGACGATAAACTCCGGTCCATCGTTGTCAGGATAGATCTCGATCTGCGACGTATCGAGCGTAAAGATCTGCTTAACGTGCTCTGGATCGCGCGTCACTGCAACCGGACCGTTCGGGCTGACGAACAGAAACGTGTCGCCATAGCGCGCAAACACTTTTTCATAAAAGCGATACGGTCCAAGCAGATACAGAATCGGGTTCAGGAGCTTGTTGTGAATCCCTGGGGGAAGCGTGCTGTCAGTCATTGGCTTTTGCCTCTTTTGACATCGTAGCACGGTATACTGCCGAGTATGTCGACCGGAACCAGTCCAGCACGCGTCTGTGAACACTGTCTGTCCGCACAGCTTGCATGGGATGCCAAAGAAGGTCGGCTGCGCTGCCAGACCTGTGGATCGCTTCAGGAATCGAGCGGACGTGACGCGGGAATCATCCTAGAGCACGATCTGAACGAAGCGCTCAAGGGTCGACGGGTACGCGGTCCGATCGGACAAGGAACGCGGCTGCTGCGCTGCGAGACCTGTCGTGCAGAGATCGAGATTCCCGATGAGATCTCCGCCAGTCACTGTGAGTTCTGTCGATCGCCGCTGGTGATTCCGCTTCACGATACCGAAGATCACTATCATCCAGAGTCGCTGATTCCGTTTGCGATCGATCGCAGCTCCGCCGAGCGAGCGTTTGCGCGCTGGCTACAGAGTCTGTGGCTGCGTCCGCGCAGTCTGCGCAGTGGTGCTTCTGTGCAAAAGCTCCACGGCGTCTACCTTCCCTACTGGGCGTTTGGCTGTGATGTGACGACGCGCTGGACCGCCGACGCGGGCTACACGCACTACGAAGTGGTTCGGAGGCAGACTCCGCAAGGACCGCAGGACGCGCGCGTTCCGCACACACGCTGGCAGCCGTGCAGTGGATCGCGTCACGATCGCTACACAGACCACTTGATCTGTGCTTCGCGCGGACTGGCCAGCACGCTACACGGAGACGTTCAGCGCTTCGATACAAGCGGTCTGCTTCCCTATTCCAGTGAGTATGTCTTGGGCTTTTCCGCAGAGCGCTACGCCGTCGAGCTTCGGGAAGCCTGGCAGCAAGCAAAGAGTGCGCTGGGAACCGAGCAGACCTCGCGGTGTCTGCTCGACATTCCGGGAGATACGCAGCGCGATGTCCGCACCAACCATCAGTTTCAAGCGGTGCAGTTTAAGTATGTCCTGCTTCCGATGTGGATCGCGGCGTATGAATACCAAGGAAAAGTACATCACTTCTTGGTGAACGGTCAGACGGGAGAAGTCGAAGGAACCGCACCGCGATCGGCCCTGAAGATTGCGCTGCTGGTGCTCACGGTGGTGATCCTGATCGCGCTCGCGTTCTATGTGTTTCAGAACCCGCGTCCGTTCTAACCAGCGTCGATTCCCTCGCAGTCCCTTCCGCTATCGCCAGCCACCCCCAAGCGCTCGATACAGTCCCACCGCAGCGATCATCTGACGCTTCTTGTTTTCGATCAGCTCCATCTGCGCTTCCAGTGCATCGCGCCGGGTCAGCAGCACTTCCATGTAGTCCGCACGCGCCGACACAAACAGTCGGGAAGAGATCTCGATCGACTTCTTTAGCTTGTCCACCTGCGCTGCTTGCAGATCGTAGCTCTGTTCCAGGTTGTGAATCATCGACAGCAGCTTCACGACCTCTACGTAGCCGCTCAGGATCGCGCGCTCGTACTGATAGACCGCCTGCATCTGCTTGGCGTTCGCCGTAAAGTACGTTGCAGTCAGCGCCTTGCGGTTGAGCAGAGGCGTCATCAGATCCGCAGCCAGACCATACACCAGCGACGCGGGCATCGACACCAGCTTGAGCACATCAAAGGACTGAATTCCGATGTTTGCGCTGATTCCAATGACTGGATAAAAGCTCGCTTTGGCAACCTTCACATCCAGCTCAGACGCCATCACTTGCAGCGCCGCTTGCTTCACATCTGGACGGTTGTCGAGAAGCTGCGAAGGAATCCCTGCGTGAACCACCTGCGGAACCAGATCCACAAACGGCTGCGCGCTGCGATCGACATGCTGCGGAAAGCGTCCTAGCAAAAAGTTAAGGTGGTTCTCTGTCTCGATCCGCTGCTGCTGAATCGCAAACTGACGACTCTGGTTCTTTAGCACTTCTGCTTCAAAGCGCTGCACCGCAAGCTCTGTCACTTTCGCCGCTTCCTTTTGCAGCTTCACCACCGTCAGCGCGCGCTGCTGAATCTCGATGTTCTGATTGACGACATCCAGCTGCGCATCCAGCGCCATCAGCTCGTAATAGGAATTCGCGATCTCAGCGACGAGCATTGTGATCGCCAGGTTTCTTCCTTCCTGCGTCGCCAGATAGCGCACGGTTGCCGCTTTGGTTGCGTTGCGCAGCTTGGACCAGACATCGATCTCCCACGATGCGGAAAAGCCGAGCGCGAAGTTTGGCAGGTTCTGCGCCACCTTGTTTGCATCATCGCTGGCACCTTGGCTGGTGTACTGACCGACCTTGTCGATGCCAACTCCGGTGCGAAACGACAGCTTGGGAAGGAAGTCTCCTTTGCGCGACATCACTTCGTTTTGCGCGATGTCCAGCTCCAGCGCGACGATCTGTAGCTCTTGATTGTTTTTGAGCGCCTCTTCGATCAGCGCATCCAGCTTGCGATCGGTAAAGAACTCACTCCACTTCAGCTGCGCTGCACTTGCAGATTCCGCTGCACTTGCGGACTCCGCTGCACTTGCAGAGCTGGTAGAACCGACCGCATAGCTCGACGGAACGTGCGTGTTTGGGAGCCGCGCCGGACCTTTGGGAAGAGCCGGAATGCAAGCCGACAGACAGAGCGCACAGACAAGGCCAGCCACTGCTTGAATCTTACCCATGGTGCACCATCTCTTCGGTCAGGGGTTGCTCCTCTTCGTCTTTGATGAGCGCTCTCCCTTCCGCAAGCCTTCCAAACACGTAGTACAGACCCGGAACGATGATCACGCCGAAGATCGTTCCGAACAGCATTCCACCGAGCGCACACGATCCGATCGTACGATTCCCAATGGCACCTGGACCCGTCGCCCGCACCAGCGGAATCAGACCCGCGACAAACGCAAACGAGGTCATCAGAATCGGACGGAAACGAACCTTTGCACCTTCCACAGCCGCTGCGGCCACCGACATTCCTTCGGTGTGTTTCTGCGTGGCAAACTCCACGATAAGAACTGCGTTTTTGCTCAGCAATCCGACGAGCATCACCAGTCCCACCTGCGCATAAATGTCGTTGGCCAGTCCCATCAGCGAAAGCAGCGCAAACGAACCAAACACACCTGCAGGAAGAGACAGCAGCACCGCAAACGGAATGATGAAGCTTTCGTACTGCGCAGCCAGCACCAAGTACACAAACAGCAGCACCACCAAGAAGATGTAGAGCGCTTCATTTCCTCGCCGCGCTTCGTCAAACGACAGACCTTCCCACGCGATGTCGTACCCTCTGGGCAGCGTCTTGGCAGCGACTTCCGAGACGACACGAATCGCATCACCGCTCGTGAATCCGTTGGCAGGTCCACCACGAATCGCCGACGAATTGTACAGGTTGTAGCGCGTGATCTCGTTTGGACCCTGCGTCTTTTTCAGCTTCATGAACGCGGAGTACGGAACCATCTCATCGCGATCATTTTTTACGTACAGCTGCAAGATATCCGACGGAAGACGACGATATTCAGGAGCCGCTTGCGTATACACTTTGAAGAACTGTCCAAAGCGAATGAAGCCCTGTTCGTAGGTACTCCCAATCAGGATGTCGAGGTTTTCGAGCGCCTTGCCAATCGACACACCCTTTTGCATCGCCAGCTCGTTGTCGATGATCAGCTCATACTGCGGATAGTTCGCGGCAAAGAACGTAAACAGTCCGGTCAGCTCTTTGCGCTTGCGCAGCTCTTCCATGAACGCTTGGTTTACGCGATCAAACTCCTGGTAGTCCGTCGAGTTTGTCTTGTCTAGGAGTCGCAGCGCAAAGCCGCCCGCCGCGCCGTAGCCCGGAACCGCCGGTGGCTCGAAGAACTCCACCACTGCGCCAATGTCTTTGGTCTTGTGTTCCAGCTCTTCCATCAGTGCGGTGACAGACTGCTTGCGCTCCGTCCAGTTCTTCAGGTTGATAAGACACGTTCCCGCATTCGATCCGCGTCCTTCGGTCAGCACTTCATAGCCAGCCAGCGACGAAACAGACTGCACTCCTTCCACGCTCTGGATGACTTCCTGAACGCGCCGTGCGACATCGTTGGTCTGTTCCAGCGTCGATCCCGGAGGCGTCTGAATGATCGCGTAGATCATTCCCTGATCTTCATTGGGAACGAAACCGGAAGGCAGCTTTGCACTCAGTCCCAGCACGCCCACCGCGAAGGCCGCGAGCATTGCAAACGTCACAAGGCGTCGCGTCACAATCTGCGCTAGCAGTCCGGTGTACTGTGCCGCCACGCGATCAAAGACACGATTGAACAGATCCAGAAACATCCCGATCGGAGTCCGTCTGGTCGCATGCTCATGACGCTTCAAGATCATCGCGCACAGCACCGGTGTCAGCGTCAGCGCAACGACTCCCGAGATCACAATCGCGGTCGCCATCGTCACCGCAAACTGACGATAAAAGATTCCAACCGGACCCGTCATAAACGTCACCGGAACGAACACCGCAGTCATCATCAGCGTGATCGCAATGATCGCTCCGCTGATCTCTCCCAGCACCAGCTTCACCGCCTTGTACGGAGAGACATTCAGCTCTGCCATCTTGGCGTGAACCGCTTCCACCACCACGATCGCATCATCGACCACCACACCAATCGCCAGCACCAGCGCAAACAGCGTGATCAGGTTGATGGTCATCCCAAGCAGCTGCAAGATCATGAACGCACCGACGAGAGATACTGGAACCGCAAGCGTCGGAATCAGCGTCGATCGCCAGTCTCCCAAGAACACAAACACCACCAGCGCGACCAGCACGAACGCTTCCACCAGCGTGTGAACCACCTTTTCGATCGAGGCATCGAGGAAGTGCGACACGTCGTAGCTGATCTCGTACGTCATCCCAGGAGGAAACGAAGGACGCAGCTCTTCCAGCTTGTGCTTGACGTCTTCAATCACTTCGCTCGCGTTGCTTCCGAAGTTCTGCTTGAGCATGATCGCCGCAGAAGGATGACCATTTAAGTTGGAGTAGATGTCGAAGAACTCACTCCCAAGCTCGACGCTGGCCACATCTTTTAGGCGAAGCAGCTCTCCGTGCGCTTGCGCGCGAATCACGATGTCTGCGTACTGCTCTGGCTTGCTGTAGCGACCTTGATAGATCAGCACATATTCCAGCGCTTGCGACTGTTTTCCAGAGCTCTGTCCAGTGCGACCCGGACGTCCGATCACGCTCTGTTCCGCGATCGCTTTCATCACTTCATCCGTCGATACGTTGTACGCGCGCATTCTGTCGGGCTTTAGCCACACCCGCATCGCGTACTGTCGACTCCCTAAGATCTGCGCGCGACCGACTCCGTTGATTCGCTTGATCTCAGGAAGTAGGTTCACGTTCGCAAAGTTGTAGATGAACTTTTCGTCCGCGCTCGCATCGGTGCTGTACAGGTTCACATACATCAGCATGCTCGGCTGAACCCGCGACACCACAACGCCTTCACGCTGCACCAAAGGAGGCAGCAAGTTCATCACTTGGTCGACGGCGTTCTTGACGTTCACCACCGCTTGGTTTGGCTCTGTGTTCAGATCGAAGATGACCTGAATCGTCGCTTCTCCCGCGCTGGTTGCATCCGACACGATGTACTTCATTCCCTGCACACCGTTGATCGCTTTTTCGAGCGGAATCAGCGTCGATTGAATCAGTACATCTGCGCTGGCACCCGGATACGCAATCGTCACGATCACGCGCGGCGGAGAGATCTCTGGAAACTGTGAAACCGGCAGCGATCGCATCGCCAGCACGCCCAAAAACACCAAGAGCAGCGACGTGACGATGGCAAGGACCGGCCTGTGTATGAATCGTGAAAACATGGTCCTACTTCCTTTCCATCAGCCCGCAGGCACTTCCAGGTGACTGATCACTTCCTTGGGACTTAGGAACTTCGTCGTGATCTTGTCTCCGTCTTTGACTTTGCGGAGTCCTTCCAAGAGCACTCTGTCTTTGTCCGATAGTCCGCTCGACACGACATAGACCTGCGGAAGCTCTTGCGACACCGCGATCTGACGAGAGCGCACCACACCGTCGGCATCGACCACGAACACAAAGCGCTTGTCCATCACATCGAACGTCGCTTTCTGCGGAATCAGCAGCGCGCCACGCAAAGGAGACGTCATCAGCACCTTTCCGGTTTCGCCATGTCGCAGCAGTCCGGTGGGATTTGAAAACGTCGCGCGAAACGCAATCGTTCCTGTTTCGCTGTTGAAGTCCGCTTCGATCGTCTCGACTTTTCCGGTCTGCGGAAACAGCTTGCCGTTGGCCATCATCAGCTTCACCAGCGGCGCGGAGCCCTTGTCCGCCTGCGACTTAAAGTCCAGGTATTCCGCTTCGTTCACATTGAAGTAGACCCACATCTTGCTGTTGTCTGACAGCGTGGTCAGTAGCTCTCCGTCTTCGACCAGACTGCCGCGCCGGACTTGCAGCCGATTCATGATTCCGTCAAACGGAGCCCGAATGTCCGTAAATCCCAAGTGAACCCGCGCAAGCTCTTGTTCCGCGTGCGCCTTGTCCAGCTTCGCTCTGCTCAGCGCCAGCTCGCTCGACGACACAACATGTCCTTCGGCCAGCTTCTTGGTGTTCTGATACTCGATCTGAGCAACCGCAGTCTCGGCCTGGGCTTTGCGCAGCTCTGCCACGTACAGCTTCGGCAGGATCTGAAACATCTGCTGCCCTTTGTGAACGACCTGTCCTTCATCCACAAAGATGTTTTCAAGGTAGCCACTCTCTAACGCGCGCAGCTCAATGTGAGAAATTGCGCGAATCTGACAGACGTATTCGCGGGTGACTTCGGTGTCCGTTCGGACAGGACTTGTCGTCTGAAACACCGACTCTTCCGCGTGCTGATGTGTCTTGTGTCCACAGCCCGATCCCAGCGACACAGACCACAGTCCTGCGATCGAACAGAGCACCGTACCAATCCGTTTCCCCATCGTGATTCCCCACATGTTCTTTCCAGATGGAAGACAGAGCAGGGAATGTGCCAGCCGCGCTCCCGAAGCAGACTCCCAAGCAGGAATGGGAGCCTGCGGAGAATCTCCCCAGCGCGCTGGGAAGATCTTCCGCATGGTGAGAGATTGAACAGAGGAAAGGTGAGACAGACAGCGAGACAGACAGACTACGTTCGACCGTAGCGCTGAAGTCGCGCTTGCAGCGTCTTGCGATCGACGCCCAAGATGCGCGCCGCTTCGCTCTTGTTGCCGCCCACCGCATCCAGAATCGCGAGCACATGACGACGCTCGACCTCCGACAGCGGCAGCAGCTCTCCCGGCGAGTCCGACGGCTCTTCTGGCTCTGTCTGCTGATCCGTCAGCAGTCCCGGCAGATCGTCCATCGTGATCAAGTGACCGCGCGCCATCGTCACCGCGCTCTCAATCGAGTTGCGCAGCTCGCGCACATTTCCCGGCCAGTCATGACGCAGCAGCTGCTTGGCGACATCCGGTGCGAAGCCATCGAGCTGCTTGTGATCACGCTGCGCGAACTCCTCACAAAAGCGCGTCGCCAGCAGCAAGATGTCATCCCGACGCTCACGCAGCGGAGGAACCGAGATCGAGATCACATTGAGTCGAAAAAACAGATCCGCGCGGAAGTCCCCTTTGCGCACCGCTTGCTGCAAGTTGCGATGCGTGGCAGCGACGACACGAACATCGAAGCTGACCTCATGATCACTTCCCACGGGACGCACCAGCTTTTCCTGAAGTGCGCGCAGGAGCTTGGGCTGTAGCGCAAGCGACATGTCTCCGATCTCATCCAGAAACAGCGTGCCACCGTGCGCACGTCGCAGCAGTCCGACTCGAGCCGCACGCGCCCCCGTAAACGCACCGCGCTCATGACCAAACAGCTCACTTTCCAGCAAG
This sequence comes from uncultured Myxococcales bacterium, assembly GCA_937868485.1. Lineage (GTDB taxonomy): Bacteria > Myxococcota_A > Polyangia > Palsa-1104 > JAEUJZ01 > JAEUKA01. The sequence goes on along the minus strand of CALMML010000406.1, from coordinate 6,969 downwards.
TGATCCGGCATCGCAGCACAATTGATCGCGACAAACGGACCGCGACTGCGCTTGCTCAAGCTGTGAATCGCGCGCGCAACCAGCTCTTTTCCGCTGCCACTTTCGCCCGTCACCAGCACCGATGCATCCGATCCGCTGATGCGCTGCACGATGTCGGACAGACGCCGGATCTCCGCCGACGCGCCCAAGATTCCCGCAAAGCCTTCGCCATCTTCCGAGCTGTGACGCAGACGCTCCACTTCGCGCTGACGCTCGCTCTGTTCCGCCGCACGACGCAGCACCACATCGAGCGCTTCCGTTTCAAACGGCTTGGTCAAAAAGTCATGCGCACCTGCACGCAGCGCCGCAATCGCAGCATCCATGTCCCCAAAGCCAGTCATCAGCACAACCGGCAGCTCGGGACACGCGGAAGACAGCGCGCGACAGACATCCAGTCCCGACGGTCCTGGCATCCGAACATCGAGCAGCGCGACATCAAACGGCTCGCCACGTTTCGCCAGCGCCAGCGCTTCGTCACCACTTCTCGCCAGCGTCACTTCGTAGCCGCGATCGGTCAGCTCTGCTTGAAGAAAGCGCAGCAGATCCACATCGTCATCTAGCAAGAGCGCGCGGATGGTCATGCCGACTCCGACTTGAAATATAAGCGCATGGTTGTTCCGTGATCTCCACTCGGTACAGGGTCAGCGGAGGTGTGACTGTCCAGCTCAATGAAGCCGCCGTGTTCTTGCACGATCTCATGCGTGATCGAAAGTCCCAGTCCGGTTCCTTCGCGCACCGACTTCGTGGTGAAAAACGGATCGAAGATCTGCGAGCGAATCTCTTTGGCAATTCCGCTTCCGTTGTCGCGCACTTCCATCACCGCCCAGCGCTGCGGCAGGGAATCAGGAGTCTGTCCGCTGCGCACTTCTTCGCGAACACAGACCCGCACCACACCACCTTCTCCGACGGCTTGCAGCGCATTGAGCGTCACGTTGGTCAGCGCTTGTTCCACAAGTCCAACGTGCGCGATGCAGCGAACTTCCGCCGCATCCGACCCTGCCGATTCCAGCACAAGCTGCGCTTGTTTTTTGCGCGCCACCGGCTCCAGCCACGCCGTCACCCGCGACGCCACTTCCATCAGCGAAACAGAGACCGGCTGTCCGCTCGGCTTGCGCGCAAATGTCAGCAGCTGCTCGATGATGATTCGCATCCGCTCACACTGACTGCGAATGCTCTCTGCTTCTTGGCGCGTCTCTTCCGACACACTGGCAGACGAAGCGATTCGGTTTGCGCGTCCTGACACAATGTGAAGCGGAGTCCCCAGCTCATGCGCGATGCCCGCAGACAGCGTTCCCACCGTCGCCAAGCGATCGCTGTGTCGCATCCGTTCCACCACCGCAACCCGCGCCGCTGCTTCTGTTTCCACTCGCTTGTGAAGCGCGCCAAGCTGCTCCACCATTGCGTCTAGCTCGGCGCTCAGCATCGTGATCTCTGCACTGGATTCATTGCCCGCACGGAAGCGCACCGCAAAGTCCCCCTGCCCCACCAGACGCGCTTTGGCGACGATCCGATTGAGCGGAGCCGAGATCAATCGCGCCCCCAAGATCACCGCCACCGCCAGCCCGATCAGCACCGTGAGTCCCGTGTTTTTGATAAACGTCCGCAGGTTTTCACGCACAAACGCAGACTCTCCGTACATCGATCGCCGCATCGCCACCGCGAACGGAACCCCTGCTTCCTGACCCACCGCGAGCTGATCAAACGCCACGATCATCGGAGGCTTGGCGCGATGATCCACAAACAGAACCTGCTGTCCGGCCAGTGCTTGCGCGCGAAGTTCCGACGGAAGACGCGAAAACAGCTCATCTTTGGACAGCGCATCCAGCCGCACAAGGTGAATCGAAAAGGAGTCCTGATGCTCCGCCACGCGGTCAAGATAGCGCTGAAGTCCATCCGTTCCGCTGGTCCGCCACGCCAGCGTCGCGCCTTCATCCAGCGCCGTCAGCAGTGCTTGCAGCTGCTCGGTTCGACTTTCTTCATAGCGCGCTTCAAAGCGACCACGCTGTTCCCACGTAATCGCGAGCAGCGCCAGCACAAAGGTTCCAATGATGAGGAGCGTCAGACGAAGTGCGAGTCTCATGGGCTGTCATCCTCACGCCCGCAGGTGAATGACAAGGTTGCTATGCAAGCGCCAAGCCATCGCAAAAATCCCTCGCGTCGAGAGAGCACTGTCCAAGTCCCTGCGGAGAAATTCCCCATGTTGGGAAATCTTACCCAGGTCTTTTGGGAATGGCTGCGGAGTCCTGTAGGAATCGCGTAGGAATCGCTTGGGAGTCGGGTAGGAATCGCTTGGGAGTCGCTTGGGAGCCTGCGCAGCGTCACGCCTGCTCGATCACAGAGACGAACGCATCAAACCAGCTTGCCAGCTCTGTACGTCGCGCAAGTACAGCCAGCCAATCAGACGGAATCCCACCGAGCCCGAACCATACACCCGCCAAGCCTCCGGTCACACAAGCGGTGGTATCGGTGTCTTCCCCCAAGTTGACGGCCTCGAGCACCGCGTGCGCATACGACGTGCTGCGCAACAGCAGATACACACTCGCCTCCAGCGTCGACACCACGTAGCCACTTCCCGAGATCGACTCACGCGGCAGCGTGTCGATCCGTCCCGACAGGAGCCGATCAAAGGCCGGCAGCTCGTCGCGCCACGGCGGCTCGCGATACAGCGAGCGCAGGAGCACGTTCGTCTGCTCATACGACGCACGCGGCGACAGTCCATGCACAAGCTGCGCAGCCAGCAGACACAGATATCCACACGCAAGCTGCGAGCGCGGATGCCCATGCGTCAGCCGCGACACCCGCTGCGCAATCGAGACAAGCTGCTCGGGTGATTCCGACGCAAAGCGCAGTGCCACCGGCAAGATTCGCATGAGCGAGCCATTGCCGTTGTCGCGCACGCTCGTTCCTCCGGCCTGCTCCGGCTCCACACCGCTGCGCAGCCGCTCGATCGCCTGATGCGTCGCCATTCCGATGTCAAACATCCGTCCGTGCGGCGTCAGATACGACTCTGTCAGATAGCGCACAAAGCGCTGACCCAGATCGTGCAGGTTCAGACGATGCTCCGTCAGGCTCAGCACCGTACAGAGCAGCAGCGAGCTGTCGTCGGACCAAGTGCCCGGCGGCTGGTTGTACGTCCCGAAGCCACGCACGCCGACGACTGGATCGCGATCACGCTCGGCCCGCGACGAAAACTCGACGGGAACACCGAGCGCATCTCCGACCACCGCGCCCCACAGACCCCCGTAAAGCCGAGCCGATCGAGACAGCGTGCTGGACATGCGAGGTGGCTCCTTTGAACGCGCCAAAGCGGCCTATGCGACAGACGCGACCGTCGACGGCGGAACCGGCAGCAGACAGCGCGCAAAGTCCAGTCCCGTCAGAACACCCTTGAGGTGATGATGATCAATCGCCAGCACGCGACGAGCCCGCGTCGAGAGCGTAAAGCCAGCCGCCCGGAACATCGGCGTCGACACCGGCAGACACAGCATCGCTTGGCTCATCGACTCATCGACGGAAGACACACCCGGACGATCGCGTGCCGCCAGCGCCTCTTCTTGCGTAAAAATACCGACGGGAACGCCGTTTTCCATCACGGCCACGCCACTGATCCGCGCTCGGCTCAGCGTCGCCACCGCATCGGACAGCGGCGCACTCGCTTCCACCGTCACCACCGGCACCGTCATCAGCTCCGCAATCGGCGTCGCCACCTTCGCATCCATCACCGCGCGCATCAGATCTTTGGTGCTGACCACGCCAATCGGCTTGCCAGCGTCGACCACAAACACACGGTGAATGCGTCGCTCGACCATCTCACGCGCGGCATCAACCAGCGTCTGCCCCGGCGACACCGAAAAGAAGCGCGGCGTCATCAGGTCTCCGACGCACATCGACGGAAGCTGGAGCGCCGTCTGACTGCCCGTCGCATAGACCATCACCCGCCCGATGCGCAGCAGATCCGACCGCGACACCACGCCCGCCGGCTTTTCGTCCCGTCCGACCACCGCCAGACAGGAAATCCGCTTTTCCGTCATGATCTTATGGGCATCCTCGACGGTGTCATCCGCCGAAACGGTACACACCGGAGAGCTCATATACTCAGAAACCGTACGTTCAAAGACGCTCATGTCCGACATGATATCGCGCACAGTTGGCGCGCGGACAGAAGAATCGCCCGTCGCTGGCTTCACAAAGCTGCGCTTACTTTAGGCTGCCGTACGGATCGGTGCCGCCTTCTTCGTGCTCCTCGGTCGGCGCTTCTTTGGCCTTCGGCTTTTCAGGCGCTTTGTCCGCCGGTTTTTCAGCCTTTTCCGCCGATTTTTCAGCCTTTTCCGCCGGTTTTTCGCTCTTTTCGGCAGCTTCGGCTGGTTTTTCTGCGGGTTTCTCAGCAGGCTTTTCCGCTGCTTTCTCGACTGGCTTCTCTGCTGCCTTTTCAGGTGCCTTTTCAGGCGCTTTTTCCGCCGGTTTTTCAGCCGCTTTTTCCGCCGGTTTTTCCACCGGCTTTTCAGGCGCTTTGTCCGTCGCTTTTTCCACCGGCTTTTCAGGCGCTTTGTCTACCGCTGGCGCAGCGGGGGCCGCGACCGTCGGAGCAGCGACAGGTGGCGTCGTGCCCGCTGGAATCGTCGGCGCACTGGCCGAAACTGGCGTCGTCACCGTCGCGGGCTTCGCAGCCGTCGCAGCAGCAGGCTTTGCGGCGGCCACCGGACGAGCCCAGGTCGTCGGCTTCGTCGTCGCGGGTGCAGCCGGAACTGGGGCCGTCGTTACCGTCGGTGAAACCACGGGCGCGGGCACCTGAGCGGGCGACGTCCGAAGCTGCGCATACAGCACCCCAAACAGCAATCCGAAGCTGACGGCACCCAGCACCCCGAGCAGCGGCTTGGCATGACGCTTGTAAAACGGCTCCTCCGCGTCGGACAGATCTTCATCGAAGACCTCACGACGGCGACGGACGGGCGCTTCGTCTTCACGCGGATCGACGCTGCGCGCTCGCTGCGCGGCACGACCAGAACGCGGCACACTGCGCGGGGTCGGATCGGACCGACGAGCGCTCTTCGGTGGACTGGCCGCGCCACTCGCTGGACGTCGCGCCGAAGCAGGTCTGGCTCTTTCGACGGGAGGCACTTCATCGAGCGCACCACTGGCCCACGCATCCAGCGACGGTCCATCGTCTGATCCAGCGTCTTCGTTTGAATCGTCGGATTCCCGATCGCGATCGTCGCGGACCGCTTTGTCGGAACCACTCGACGACAGCGCCAGCAGCGCCGCCCGGACCTCTTTCGCCGTTTGAGGCCGCGCCGCCGGATCTTTTTCCAGCAAGCCCAAGATCAGCTCCGCCAGCTCGTCGGAGATCTTCGGATTCAGCTCACGCGGATCGACGACCGGATCGCGCACCTGCGACAGCAGCACTTGCAGCCCGGCTTGTCCGTCGAACGGCACGCGCCCCGTCGCCATCTGAAACAAAATGCAGCCCAGCGAGTACAGATCCGCGCGCCCATCGACCGTCTGACCCGACGCTTGCTCTGGCGCGATGTAGTGCGGCGTTCCAAACACCGTGCCCATCCGCGAGATCGCATCTTCTCCCGGCGCATACGAGACGAGGATCTTCGCAATCCCGAAGTCCACCAGCTTCACCACGTCGGGCAGACCGCGACGCTCGCCGAGCAGGATGTTTTCCGGCTTCAGATCGCGATGGACGATCCCTTGCGCATGCGCTTCGACGAGCGCCGACGCAATCTGACTCGCCAAGTGAACGATCCGGCTCTGCGACAGCGGCTTGCCCAGATCCAGCAGCGCCGACAGAGGCCGCCCGTCGATGTACTCCATCACGATAAACGGAGCACCCTCTTCCGTCTGACCAACCATGTGAACGGTCGCGATGTTCGGATGGCTGACCTTGGCTCCGGCGCGAGCTTCTCGGACAAAGCGCTTCACGATGTCGGGATCTTTGAGCAGATCGGCCCGCAGCACTTTGACCGCGACCTGACGTTCCATGCCCGCTTGCGTCGCGCGATAGACGGTTCCCGTCGCGCCTTTTCCGCACACGGCCTGGATCGCAAACTGACCCATGAGCAGCCTACCGACCCATGGCTCGCGGTTTTCCGTCACAGGTACGACAGCAAACCCGTCGACCGGACAGAAACGTACGTCGTTGGAATAGCGCTTTCCGCAGTGGGTACACTCGGTCACGTCTTGTTTGTAGCACGTTCGTTGAACGACTCGGAAAGGTCGGGCGTCTGACCCAGGCAAGTGACCGCGCAACTTCCAAGTCCCAAGTGGTCTGCCAGTGGAACGCTCGACAGCAGATCGGATTACGCAACCTGCTGTGATCGTTTGGTCGCTGGTTTCGCAAAGCGCCCGTCGGAGCCATGCTGCATATGGCATCGCTCGGCGTGGTGTGGTACTTGGATTCGACAGGAGAAATTCGACGATGAGAGCCCTTTCTGCTTCCGCTGCGCTGCTGCTTGTTGCGGCGAATGTTCCCGCCTTCGCGAAGGGTCCGCCGCCGCCACCGCCGAAGTCTGCTGCGTCTCAAGTGAGTGCGGATGCTGCGGGTCGAGCGATCAGCGAGCTTGCCGGCAAGTTCAAGTTCGGCATGACCCCGGAAGAGACGATGGCGACGATCGAAAAGGAGATCAACGCCAAGTTCCAGCCTCGCATCGAGGCTGAGCGCGAAGCGTTCGATCAAGATCGCGTCCGCAAAGAGCGTCAGGATGCGATCACGCAGATGCGTGACTCGTACATCAAGTTCAACGGTCAAAAGACCGGCTGGGACGTATCGATCGTCGACCGCGAGTTCGGCCACCGCAACAATGAGTCGATGCTGGTGCTGTGGGAAAAGGATCTCAAGCGCTTCCTGTTCTTCTGGAAAGAAAAGCTCTACAAGCAGTACATCGTCTACAACGCCGAAAAGTTCAAAGGCATGGACTTTGATAC
>CALMML010000405.1 GCA_937868485.1 uncultured Myxococcales bacterium | reverse complement strand
AAGGAGACGGCCAAAGTGAAGGAAAAGGCCAAGGCAAAGGAGACGGCTGCGCCGAAAGAAGCAGCACCGCCTGCGACGAAAGCCCCGGCCCAAGCGGCCTCGAAGCCGAAGACGGTGAAGCCAGCAAAGGTCAAGCCGGAGACTGTGAAGCCGAGCACTCAGGCTGCGGCGACGCTGGCGCACGGTGAGCTGAGCGAAGCGGTCGTACGGTATCGTCTGATGCTCGGGGAGCGGGCCGGTCTGTCTGCGGTTGAAGTCCTCGCGCAGATTGCCTCGGACCTACAGATGATGCTGGGGAAGGACGCACTCAGCTACGAGCGTCTGCGCGCCGCGATGCGAGTCTTGACGAGCCAATAGGAAGTACCAAAGCCCTCTTCGAGGGCGTACTCCGAAGGCGTATTTCGACGAGCTGCTGCCCTCGAAGACCTCATCACACGAGGGTAGCAGGAGGCCCAAGGTGGACGTGCTGCGTCACATCGATACCTCGGGTCACTCCACTCGGCGGCCAAACCATGCGTGCGAGCCCCTACAGGCAGGTTGTCTGGCTGCGGATGTGGGGAACGAGTCCGCTGGGAATGCTGGGCAGCGACGAGAGCGAAAAGCGAACCGGGAAGAACAGATCGCGCGTCTTGTACTGCACATCGACAAACGACACGCTGGCTGCTGGCAGCGTCCCAGCAACGAGCTTGCGATAGCTGCGGCTGCTGTCTCGATCGAGCTGGATGCTGCTGTAGACATACGATTGATCGCCGCTGACAAACAATCGCACATCCTCGATGGCGAAGGCGCTGGGTTCATCGACGGTGGCGATGATCAGTGTGCTGGCACCGACCGGAATCAGCGACACCTGCGGAGACGAGGGCAGGGTGCGAAAGCGACTGTCGGTACCAAATGCATTCCCAAACCACAAGCGCTGTCCACCGTCGCTGCGAAGCTGCGCGCGTGACTCGATGGTGGCCGCAGACTCTACACCTGTGAACTTGTAACAGCCGTGATCAAAGTTGGCTGCCAAGCTGATGCGCGTCTTGTCGCCTGAAGCGATGGAAGGAAGCGCAGACAGCGTCGATACCGTCGACGTCAGCGGAAAGAACTCATCGGTGGTTCCATTGATGAGGAGCAGCTTGCCACTGGTCCTGCTGAGCGCACGCGCAGGATCAATCAGCTCGGTCATCAGCGTCTGCCACTCCCGACTTGCGGTGTGAAGCCCTGCTTTTTGTAGCAGCGAATGCTGCCACGCGTCGGGAGACTGCGTCGCAACGTCCCATGCCAGCGTTCCCGATAGTGCGACGCCAGCGCGAATTCGATCATCTGCGCCCGTTGCAAGGAGTGTGGCGACGCTTCCGGCGGAATAGCCCGTCATGCCAAGCCTACTGGAATCCACTTCAGGCCGCGTCGCAAGGCATGTGAGGCCGCGCAGTGCAGCCGCTGTGTGACCCCAGATCCAGCTGCCACGCACGTCGGTGAGCGTGTCGAAGATCGCATAGCCATCATGGTCTCCTGCGGGGGTTCCTTGGGAGGTGTTGTCTGGACTGGTTCCGCCTCCGGGTCCGGTATAGGAAAGGACAAACGCAGACACGCGATCGGCGAGTCCTATCGTGGCACTCTCATCCGCAGATCCGCCCAGTCCGTGCGCCAAAACAATGCCTGGTCTGGCGGATCCAGCGTCGGGACGCGCTGCATAGCCTCGGATCTCGATCGGAGTGAGCACACCACCGCGCGATTCCAGCGAGCGAAAGCGAACCTTGTAGACGCGATAGAGCGTGCTGCCTCGCTTGACCAGCTTTTCGGAATCAAAGTGACAGTCTGCTTCCGTCGCATCGCGGAGTCGCGGCAGATCGGAATCCCACGAATAGCCAGTCGTCAGTGCAGCGGTATGTGACGTGGGTTCTTGCGCTAGGGATTCGACCGAAGAGCAGCCCGTCTGCGCGAGGCCAAGAAGACAGGTCGACAG
>CALMML010000404.1 GCA_937868485.1 uncultured Myxococcales bacterium | reverse complement strand
GCGCCGCAGGCGGCGTGGGCTACGCGCTAGTTCAGGCAGGACATCTGGGCGGAGCCGTCGCGGTGACACTTGAGACAGACGCGGGCGTTGCGTGACTGAAGCGACTGGCAGCGACCGGAGCTGAGCCAGTCGGGACCGTGCGGGTTCTTGCCGATGGAAAAGCGTCCGCCCGGTAGCGAGCTGTGGCAGTCGATGCAGGTCTCCTCGCGATGGCACGAGGTGCAGGTGCGTAGGTTGCGCTGCGCTTCCCAGGAGTGATGGCTGGCTCCGGCGATGGGGCTGGCCCAGCCTTCGGGGTGGAAGCGGCGCGAGCTGCCGGGGAAAAACGATCCGATGGGCGGGCTGCCGGGCAGTGAGCTGTGGGACACGACGCCGAGTCGCTCATGGCAGCCGAGGCAGAAGGTCTGTCGGCGATGGCACGAGCCGCAGTCGGGCTGGTTGCGACGGGCTTCGATGGGGTGCCGACTGATGTAGTCACCGCCGTGCAGGTCGAGCGGACGGACGACGCCGTTGTGGCACGACTGACACCACGACTGGTTGTGACACGCGCCGCAGTATTCGGGGTCGTTGAGCGCGGGCTGCCTGTGGTTGCGCTTCCAGTCCATGCCGTGAACGTCGCCGCGCAAGGTGCCCGAAGGGGCGAGCACGCCGGTCGGAAAGCGGGTGGCGAGCAGGCCGTCAGACTGCTGAAGGTGGCAGGTGTTACAGCGCGGGCTCGGTCCGCGTGGCGTACGACCAGACAGCATCGCGGACTTGGGCTCGGGCTTTTGGCTGCTGTCGGAGGGCGCTGGGCTTGCTTCGGCGGGCCGTGGCGACTTGCCGGGAACCATCAGGCCATCGTGGCAGGACAGACACTGCGCCATCGTCGGAAGCTGCGCGCGGGTGGCCAGATCGACCTTCGACAGATCTCCGTGACAGGTTGCGCACGGCACCTGCTTGTCGAGGTGCTGCTTGTGGTTGAACTTGAGGTTCGGATCGGGAATCACGATGCGCGCGATCAGGGACTCGAAGTCTTTGCCAGCCGCGGGCGTCTCGGGTCCGGGTTCGCTCGGTACACCGACGTGACAGGTTGCGCAGGTCGCCGGGGCAGCGTCGGTCTTTTTGTACGGATTGGCGCGATCAATCGGGTGACAGACGGCGCAGTCTTCTTCGGTGGGCAGCAGCCGGTCACGCGCACTCGTCGAGGTGAGCGCCGCTTGGTGACAGCTATCGCACGCAATGTCTTTGGCCAGGTGATTCTTGTGCGAAAAGCGCAGCGGAATCGTCTGGTCGGGATAGATGACGCGGGATCGCTCGCCTCGGCTCTGGGCATCGGCTTTCGGCAGGTTCTTCACCGATAGCAGCTGCTCTAGCTTGAGGTTCGGACTCGGCGTCGGCTCCACCGGGATGGGCGGAGGCGGCGGAGGCGGCGGCGCAGGCTGGGCTTCCACGACGGGCGCGGGCGGCTCTGGCGGCGGCGTTTTCTTCTTCTTGGCCAGCGCGTCCCCGGACAGCACCGCGCACAGCAGCAGCAGCCACAGCAAAAGGGACGGGCGGACTCGTCGTCGGGACAGCGGGACGGACGCGCCGATCATCGGAGCACCCCCGCTTGCGGTCCGAGCGCAGGGAAGCTTCCTTGCCCCATTTGCAGAAGGCCGGCGGGTGGAATGCCTCCACCGTTTGGACCGAGGAGATACGACAGATCAAGCATGGCCAACAGTCGCAGCTGAGAGTTGTAATATCTGTCGATGTTGTTTTCGGCGAGGACGTGTAGGAGCAGCCCGCTCACAATCGCCCAGCGCGCGCCAAGCTGCATGCCCAGCATGTGACTGCGGTTGTCGGTCTTCATGTCGTCCGCAAAGTACATGTACAGCAAGCGGCCTTCGAAGCCGAGCCGGTTGCGCAGCACCTGCACGCGACCGCTGAGATCGCTGCCAGCGCGGAGTCCGCCGTAGCCACCGTCTCCGTAGGCGTCGAGCCGGAGCTGTCCGTGATCGCGCTGCCAGCGGATTCCGGCGCTGCCGCCCAGCGATGCGGTGAGCGGTCCGACGCCGCGTAGGGCGGTGTGCTCGGTGCTTTGGAACATGCGGGCAAAGGCGCTGGCATAGAGCGAAACGTCACCGAATCGGCGATTGCCCGCTTCATCGAGCCGGTTTCTGAGCCGTCCGTCGTATGCGAAGCGGACATCGTGATAAGGCTGCGACGAAAAGACGTTCCAGATCGAGTCGCCGTCGAAGGTGGGCGCGACGTAGCGATACTCGACGAGCAGCAAGTGTCCGGTCTGGGGCGCGCCGCGCAGTCCAGCGTGTCCGTCGTCGAGCTTGCCGCTGACAAAGTCGTAGCGAAAGCCGCCGTAGCCTTGCAGCCTGCCTTGTAAGAGCCGTCCGTGCAGCGAATAGGCGAGCCGCTCTTCGATGGTGCCAAAGCCTGGGGCGCACGCTTGCTCGGGCTGACCGACGCCGCTTTGACAGCCAGCGGGCGACAGGTTCTTCGTCGGAGAAAACGTCCGGCGATAGGAAAGCCGGGTCTGCACATCGCGCAGTCCGTACGATCGCACCGAAAAGCCCACCGTCGGCTGGTAGGCGTCTAGCTGCTGCTCGTCATCGCTGACGCTGGGATTGACGCTGCGCGACGTGCCATCAAGCGCATAGATCGGCGAGTCGATGAGCAGGCTGCCGTTTTGCGACAGTCCTCCGAAGACTTCGGCGGCCAGATAGATCGGCGTGCGCGCCTGAATCCACAGACCGTCAAACGATCGCAGATCGAACAGATCCCACTGGATTTGTCGCCCGAGCCGCAGATCGACCCAGCCGCCGAGGCTCTGGCCTTCGACGTAGCCTTGCAGGATCTCGGGCTTGTAGTTGCTCAGCTCGGGGCTTAAGCTCTTGCCGCCCTTTTCCCGTCCGAGGCAGCCGAGCGCACCGCCGTAGGTCGAGCGACCAAACGCGCACAGGTAGTCACCAAAGTCGGCGTCGAAGCGCATCTGGAACTGGACGGAAAACTGGTTTCGCCAGCCGGGAAGTCCGTCGTCGTCCTTGGGTCCAAGCCCGGTGATCTGCAGGCCCAGATAGGTGGTGAGCCGCCTTCGATCGACGAGCCGGAGATCCGAGCTTCCAGCGTCGGCGGTGCGCAGCTCATACAGCTGACCGACGATCTGGGAGTCAACCTGGACATTGGCGGCGCGACCCTCGTGTGGATCGAGCAGCAGCAGGCCGACGACGACCGAAGTGGGTAACTGCGCCGGGAGGCGACGTAGCACTCGAGAGCGGGGCACGTTCAAAGCATCGTACGCGGATTCATTTGCCAGGGTCAATCGCCGCTCCAGCCAAAGCACGCGCGCGGGGTCTCGGACAGGTGCGCTGTAGGGGCGGCGGCGCGGGATGTGAGGCGGCGGCTTCGTCGGATTGTGGGTCGACCCGCGTGCGCGTGGGCTTGGGCGTGGTACTGTACGATTCGGTTTGTCATCCACCCAGAAAGACCTACGTATGAGCCTGGAACCGGACTCGTCGGCTCCGGCGCACGCGCTGCCCGTCGTGGATCCGCTGTACGCGACCCAAGATACGCTGGGTTCGACGGCGCTGGCGCAGACGCTGCCGATTGAGCTTGCGACACCACACGCTGCGGGGCAGGGCGCTGCTTTACCGGGGGGCGCGACACCGGGAAGTGCCAAAGCGGGGATCAGTGCGTCGCTGCTCGACCTGGATCATCCGCCGCCTGCGGAGGTCGAAGGCTACGAGATCAAGCAGCCGCTCGGACGGGGCGCATACGGAACGGTGTGGCTGGCGATTCAGAAAAACACCGGCAAGAGCGTCGCGATCAAGTTTTACGCACACGCAGGGGGAATCGACTTTCACCTGCTGCGGCGTGAGGTCGAGTCGCTGGCGTTTCTCTATACCGAGCGGGACATCGTGCAGCTTCTGGCGGTGGGCTGGGACCACAACCCGCCGTATTACGTGATGGAATACCTTGGGCACGGCTCGCTGGAGGAGCGCCTGCGCAGTGGTCCGCTGCCAATTGCCGAGGCGGTGAACATCACCAAGGTGATCGCGCGGGCGCTGCAAAAAGCCCACGGGCGCGGCATCTTGCACTGCGATCTGAAGCCAGCCAACGTGCTGTTCGACGGGAGCGGCAAGCCTCGGCTGTGTGACTTCGGGCAGTCGCGGCTGTCGACGGATCAGAAGCCGTCGCTCGGGACGTTTTTCTACATGGCCCCGGAGCAAGCGGATCTGCTGGCGGTGCCGGACGCGCGCTGGGATGTCTATGCGCTCGGGGCGATGCTGTACGCGATGCTGGTGGGATCGCCGCCGTATCGCGAAGGTCCGATGCAGCCGCTGCTTCGTCGTGCCACGACGCTGCCGGAGCGACTGCGGATCTATCGCGAGTTTCTGCTCTGCTCGCGGCCTCCCGAGGTGCAGCATCATCGTCGCGGCATCGATCAGGCGCTCGGGAAGATTGTGTCGCGCTGTCTGGCGACCGATCCGGCGCAGCGCTATCCGAACGTCCAAGCGGTGCTGACGGCGATTGAGCAGCGCAGTGCGCGGCAGCAGAGACGACCGCTGCTGTTGCTCGGGGCGCTGGGTCCGGCGCTGCTGCTTGTGGGAACGTCGGTGGTGGCGCTCAAAGGGGTGCGGGTTGCGGTGCAGACATCGTCGGTGGCGGTGACGCGGCGCGCGCAGGAAGCCAGTCAGTTTGCGGCCCGCTTTGTCGCAGAGACAGCCGGTCGAGAGATCGATCGTCGCTGGAATGTGCTGGAGCAAGCGGCGCTGGAACCGGAGCTTCGTGCGGTGCTGTCCGCGTCGCCCGAAGGTCCGAAGGAACCGCATGCGGAGATTCAGCGCTGGCTCGAAGCGCTCAGTCGGGACAACCAGGATCTGACGGCGGCCAGCTGGCTGGTGACGAGCGTGACGGGTCTGCAAGTGGCGCGATCTCCGAAGAGCGACACCATCGGCAAAAACTGGGGCTTTCGTGACTACTTCCACGGTCTGGGGCATGAGCTACCGCGTGAGACGCCGCCGAGTCAGATTCAGCCGATTCAGAAGCCGCATCGCTCGGTGGTGTTTCCCAGTCAAGCGACGCGGACGCGGCTGGTGGCCTTTTCGGTGCCGATCTGGAGCCGAGGCCCGACGCGCAAAGTGGTCGGCGTGCTGAGCATGACGGTGGAGCTTGGACGCTTTGGCGAGCTGCATCCGTCGAGCAGCAGCAGTGATCGTCAGATTGCCGTGCTGGTCGATGGCCGCGAAGACTGGACGGGACACAAGGGACTGGTGCTGCAGCATCCGCACTTGTCTGAGCTGTTGAAACAGCGACTGCCGCTGCCTCCGTATCGAATGGACGAGCGACACATCCGCACCATCGACGAGCTGCGCCAAGCGGTGTCGATCGGTCAGTCGCTGCCAACGGGGCTGCTTTATGACGCGCACTATCGCGATCCGGTGCGCGGCGACTACGGCGGAGAGTGGCTGATGACGATGCGTCCGGTGCTGGCGCGTGGCAGCGATACCGGCTGGGTCGTGCTGGTGCAAGAGCGGGTGACGGACATCACGGCGCCGGTGGCATCGCTCGGACGAAGCCTGCTGCGGATTGGCGTCATTGGCCTGGCGCTGATGGCGCTGATGTGGCTGCTTCTGTGGTGGAGCGTGCGCCGAACCTGGATCCGCAGCTAATCCCACGTCAGCGGTCGACCCGGCCCGCGGCTGGATGTTTTGGACGCTGAGCCGCTTGTGCGTGTTTGGGCGCAGGCGCTGTCTGCGCGCGGCGCGTACGTGTGGTCGATTTCTCTAGGACGGATTGGGAAGTTGTGCAGCCTTGACTCCGCTTTGCATTCTTTTAGGCTGTTACGTTATGACATTGGGTCTTGTTTGCGACGCTTGCGACACGCTCAGCCCGCTGTCGGCTACGGTGTGTTCGGTGTGCGGCGCCGCCCTGGGAACCAAGTCGGTTCCGGGGCCGACAAACAGTCCTCGTAGCTGTCCGAACTGCGCATCCGAGATTCCCGGGCAGCATCGCTTCTGCGGCTTCTGCGGCACGCGAGCGGACGGCGCCGACCTTCGTCCCGTTTGGGTCACGGGATCCACTTCCAAGACGCGCCTGGTGCTGCTCGGTAGCGATGGCCAAGATGGCCTGTCGTTTCCGCTCAGCGAAGGAGAGCACGTCGCGGGCAGGCTAGAAGGCTCGGTGATGTTTCCCGAAGATCGGCTGCTGTCGCCACGTCACGCGACGTTTTTGCTTCAGAGCGGCAAGCTGTGGGTGCGGGACGATGGATCGCAAAACGGCGTGTATCTGCGGCTGCGTGCGCCCAAGATTGTGCCGTCGGGAACGCTGCTTTTGATCGGCGAACAGCTGCTGCGGGTGGACGCGGCGCTGCCTGACATCCTTCCGTATCCCGATCAAGAGGGAACGTACTTCTACTGCTCGCCGCATCGTCAGGCGCGCTTGACGCTGGTGCAGTTCCTGGTGGGCGGCGATGTCGGGCTGCTGTATCGCTCACGCGGCGACACGGTGACGATTGGTCGAGAGATGAACGACGTAAACTTCCCCGAAGATCCGTTTATCTCGGGTCGGCATGCGCAGATCGTGGCGCTGGAAGATGGTCGCTTTCAGATCACGGACCTGGGCAGCAAAAACGGTACGTACGAAAAAGTGCCGCGCATGGTTCAGCTGCAAAACGGGGATCAGCTCTTTTTGGGACAGCAGCTTCTGCGCGTCGAGATTGGCTAAGTACGGTCGCGCTCGCGGTGGAGAATAGCTCGTGGTGAATTGCAGAAACTGTGGCAAGCCAAACCCTCCGGGAAGCCGCTTCTGTTTGGAGTGCGGTGTCGCATTGCCCGTCGAGTCCGCTCCTCGCGGTGCGCTTCGTGGCCGCTTGGTCCTGGTTCGTCCCGACGGCAGTGAAGGTGGCGCGCATCCGCTGTTTGAAGGCATCAACGTCGTCGGACGCGGCAGCGGACCTTTGTTTGACGCCGATAGCTTCCTGTCTCCGATTCATCTGCGCTGCGAGATCGGCGCCGGTCGCTTCGTGGTGCGCGACGCGGGCAGCTTAAACGGCGTGTTCCTGAAGCTGACCGAAGAAGAAGCGCTGTTCGACGGATCGGTGCTGCGGATCGGCCAAGAGCTGCTGCGTTATGACTCGATGCGTCCGCCCAAAGCGCTGCCCGATGGAACCGAGATCATGGGCTCTCCGCATCCGGGCTACTGGGGACGACTGACGATGATCATCGGTCGCGCGCAGGACGGACGGATCATCGAAGGCACGTCGTTTCCGCTCGCGGGGGAAGCCGTGGTCATCGGTCGAGAGCGCGGCGACATCCTGTTTTCCGAAGACGGCTATGTCTCGGGAACGCACGCACGCTTTTCGCTGCGTCAAGGTCGTCCCTACATTCAGGACTTGGCCAGCTCGAACGGAACGTACGTGCGCATCTCCACCGACCGAACGGTGGTTCCGGGTACGTTCCTGCTGCTCGGTCAGCAGCTCTTCCGCTTGATGTCTGCCTAACGAACGGCTGTCCGCCGCGCCGACCGTGTGCGCTGGCTTCGTCGCTACAGAATGACCGTGGTCTGCGCGCCGATGCGAGTCAGCAGCTCGCGATAAAAGCCGAGCGCTCGATCGGTCTGTTCCTGATACGTCAGACAGCCCCACAGGATCGATACCGTCTCGGTGGTTTCGTCGCTGGTCTTGGTTCGCTGCGCGTCTTTGACTGCGTTTGCGCACGGACCGTCCGCGTCACACAGGCACAAAAGCCCGCCGAGATCGATGGTCTGTCCCGACGCATTGAACACGTAGCTGTCGCCTTCTTCGGCAATCCGAATCGACAGCGGCAGCTTGGCGCGCGTCAGATCGACGACGCTAATCGGCAGCCCGGCATGAAGCGACACGACGTTGCACGCATCGACCGCCGCATTGATCGACGACAGCGAGCCATCGGATGCCGCACGGAGCAGATATTCCGACGCGGGCTTGCCTCGTCCCGTGGGCTTGTAGCCACCGTGGCGAAGCAGATCACGCACCGCCGCGCGCAGCGCATCGCTCGGGGACAGCGGCGCAGGCGACCCAAGCTGAAGCTGCTGGATCAGCCAGTCGGGCGAAGGCAGCTCGCGCAGTGGCGACGGAAACTTCGTCACAAAGCCCCGCGCGTACAGGAGCGGATGCGAACGTACGGAGACGACAGGCTCAGCCATGGGCGGCACTATAACGCAGCCGGACCGAGAAGCTGTCGTTAGTCTTTGTCCTCGCTGACCTCGCGATCGGTTCGCTCGCCGCGCTCGACGCTGCCGCGCTCCAGCGTCCGATAGAGCGTCCGCCTGTCGATGCCCAGCACTTCCGCCGCGCGCTTTTTGTTGCCGCCTTCCTGCTGCAAGATCATGTTCACGTAGCGCTGCTCTAGCTCGGCCAGCGTCGGGCGATCATCGACCAAGCTGCCACCCGACCGAGGCAAGCTGCGCGCTTCATTGCCCAGCAGATCAATCGGCAAGTCCGACGGCAGCACGACGCCACTTTTGGACAGCGCGAGCGCTCGCTCGATCACGTTTTCCAGCTCTCGCACGTTGCCCGGCCAGTCATAGCGACGAAGCAGCTGCATCGCTTCGTCCGCCACCCGCGCCGACTGTCGCCCTTCGCGATCGCCATACTTGGCCAAAAAGTGTTCCACCAGCAGCGTGATGTCGTCGGGACGCTCTCTCAGCGGTGGCAGCCGAATCGTCACGACGTTGATGCGAAAGTACAGGTCTTCGCGAAAGCGACCTTTCTGCACTTCTTCGTCGAGATCTCGGTTGGTTGCCGCCACCACACGGACATCGACGCGCACCGGCTCGGTGCTGCCGACGCGACGGATTTCCCCTTCTTGCAGCACCCGCAGAAGCTGCGCCTGCATCTTCGGGTTGATGTCGCCAATCTCGTCGAGAAACAGCGTTCCGCCCTGCGCTTCCTCGAAGTAGCCGCGCTTGGCATGCTGTGCGCCGGTGAACGCGCCTTTGACGTGACCAAACAGCTCCGACTCGAGCAGCGACTCACTGATGGCCGTGCAGTTGACCGCCACAAACGGCTCTTTGGCTCGCGGCGAGTGACTGTGAATCGCGCGCGCGACCAGCTCTTTGCCGGTTCCCGACTCACCGACGACCAGCACCGTGGACTGCGAGCTGGCCACCCGCGCCACCAGCTTGTAGACCTCCAGCATCGCGGGCGACCGTCCGACGATCTCGCGAATCTTGCCGCGCGCTTCCTTGGGCTTTTTCGTGCCTTCTTCGGCCAGCCGTCGTCGCTCCAGCGCCCGCGCCACGCACTGGAGCAGCTCTTGCGGCTGAAACGGAAACTTCGAGATGTAGTCGTACGCGCCCTGCTGGATCGCCTTCATCGCGTTTTCGACGTCGCCAAACGCCGTCATCAAGATCACCGGAGTCTGCGTCTGATGCTTCTGCACCGCCGACAGCACATCCAGTCCATCGGGACCGTAGCCAAGCCGCACGTCGCTGATGATCACGTCAAAGGGCTCTTTTTCGACGATCTGAATCGCCTTGTCGCCACTTTCACACAGCGTCACCCGATAGCCCGCCGTCTGGAGAAACTCCCCCACCACCTTGCGAAACTGCTCCTCGTCCTCGACCACCAGCGCATGCGATGAAGCCATGGCCGCACCTTACCACGCACGCTCCCTGTCGCGAAAACCCGACCTGGGCCAAGGCG
>CALMML010000403.1 GCA_937868485.1 uncultured Myxococcales bacterium | reverse complement strand
GGCGTGGGGCTGGGTCACAGCCAGCACGCCGCCGCCCACAAGGCCGATCGCGTCGCCGCCTATCTGGCACTGCCCGAGGTACCGACCCTGCCGCTCAAAGACCTGGTGACGTGGCTGGATCTGTGGCTTCCGCCCGCTGCCGAGATCCTGGTCGATGACCGCCTGCTCGTGTCGTACTTCCAGCTCTATACCCAGCGCACACCGCAGGTGCAAAAGTACCTGGGCCAGACCCCAGCGAACCTACGCCAGACCGAACACCTGACCACCTTGAGCCTGCGCTTTTACACCCCGACCCGCAGCGTGCAGGACATCGAGCAAGCGATAGCCCAGGACCGTCCGGTCTATGTCCTGTCCACTGAAGCCGAGTCCCCGTTGGCCCAGAAGCTTCCAGCGGGTGATCTGTACCTTTCCCGGCTGTCGCCCCCTTCGCCGCGCCGATCGCCCACCGAAGACGAGCTGCTGTCCCAGGATCTCACGCTGACCGCGGTGGCACAGGTGAATCCGACGGTCTATCGGCTTACGCTTTCACGGACCGACTGTCGCGGGGAATACAGCGGACCTGGGTGCTCGCTCACCGCCAAGTGGAAGCCGCTCGGGCCACAGGCCAGCGAGCAGCAAGACGGCATCGAAGGCAACAACGCGCCGCGCTGTGAGCTGGCCGCCCGTCGCATCGACCGCTTCCTCTTCCCCGATGCGCCCGAGCGTCAGCTCGTACCGGAAGTGGTGGTCCGCGCCTTTCATCGCAACGTGCCCTGCGATCGCGCCTGCCGTGCAGTCCCCAAGATCATGGGGTCGGACACCGCCGCGACCTTCCCCGAGATCAATGATCACCTGGTGCTCGGTGCGCTGACCGACTGGATTGATGACGCCGTGATGCCGCTTCGCTTCCACGGTGAGCTGTGGAACCCCGAGCGCTTCCGCATCGACCGTGGCTATCGCCACGCCATCGCGGACCTGTGGACCTTCTTGGTCCTTATCCACCATGGCGATGCCAACTACGCAGACAACTTCCTGTGGCAGCCGCTCACGCCGACTCGGATCTACAGCATCGACAACGGACGGTCGCTCGATGGCCTGCCCTACTATTCCGACGATGCCGATCCAGACTGGCAGCCGCTGGCCAAGCTGTATCCGCACAGCCCACCAGTGCCCGCGCTGTCGGCCCAGACCCTGCGGCAACTGGCGCTGCTACCGCGTGCGACGCTCCCGCAGGAGCTGTACCTGGTGGCGGCAGTTGACCTGCGATCTGGTCGCGCCGTGCCAGCCCCGCACACCGATCCCAGCCTGGCCCGCTTTGCCCGCAAGCCACTCGGCACCCAGCCAGGACTGACAGTGCTGGGACCGGGGCGCTACCTGGCCCCAGCCAGCGAGTCAGGTGGCCCGTGGCTGCTGCTGGGGCTGACCGAGCAGGGCGTCGCGGACCTGGTGGAGCGCGCCGAGCAGCTTGTTCACCAGAGCCAAGCCGCCCACATTCCCCTGTTTGAGTAACCCAGCGACCCGCGCAGTCACCCAGACAGGGTCTTCACCCTTCGCTCACGGCTCGCTATCCACTTTCGCAAGGGTCTTCACCCTTCGCTCACGGCTCGCTGTCCACTTGCGTAAGGGTCTTCACCCTCCGCCCACGGCTCGCTGCCCACTTTCGCAAGGGTCTTTCGCTTTCCACAGTGGAAGGATCAGGCGAGGGGAAAGGGAACGGACCGGCGACTTAGCGACTCGAGCCGCGCGCCAGATAGGCCAGCAGCTCAGCGTCCAGCGGGCTGTCCGGCGGCAAGGTCTGACCGGGCCGCAGCGAAGGCGCCAGCGGCGCAGGTCGGGTCGGGCGGGCCCGTACAATCGTCGTCCGAATCGGATCACTTGGTGCGCGCGAAATCGGCACAGGTGGAGAGCGCTTGAGCGTCACACCTTCCGCCGTGGGCCGTGGCTTAAACAGCTCCGGTGGAATCGTATAGGTCGGGATCGAGCGCTGCGGCGGCGATGGCAGCACTGAAGGCGGCGCCATCGAGCGAGACAGCGACGGCGGCAGGTTCACCACCGGCATCTGGCTGGCACCAAACTGCGCGGTGTTGTCTTCATCGAGCTGCGCCATGGGCCGAGCCTTGGGCAGCGGCGTGTTCTGGCTCAGCATATCCTCGTCATCGGCCTCGGCCTCGAAGGTCACTGCCGGCTCGTCATCATCGGCAGCTGCTTCGATTTCCACCACGGCGTCATCGCCACCCGACAGCAGCTCCGGTGCGATCACGACCTTGCTATCGGGAACCGGAGGCCGAGAAGGCGCACCAGCCGAGGCAGCAGCCGCTCCGCTCAGCTTGCGCAGGCGCTCGGCCAGCGTCCCCGTCCCAGCGGTCGGCCCAGCCGGTGGCGGTGGAACCGGGGACAAGATGGGCGAAGATCCGGTGTCCTTGGGCGATGGCTCCTGCCCAGCCGGAGGCACCGCCGTCTTTTGGGTGTCCCCTGCACCTGCGCTGGCAGTGGGCGCGCCATGCTCTCCCGGCTTGGTCACGGGATAGCGCTGCACAATCGGCAAGAGATCGAACTGCCCATTGCGCAGACGCTTGAGCATGTCTTTGTGCTGCTCTTGCATCCGCTTCTGAGTGACCGTCTCCGGCTCGTCGAGCGGATAGGTCGTCCGCTGGGACGAAAGGATGGTCCCCTCGATGAAGAGGTGCGTGGAAAGAACCGGACGAGCCGGTCCCGAGTCCTCAGTCTGGACGTGAAACAGCCGTCCAGCGTGACGGACGTTATGGTTATAGCCAAGGAGCGGCGGACGCTTTGACACCAAGGTTAGGCTATCACGTCAACCTGCCTCGCAAAAGCGCCTTGTGTGACCCGTCATTTTTGCGATGGCAGGGGCTGCTTGCGATACAGTCCGGTCGCAATGAAGGTCGCACCCCCACAGGCTGACGCCGCGCGCCGGGCCTTTCAGGAAGAGCCCACGCTGTACGAAGCCGAGCACGCGGCCAGCGCGTTTGGAATCTCGCTGCTTGGCCCAGAGCCGCTGCATCCCCAGCCCAAGGCACCGCTCGATTCGTTTGAAGAGCAGACCCAGACCCAAGCCGCCCAGGCCCAAGGTAAGCCCTCCGCTGCGGCGGTGCCGTCCGATCCGAGTCCCTGGGAGGAGTCCACCCACATTCCGCCACTGCTCAACCAGCCCACGCAGGCGCTGCCACAGCTTGGCTTTCTGGGTCATGACCCTGGGCGGTCCCCTCCCGAGCCGAGCACGTCCCCCAGAGCCCCAACCCCAGCGCTGGCGGGAGGACTTGGCCAGCCGCGCAGACCGGGTCCGTCGGCGCCGCTGCTACAGCTCACCGAGGTGCGGCCCATTCCGCAGCCACCCAAGACCCAGTCAACGTCCGCAGTGCGCCAGCGGCTGTACTACCCGTTTGTCGTCGGCATCATCGGCGGACTGTGTGGGCTCATCCTGGCGCTGTTTGGCGTCAAGATCATCAAAGAGCAGCGAGCCAGGGTTCAGCTGTCGCGCAGCGAGGAGCAGGCGCTCAAGGCCCAGCGGCTCGATCTGGCGGTGTCTGCCTTGGCGACGGGACGAATCCAAGAGGCCAAAGTGCTGCTGCGTGACTATCAGCACCGCTGGCCGTCCGAAGAAGTCGCGCAGATCCTCCGCAGCCTAGACAGCCAAGGGACCGATCGGCGCTAGTCCCCCTACCTGCGATCCGCGCTACAGTAGAGCCACGTCCCTGTTTTCTCGACGCGGTGGTGCGTCGGACCGGAGTTGCTGATGAAGTCGCCCGCTCTTCGCCTGCTTGGTCGCCTCTTTCTGGCTGCGGCGCTCTTGTACGTTGCCTTGGGCTTTGCGGTGGTGGCAGTGCTCAGCAAGCCACAGCGCAACTTCGACACCAGCAAAAACCCCGGACAGCTCGGACTGATCTACCAAGATGTCCGCTTTCCGGCCCGTGGCGGCGATGCGCAGCTGGCCGGCTGGTATCTACCGCACGACAGCCACCGCGCCGCGCTGGTGATGGTGCACGGCAAAGATGGCAGTCGCACCAACGAACAGCACCGTCGCAACCTGGAGTTTCTGGACGCACTACACAAGCAGGGCTTTGCACTGCTGGCGATCGATCTGCGCGGACACGGTCAGTCGTCGGATGCGCGCTTTAGCTTTGGCGTTCACGAAAGCCGAGACGTGCTCGGCGGAGTCGACTACCTGACGGGCCAAGGCTACAGCCGCAGCCAGATTGGTCTGCATGGTGTGTCGATGGGCGCGGCGTCTGTGCTGCTGGCAGCGGCCCAAGATCCGCAGGTACCCGCCGTCATCGCCGACTGTGGCTATGCCGACTTCGGACGACTGATGCGCAGAGAGTGGCACCGTCGCACCCACCTGCCCTCGCTGGTGATGCCTGCGGCGCGACTGGTGGCGCGGCTGTGGCTCGGCACAGATGTGCTGTCGGTCAGGCCGGTGGATCATGTGCCCGCCATCAAGGGAAAGGTGCTGTTTACGCACGCGGCGGACGACACGCTGATTGCGCCGAGTGACTCGCAGGAAATGGCGGCACAGCTCCCCGGCTCGGCGGTGTGGATTCAGCCCGGGGCCCGTCACGCGGCGGGCTTTGATGCCGACCCGGCTGGGTATACCCAGCACGTCGCGGCGTTCTTCGCGCAGACCCTGCACAATTAGCCGTTGGGGCGCCGCGCAGATTTGCATACTCTGGCGGCGCGATGCTTTCGGTAAATGCTCCGCATGTGCCCGCGCTTCACATCTCGCACTCGTCGCGCACGCTCGGCGATATGCTGCGCAAGCGAGTCGAAGCCACCCCGGACCGGCAAGCCTTCTTCGAGCGAGAAGGCAGCGGCTGGCGACCGTACACCTGGGCGCAGGCCTATCAGAAGGTCCTGCGGATCGCGGCGGGGCTGCGCAAGCTGTCGCTGCGGCGAGGGGACCGGCTGGCGATTGTCGGACCGACCAAGCTGCCGTGGTCTTTGTACGACCTGGCGGCGCAGATGCTGGGGCTGGTCAGCTTCGGCATCTATCAGGGACAGACAGAGGAGCAGATTCGCTACCTGCTCGACCACAGCCAAGCGACAGTGGTGCTGGTCGGCGATGAGTCCGAGCTACAGTGCGTGCTCCGTGCCGCGAGCGATCTGCCAAGCCTGACCACGATCATCCCGTGGGATGAGGCGCTGCATGTGCGGTATCAAGGGACCGATCCGCGGCTTCAGTCGCCCAGTGTGCTGGAAGTGCCTGCGCTGACGCCACAGCAGGTCAGTGAGTCGCTGTCCGCCATCTCACCGGACGACACGGCGATCCTGATCTACACCTCAGGGACGACTGGGCCGCCCAAGGGCGCGATGCTGACGCACCGAAACCTGCTGGCGCTGCTCGGGAACAACAAGGGCTTTGCGAGCTTTTTCGCGGATGACCTGACGATCAGCTTTCTACCGATGGCGCACTCGGCAGAGCGGGTGCTGTCGTTTTATGGGCGGGTGTCGACCGGCGTGGCCACGGCCTTTGCCAGCAGCATGAGCCGCCTGCTTGAAGAGCTACGTGAGGTCGGTCCGACGGTGTTTGGATCGGTGCCGCGCATCTTTGAAAAGGCGTACAGCAAGATCCTGACGGAGGTGGAGCGCAAGCCGGCTCCAGTACGCAGCCTGTTTGCCTGGGCCCGTCAGGTGAGCGGCGAGCGACTGGACAAGCAGCAAGCCGGTGAGCCGATCCCGTGGTCGCTTGCGCTTCAGCATCAAGTGGCGGATCGGCTGCTGTGGCGCAAGATTCGCGCGTTTTTCGGGGGTCGGGTGCGCTACTTCATCGTGGGTGCGGCACCGACGCCCAAGGATGTGCTGCGCTTTTTCTGGGCCGCCGGGATGCCGATCCTGGAAGCGTACGGAATGACCGAAGCCACCGCTGTGACGCACGTAAACACGCTGGAGTCGGCACGGCTGGGAACAGTGGGACGGCTGCTGTCGGGACTGGAACAGAAGCTGGCGGACGATGGCGAAATCCTGATTCGCGGTCCGCAGGTGTTCCAAGGCTACTATCGCAACCCGGAAGCGACGGCCCAAGCGATTGTCGATGGCTGGCTGCATACCGGCGACATTGGCTCGATCGATGCCGATGGCTTTTTGCGCATCACCGACCGCAAAAAACACCTGATCATCACGGCGGGTGGCAAGAACCTGTCTCCGGGGAACATCGAGTCTGCCCTCAAGAGCACCGATCCGCTCATCAGTCATGTGATCGCGCACGGGGACATGCGGCCCTACGTCAGCGCCATCATCGCGCCGAGCCCGCTGGAGACGCTCGACTGGGGACTCGATCGCGGCCTGGTGAGCAAAGCCGAGGTGAAGGCGCGCACCGAGGAGCTTGTGGCCAACCCGAGCGCGCGCAGTGAGGCACTGGCGCAGGCGATGGAGCCGATTGTGCAGAGTCAGGCGTTTGCCGAGCGGCTGCTCGCGGCGATTCGCCGGGGCAACGAGCACCTGGCCCACGTTGAGCAAGTACGACGCGTTCTGATCCTGCCGCGCGACCTGTGCCAGGAACACGGCGAGCTGACCCCAACGATGAAGGTGCGACGCCGCGAGGTGGAAGAAAAGTACCGACCGGACCTAGACCGGCTGTATCAAGATCAGCAGTTCGGACTGTCGGTCTAGGAGCCAGCCAGGAGGGAAGGCGCAGGCGAAGGGACGAAGCCCTCGTTACACCAAGAGGTCGCTAAGTCCTTCATCGACGCGACCGGGTCCGTAGCCAAAGCTTGCGATCGGACAGCCCGCCGCTTGCAGGACCGTGAGCGGCACCAGGCTGGTGTTTCCTTTGGCTGTGGATCGGACGTGCAGTCCGCCGCGCAGCTTGCCGCCCGCAAGACCCGCCGTCAGGATCGGGAACTCGTCGTTGCTGTGGACGTTTCCTTCGGACAGCTCGGTGGTACACAGGATCGCGCAGCTATCGAGCAGGTTGCCGCCAAGCTCTGGCGTGTCGCGCAGGCGCGAAAGGAAGTAACCAAGCTGCTTCATCGTAAAGACGATGGCTTGATGCACCACTGGCTGCGGCGCGGGCTCGTCATGACAGAGCTGATGCAGGCCGTTCATTGCGCCCGCTTGCCAGACAATCACGCCGGACCCGGCACTGCTAAACAGCACCGAGAACACGCGGGTCAGATCGCACGACAGCGCCAGCGCGAGCAGGTCGCTCATCACTTGGTTGTGCTGCTCGATCTGCTCTTGACCCATGACATCGGGATGGTCGCTGGGGCGAGACGGAGCCTGACACGTCTGGGCAGTCATCTCCAGCCGACGCTCGATGCTGCGAATGCTTTCGGTGTGCTGCTCGAGCCGCTGCCGATCGAGCGCAGAGACC
>CALMML010000402.1 GCA_937868485.1 uncultured Myxococcales bacterium | reverse complement strand
TGCTCTGGATTCCGTCGGGAAAGACCAAGAATGCACGACGACGGCTCAAGATTCCCGAGCAGCTTCGTTCCTTGATTCTGAAGCGGGTTGAGGGAATGCAGCCTGATGAACCGCTCCTGTATCCATCGAGCCACAAGATTCACCATCGGAACTACTACTGGGCGCAGCTCGCTCGGCTCTGCCGTCTTGCTGGGGTTCCGGTGGTCTGTCCGCACAGCCTGCGAGGAATGCACGCGACCCTCGCGCTGGAAGGTGGCGCAACGGGGGATGCAGTGGCCAAAGCGCTCGGTCACGGCAGCTTCGAGATGACCAAGACCCACTACGCCAGCGCATCCAGCGTCAGCAACAGCGAGTCGAGCCGAGTCGCAGCGGTCCTGGCCAGAGAGTCGAAGCGTCCTGAGATAGAGTTAGATGGATTACTAAATCATCTCGGCATAGATGAGCTAGAATCTCTGCTGCACAAGCTGCGATCGCGATGTGGGTCTAGCTCAGATTCCGAGGAGATTCGGAGTACATAGCGGTTTCCCGCGTACTTCCGCAAGGCAATGACGAACGGCTATTTCTCGACGGAAATTTTGTGATCCAATACTCAGCCTGACACCGCTGCGCGAGCGGGATGAAGGAAGGTACCAGCACGCAGTCTCTGTGCTGGCTACTGCTGTCCGCTACGTTTGTCTCTGAGCGCGCAGCAGTCCGATCGAGAAGGCGACAAACGCGAGCGCTCCCAACCCAAACAGAGTGTCTCCGACAACGCGCAGCCAGCGCAGTGTGTTCATCAGCGGGGTCTGCATAAACTCCGGGCTGCGTGCGTACCAGTAACCCACTTCCACCGATGCTTTGGTCTGGAGCAGACCAACGGGCAACAGACTCAGCAACAGCATCAGCAACAGGCCGACATTCATCAGCCAGAACGATGCACGCAGAGGCCGCTCATTCCAGATTCGCTCCGGCGCAGCCGCGCGCATACAGAACAGCGTGAGCGCCAGTCCAAGCATTCCGTACACCCCAAACAGAGCCGCATGACCATGCACCGGAGTGGTGTTTAGTCCTTGCATAAAGTACAGCGCGACAGGCGGATTGATCATAAAGCCAAACAGTCCTGCTCCCACCGCGTTCCAGAACGCTACAGCGACGAAAAAGTAGATCGGATAGCGGTACTTTTGGACCCACCCCTGATGCTGCGACATACGAAGGTGTTCCCACGCTTCGTAGCCGATAAAGACCAACGGAACGACCTCCAGCGCGCTAAACACCGATCCCAGCGCCATAATCATTGTGGGCGACGAGCTAAAGTAGAGGTGATGCAGCGTGCCGATGATTCCTCCTGACAAGAAGATGGTGGAGGACAGAATCACGGCGCGCTCGGTGGACTTCGGATCCAGCAGTCCCAGTCGCGCAAAGAGGAAGGCAAAGACGACGGTGGCGAAGACCTCGAAGAAGCCTTCCACCCACAGGTGAACGACCCACCAGCGCCAGTACTCCGCAACGGCAAGATGGGTGTGATGACCGTAGCCCAGCGCGGCTCCGTAAAAGCCTGCAATCGCCAGCGCAGACAGACAGAACAGGATCAGCAGACCTCGCTGTGCATCGGGACGACGCAGTGCGGGAAGCACCGCCCGTAGAACCAGCGCGACCCACAGAAACAATCCCAGCAACAGCGCGATCTGAAAGGCTCGTCCCAGGTCAATGTACTCATAGCCGCTGTGGCCAAAGTAAAAGCGCGCGGTGTCATCCGAAAAGCGATGCATCACGCTGAGCCACTGACCCGCCATCGAGCCTCCAACCACCAGAAACAGGGCTCCAAGCAGGACATACACCAGCACGGCTTGGCCTTTTGGATCGCCGCCACCGATGCTGGGCGCAACGAACAGACCGGCGGCCAGCCATGCGGTTGCGATCCAGAAGATACCAAGCTGCGTGTGCCAAGTCCGGGTGATTACATAGGGAAGCCAGCGTGAAAGGGGGACTCCGTAAAAGCCATCTCCTTCGACTCCGAAGTGTGCAGTGATGACGCCAACCACAATCTGGAGAAGGAACAGAACGACCACCACTCCGAAGTACAGCAGAGAGGCTCTTTGTGATGGCGTAAGCTGTGCGCGTAGGAGTGGATCATCGCTGGCTGGTTCCTTTCGGGTGTCTTCTGGTGCCTGTGCAGCTCGCCACCACACCATCGCGGCAATTCCAGCCAAAAGGACAATGATGCTGACTCCGGTCCAGACCACCGCATCACCTGTGAGTCGGTTCTGTACAAGCGGCTCATGCGGCCAGTTGTTTGTATAGGAGACACCCGGCGTACCAGGTCGATCGGTGCTGGCTGCCCATGAAGACCAAAAGAAAAACGCGGTGAGTAGATGCAGCTTGTGCGGATCGCGAAGTGCTCCGGCAGGAATTGCAAACTCGCGGCGACCTTCCTGAAAGAGCTGGCTGTAATAGGCTGTGAGCGAGGAGAACGCGCGGGCTCTCTCTGCGGAAACGCGGAGCGTTCCGGTGTGTGGTTCATACGTGTTCGGACGGATCAGCAGGCGCAGTCGCTCGCGCAGCGCGGCTTGTGTCTGGGTCGGCAGTGCGTCGTAGCGGATGCCGCTCTGCTGCTGCGCGTACTGTTCTAGGATGCTGCGCGCTTCACGGTGCAAGTAGTCGGCGGTCCAGTCCGGCGCAACGTAGCTCCCGTGTCCCCAGACAGAGCCTACTTGCATGCCGCCCATGGCTTGCCAGACCGTTTGCCCTTCTTCGATTTCACCTGCAGAGATCAGCGTGACGCCATCATCGGACACTACGCGCTGTGGGATCGGCGCAGCTTCCTGCTGGATGCGATGTCCGGCATACAGCAGCACAGAGAAGGAGCCAAGCACCACCACAAGCAGCAAGAGCTGTCGGAATCGCTGCACAGTCCAAGTCATGATCGTGTCCATGGAAGAACCATCCAGCAAACGGCACGCCGAGCCGGGTCGCAGGTCTACGCATCCCTGTCAGAGAGTGTCCGCGTTGCCCGTGGCGTCGGGCTGGAGTCCTGGGCACCACAGGGGGCGGAGCTTGGCGGCTGGTGTTGTGTAGTAGACAACCGTTGTGAATAGGACAACGTGGGCGATGCCATCCGTGAGTCCATCGCTGGCTGGCTTTGCGCCAGTGCGGCAGCCTCGCTTAGGAAAGGAGCGCGCGGACGAACAGCAGTTCTTCAAGCTGAAGGTGTCTGCGCATCAAGTCCGCCAGTGCCGTCAGCAGTCGCTCCATGTAGATCGAAGAAAGAGCGTCGCTGCCCTGAGAAATCGTCGCCAGGTGGGAGCGACCATGGACGCCTAGCTCCGAGACGAGTGCTGCGATGCGCGCGTGGTCCTGCTGCATCATCGCGATCGAGACGACTGCGGAGGCGCCACGCTCGGCCCGAATCCACGGAAAGAGCACGTCTTCTTCTTTTCCGATATCCAGCAGCAACTCTTCGCGAAACGTCTCGAAGCAGTGAACCAGCGGGCGTAGCTTCTGCTGCGATGAGGCCGAGCGCGGTCGATGCAGCAGGCTGTGCAGATCGCTCACCAGCGCGCGCAGCGGCAGATGATACTGCTCCACGATGTGCTCCACGAGCAGGGCCAGCGGACGGGGTTCCCAAGCAGAGAGAGGCTCTTGCGTTTCACTGACAGCCATGGGGCGGCTCATCGCCTGTTCCTCTCCCTCGCGTCCATGTTTCGCTCTCGTGCCAGCACGATCCAAACCAAGCCAGACTCAGCGCAAAGAGGCAAGACGGAACAGGAGCTTTTGTTGTGGGAGCCTGTTGTGAACGGGACAACACGTAAACTGTTGTGAAAATAACATCGACTGGCTAGCGTGGATGCTGCATGAGAGAGCCCTTCTTGGACATCGCACTTGATCTGTGCGCAAACCTGGCTGCAGAGGATCGTTACCGTCGGCTTGCTGCGGCGGTGCGACGGCTGATTCCTTGCGACTCGACCGCCATCATGCGTTTGGATGGTGGCGTTCTGGTTCCCGTGGTGGGCGACGGACTGCTGCCCGATACGATTGGTCGTCGCTTCATTCCAGAGGAGCACCCTCGGCTACAGAAGATCTTGCAAGCCAGTGGGCCGGTGCGTTTTCGCGACAGCACGCTGCCTGATCCGTTTGATGGGCTCATCGCGGGCGGCTGTCACCTCTCGCGGGTTCATGCTTGTATGGGCTGTCCGCTTATCTTGGAAGGCAAGGTGGTTGGCGTGATTGCCGTCGATGCGCTAGATCCCAGAGCGTTTGATGGCGTCTGTGAAGACACGCTGGCCACGGTGGCAGCACTGGCGGGAGCGGCGATGCGGACGACGGGTCTGGTCGAGTCACTGGAGCGAGTCCTGGCGCACAAGTCTCTGGTGGCAGAGCACTTGCAAATTGATGCGCGTCGCCGAATCGGGGATGAAGTGCTGGGCACCAGCATCATCGCGCGAAGGCTGCGGGATGAGATCTCGATCATTGCGCGATCGGATCTGACGGCGCTTATCACGGGGGAGACGGGCGTCGGCAAGGAAGTCGTCGCGCGGGCGATTCACTCGCAGTCTGGTCGCGCGCAGCAGCCGCTTATCTACGTAAACTGCGCGGCGCTGCCGGAAGGAGTGGCAGAGAGCGAGCTGTTTGGTCATGTTCGCGGCGCGTTCACTGGTGCAACCGACAAGCGGGCTGGAAAGTTTGAAGCGGCAGATGGTGGAACCCTGTTTCTCGATGAGCTGGGCGAGCTGCCTCTTAGTGTGCAGCCGAAGCTCTTGCGTGCGCTTCAGACGGGAGAAGTGCAGCGCGTGGGATCGGATCGCAGCATTCATGTCGATGTGCGCGTTCTGGCCGCAACCAATCGGGATCTGCGCGAAGAGGTGCGACTCGGTCACTTTCGCGCCGACCTATATCACCGGCTGAGTGTCTATCCGCTGTTCGTGCCTCCGCTGCGCGATCGCGTCGAAGATGTCTTGCTGCTGGCGGGCTATTTCCTGGATCTGGCGCGTAGCAAGCTGGGCGTCGGACAGGTCAAGCTGACCCAAGCCGCACGAGCCAGGCTGGTGGCCTACGACTGGCCGGGCAATGTGCGAGAGCTGGAACACCAGATGCTTCGTGCCACGCTGCGGGCCGCCGAAGGAAGTCGTCGTCAGGACGTTCTGATCGATGCCGAGCATCTGGGAATTGATGTCGTGGTGCTGCCGGTGAAATCGGAAGAGACAGCAGCCAAGAGCGCGGCCAGTGACGACGGTCCAGAGATCGGCAACTTGGCAGAGTCGGTGGATCTATTCCGTCGTCAGATGATCCGGAGAGCGGTCGAAAAGGCTGGCGGGAACTGGGCGTCTGCCGCCCGTCTGCTCGGGATCGATCGCGGCAACCTACATCGCATGGCGCAGCGTCTGGGACTGCTTTCCTAATCGCCGCGAAGAGAACCATATGCAAGCGGTCGCACTCTGTTCATCGCGGCACACCGCTTGCTGTCTCTGTGCGGTATGGACTCCTGTACGAAGTCGCAGCTCCTTGAGGATGGATTCCTTCGCCGCATGAGCTACTTGCGGATCTCGCTGACGGATCGCTGTAGCTACAGGTGTTCCTACTGTATGCCGAGTGAGGACTCGCTACGGAGTCACATCTGTTCCGAAGATCTGCTGGGTGAAGACGAGCTGGTCGCGATCGTGTCCGCGCTAATTCCCGTCGGGTTGAAGCGAGTGCGACTGACCGGCGGAGAGCCCACGGTGCGGCGCGAGCTGGTCCGCATCGTGGAGCGACTTGCGGGACTCGGGCTGGAAGAGGTCACGCTATCGACCAATGGCGAGCGACTGGTCGAGCTGGCAGAGCCACTGCGCAAGGCCGGTCTGTCGCGGCTTAACATCAGCCTCGATTCGCTGCGGCACCACCGCTTTGCGCAGCTTACGCGACACGGAAGCCTGGATCGTGTGCTGGCGGGAATCGGCGCGGCTCAGGCTGCGGGCTTTCGTCACATCAAGCTCAACACGGTGGCGCTGGCGGGCTTTAACGCTGATGAGCTTTCAGACATCTGTCGCTTTGCGTTTGCTCGGGATATGACGCCTCGCTTCATTGAGCTGATGCCGATTGGCGAAGGAGTCGCTTGTTCCGTCGGTGGCTTTCTGTCTGCGGCAGCGATTCGCATCAAGCTGGCTGCCGAGCTGGGTCCGCTGTGTGCGCTTGATCCGACGCTGGCTGCGTTACCAGGAACGGGTCCGGCGCGCTACGTTGGCGTACAAGATGGCGACACCCTGCGCCGCATTGGCATCATCGCTGCCGTCAGTGAGCCATTTTGCGATAGCTGTGATCGCGTGCGCTTGTCCGCGTCAGGACAGCTTCACACATGCCTTGGGTACGACGCGGCGGTGGATCTGGCGAAGGCGCTGCGCGCTGCTCCAGCAGACTGCGGAGAGCGGTCCGATGCCGTCGTGAGCGCCGTACGCAGAGCGCTACAGGACAAGCGAGTGGGTCACTCCTTTACTGCCATCGGCTGCGGTCGTCCTCGCCGTCTGATGGTTGCCATCGGTGGCTGAGCACGCCACGCTCCTGCTTGCGCGCTCTGTTTCCTCCCTCTGTCGTCCTGCATCGGTCCTCCTGTGTCTCCCCAGAATCATTCCCATTCCCGTTCCCGTTCCCGTTCCGCTCCGTTGCTGCGCTACCGTTGTCACTATGACAACGATCGTTGTTATTTTCACAACGTAACGAGTGACTGAGCACGGCAGGGCAAGCTGTATCGGCAGCAGGCTCGTCGAGGTGCGGCGGGGAGCGCTGACATTCGGAGCGGTGATTCCGTGGCTCGTAGCGATGGCAATGATCTTGCAATGCTCTGGGGGTAGCAGAGAGCCAGGATGTCTGACTCTCGATTCCCAGAGTCGATGTCTGCGGCTCTACAGACCATCAAGGTGTCCCATGGATAGGAAATTGATCGCTGCGCTCTCGCTGGTTCTTTTGTCGCCTCTCTTTGGATGTAACAAGGGTGGGAGTGCCGCTGGTCCTTCGGCGGCAGCGCAGCAGGAAGCGCGCGAGATCTTTTCAACCCGCTGTGCAGCCTGTCATGGTGTAGAGGGAACCGGAGATGGACCGGGTGCTGCTGGACTGACTCCCAAGCCTCGTAACCTTCGGGACCGGGCCTGGCAAACGGAAGCCAGCGACGATTCGATCGACAAGATCATCGTGCTTGGGGGTCCAGCGGTCGGAAAGAGCGCAACGATGCCTCCCAATGCGGACTTGGCGGAACGAAAAGAGATTGTCACGGCCCTGCGGCTACACATCCGAAGTCTCGGAAAGTAGCAGGTACGTTGGCTTGTGATTGCGCACCGCTGCGTTGGGGCTGGTGTCGCGTGGACTGACTGGAGGTGACTTGTGTCGACTGTAAATCGCCGTTCGTTTCTTGGGCTACTGAGCGCAGGAGGAGTCGCAGCAGTGGCCAGCAAAGGCTGGGCGTTTAACTTCCTAGAGCCAGTCAGCGTAGAAAATCCACTGCGGATGTATCCCAACCGTGGCTGGGAGCGGATCTATCGCGACCTGTATGCGTACGATTCCACGTTTACGTTTACGTGCGCGCCAAACGATACGCACAACTGTCTGCTGCGCGCCTATGTTCGCAGTGGGACCATTGTCCGCATCGGTCCGACGTTTGGCTATGGCCAAGCAGTGGATGAGAGTGGTGCCAAGGCCTCCCATCGCTGGGACCCGCGCTGCTGTCAAAAGGGACTGGCGCTGGTGCGACGCTTTTACGGCGAGCGGCGCTGCAAGTATCCGCTCATCCGCAAAGGCTTTCATGAGTGGGCTACCGCTGGATTTCCTCGGGATCCGAATACCGGACAGGTGGATCCCAAGTACCTAAAGCGAGGTCAGGATCCATTTGTACGGGTGACGTGGGAGGAGGCCTTCGCACTGGTTGCCAAGGGACTCCTAAACGTTGCGACTTCGTACGGAGGAGAGCAAGGTAAGCGCTGGCTGACCGCACAGCACTACGATCACGAGATGATCGA
The DNA here is from genome assembly GCA_937868485.1 of uncultured Myxococcales bacterium. Taxonomy (GTDB): domain Bacteria; phylum Myxococcota_A; class Polyangia; order Palsa-1104; family JAEUJZ01; genus JAEUKA01. The sequence goes on along the minus strand of CALMML010000402.1, from coordinate 7,401 downwards.
AGCCGCGCAGGGAGTCGGGACCCAGCACATCAAGCTACGCGGTGGCATGCCGCTGCTCGGAATCACGCGGATCTTTGGTCAGTATCGCATCGCCAACACGCTGGCACTGTTGGATGCGCACGTTCGCAAAGTAGGACCGGACAAAGCGCTGGGAGCGCGCGGCTGGGACAACTACACCTGGCATACAGACTTGCCTCCTGGTCATCCGATGGTGACGGGACAACAGGCGGTAGACTTTGACTTGGCGATGGCAGAGCACGCCAAGCTCCTGGTGGTGTGGGGCATGAACTGGATCACCACCAAGATGCCGGATGCGCACTGGCTGACAGAAGCGCGGCTCAAAGGAACCAAGGTGGTGGTGATCGCTGCAGAGTATTCCGCCACCATGAACAAAGCGGACATGGGACTGGTTGTTCGACCGGGAACTACTCCGGCGCTAGCGCTTGGACTGGCGGGCGTGATCTTGAGCGAAAAGCTCTACGATCCAGAGTACATCCGTGAATACACCGACCTAAGCTCACTGGTGCGAATGGATACGCTGGAGCGCTTGTCTGCGCGCGATGTGGCTGGGTTGCAAGCCGCAGGAGGGATTGCTGCGCAGGTGCTGCGAAAAGGGGAAAAAGCTCCGCCAGCACCGCAACAGACCCAGCAGATTGTTCCAGAGCAAGTAGAAGATCGTCTTCAGCCGTTTGTGGTGTGGGATGAGCGCGCGCGCAAGCCAGTGTCTGTCACCAGAGAAGACATTGGACACAAGTGGAAGAAGCGCAATGTGACAGCGGCGCTCCAGGGCGATTTTGAGGTGAAGCTGTCCGACGGAAAGACCGTACGGTGTCGCCCTGTTCTGGATCTGATTCGGGAATACGTAGGAGCGAACTTTTCGCCCGCACAGACTGCTGCGATTACCTGGGCTCCTGAAGAAGGAATCCGAACCATCGCGCGTGAGATCGCAGAGAACAAAGAGTCCACTCTGTTTGCGTGCGGAATGGGTCCGAATCAGTTCTTCAATAACGATCTGAAAGATCGAACGGTGTTCCTGCTGGCTGCGCTGACTCGCAACATCGGGTTCATTGGTGGCAACGTCGGTTCGTATTCAGGAAACTACCGAACGGCGTACTTTAACGGACTGCCGCAGTATGCGTTTGAAAATCCGTTCGACATCGAGCTGGACCCACAGAAACCGGCGCGTCCCAAGTCGTTTGTTCGCTATGAATCGGTCCACTACTGGAACCACGGCGATCACATCCTGCACATGGGAAAGGAGCGAGTGACGGGCTCCTCTCACATTCCGACTCCGACCAAGGCCATCTGGGTCTGTAACTCGAACTCGCTGATTGGGAATGCGAAGGGTCACTATGAAACGGTGTTTAATGCGCTGCCGCGTGTGGATATGCTGGTGGTCAACGAGTGGTGGTGGACTGCATCGTGTGAGTATGCAGACGTGGTCTTTCCCGTCGATAGCTGGGCAGAGTTTAAGCATCCCGATGCGACCGCAAGCGTGACCAATCCGTTCATCTCGATCTTTCCACGGACTCCGCTGGCGCGGATCTTCAACACGCGATCCGACATAGAGTGCGCAGCCGGTGTTGCCGCGGCACTGGCCAAGCAGACAGGAGACGATCGCTTCCGCAAGATGTGGCAGTTTGTCTACGATGACAAAGTCGATGCCTACCTTCAGCGAATCTTTGATGCATCGACCATGGCAAAAGGACTGTCTGTTGCCAAGGCAGAGTCGGATGCAAAGAAGGGAATTCCGACGCTGATCCAGTCTAGAACGTATCCGAAAGTCATCGGCTGGGAACAGGCATACGAAGATCGTCCTTGGTATACACGAACAGGTCGAGTGGAACTGTATCGTGATGAGAAGGAGTTCCGCGATGCCGGAGAAAATCTGCCGATACATCGCGAGCCAATCGACTCTACGTTCTTTGAGCCGAACGTGATCGTGGCCAAGCCGCATCCTGCGATTCATCCCAAAGGTCCAGCCGAATACGGAGTCGATCCCGGTGAGATCACCAGTGAGAATCGCCAAGGTCGGAACGTCGTAAAGAGCTGGGAAGAGGTAGCGAAAACCAAGCATCCGCTCATGCAGCAGGATCCCAACTATCGCTTCATCTTTCATACTCCCAAGTATCGTCACGGTGCGCACACCACACCGGTGGACACAGACATCGTAGCGGTCTGGTTCGGTCCATTTGGAGATCTGCTCCGACATGATCCGCGCACTCCGTTTGTGACAGAGGGATACATCGAAGTGAATCCCGAAGATGCAAAGGAGCTGGGCTGTGAGGACGGCGATTATGTCTATGTAGATGCAGATCCCGCCGACCGTCCATTCCGAGGCTGGCAAGCACGACCAGATGACTACAAGGTCGCTCGCTTGCTGGTGCGACTCCGTTATTATCCGGGGACTCCGCGTGGTGTAACGCGGACGTGGCACAACATGTATGGCGCTACGCGTGGGTCTGTACAAGGACACGAGTCCAATCCGAACGGACTGGCACGAAACGAAGAGACTGGCTACCAGGCGCTATTCCGTTACGGCGGCCATCAGAGCTGTACGCGCGGCTATCTGAAGCCGACTCATATGACCGATAGCTTGGTGCGGAAAAACAACATGACGCAGCAGCTCGGACAAGGGTTTGAAGTGGATGTTCACTGTCCAACAGGTGCTCCGCGCGAGTCGTTTGTCCGCATCACGCGTGCGCAGCCTGGCGGAATTGGAGGGCAAGGAAAGTGGCGTCCTGTTCAAAAGGGACTCACTCCAGGGGCAGAGAGCGAAGCGATGCAGAGATTCCTTCGCGGCGAGTTTATCACCACCAAGTAGCAAGCGGGGATCGTCCATGAGCAAGGTCAAAAACGTTCAGCTAAACCGCGAGATGGAGTACCCCTATGAGGAGTCTCGTCCGCGTCGGCAAATTGCCTATATCTTCGACACCAACAAGTGCATCGCTTGCCAGACTTGTACCGTGGCCTGCAAGACAACGTGGACCAGCGGAAAAGGACAAGAGCACACGTTCTTTAACAACGTGGAAACCAAGCCGTACGGCTTCTATCCACATGGCTGGGATGTGAAGCTACTGGAGATGCTTGGTCCCGGTGAGTGGGATGGCGGTGGAACGTACAACGGAAAGACCATCTTTGAAGCTGCTCCTCCGGGGGAGCGCGCGCTGGGATTCCTTCCTGAAGAAGAAGACTATGCATCGCCCAACCTCGGGGAAGACATCAGCGCAGGAGCGGTTCCGCAAGGAGCCTTCTTCCACAACATCCACAACGTTTGGATGTTCTACATGGCGCGAATCTGTAACCACTGCACGTATCCTGGCTGTCTGGCAGCGTGTCCTCGGAAAGCCATCTACAAGCGTCCTGAAGATGGCATCGTCCTAGTCGATCAGTCTCGCTGTCGTGGCTACCGAGAGTGCGTCAAAGCCTGTCCGTACAAGAAGATTTTCTACAACATGGTGACGAGGGTCTCGGAAAAGTGCATCGGCTGCTTTCCGCTCATCGAGCAAGGAGAACAGCCGCAGTGCGTCAAGACCTGCATCGGGAAGATCCGCTTGCAAGGCTTCCTAAGCAATCCGGGAGAGGAAAAGGAAGACAATCCACTCGACTATCTGATTCGGATTCGCAAGCTGGCCTTGCCGCTCTATCCGCAGTTTGGGACGGAGCCGAACGTGTACTACATTCCGCCGGTTCATGTGCCGCGACTGTTCCTCAAGCAGATGTTTGGGCCCGGTGTGGAAGAAGCCATCGCGGCCTATCGCAGCGCACCACGCGATAAGAAGCTGCTAGCTGCGCTCTTGATGTTTGGGAATACACCCAAGATCATCCATCGCTACGCGATCGAAAAGGAAGATGCGGTGGGCTTTGACGGAATGTTTCAGGAAGCGGTTCGCGTGCCGTTTACTGAACCCTTTTTCCAGCGCGACTTCTTCGACAAGAAGTATCAAGTGTATCGCCACAACATCTCGTAAAAAGCACGGGGGGGGAAGGAGTCGAAACATGCGACACACAACAGCTCTACCGATGCTGTCGCTGGCGGTCTTGACCATGCTGGCGCAGGGTGGATGTTGGGGCAGCGGAGATGAGAAATTCGTCGGAAGCAGCGAATTGAAAGTAGCCAAGACCGCGTCTGCTCCGAGCACAGATCCGCGCTCTGCATTATGGAACGGCGCGCAGGAAACCAAAGTGGCGCTGATGCCGCAGAGCATTGTCTATCCGCTGCTCGGCAAGCAGTCTGTGACAAGCCTGCGTGTGCGCGCGCTGCTGGATGACCAGTGGCTGGCTGTACGACTGGAGTGGGATGATCGGCAGCGTGACGACAAGCTGGAAGTGGACAAGTTCACAGATGCCATCGCCATCGAAATGCCGATCAGAGAGCCGCAGAAGACCAACCCGATGATGGGCAGTGCAGAGTATCCGGTCTACATCCTTCACTGGAAAGCAGCGTGGCAAAAGGATGTCGATGTCGGGCATCACGCCGACGTTCAGGAATACCATCCTGGCTACTGGGCGGACCCATATCCGTTTGTGGAAGGAAGATATCCGTACGATGTCTCGGAGTCCTTCCAGAGTGACAATGCTCGTCGCTACTTTGCTGCCACTTCGGCTGGGAATCCGATCGCAAAGCTGTACCGAAAATGGCCGGTAGAGGAGCTACATGCCGAAGGGTTTGGCTCGCTCGCAGACCACAACTTCCAAGATGCGCAGGGCAAAGGAGTGTGGGAAAATGGCAAGTGGTCGGTCGTCGTCTCTGTTCCGCGTCAGACCGCAGATAAGGAAAACCCAAGCCTTGCTTCCGGTATGACCACGGCCATGGCATTCGCTCTGTGGGATGGAAGCAACCAAAACGTCGGAGGCCGTAAGCACTGGGCTTCGTTTGTGAAGGTGGTGCTTCCATGAAGAGTGAGTCGCTAACGGAAGCGCAGCAGGTAGCACTTGAGCGAGCAGAGTCCTACCGATTCATGGCAACCATGCTACGCTATCCAGAAGGGGACTTGCTTCACGCAGCTCTTGCAGAGTCCCAAGAAGAAGGAGAGCGACTGCATGCGTGGTCGCGTGCTCTCCTTCCTTGCGTCGATGAATCACTGACTGCCGAACACAATCGGCTCTTTTCGCAGAGTGTCGCGGTCAGTCCGCACCAAAGTAGCTATGCGCTCATCGACAAAGGAGTCTTGCTGGGTCAGCTCGCCGCGCTGTATGGCTGCTTTGGAGTTCGCACAGGTGGCAGCGAGCACGAGACAGCCGATCACATCGGTGTAGAGCTGGAGTTTTTGGCATTCCTGTGCCTAAAGGAAGCGCTCTACACCGCTGAGGATTCTGAAGATGCGATGGTGGCGCTGCGTACGGTCTGCGAAGTCCGCAAGACCTTGCTACAAGAACATTTGGGAGGATTTGCTGCCCTGTTTGCACAGCGACTGACCGAAAGAAGCCGTCATTCTTTTTATCTCACCCTGGCTTCGCTGATGACTCCGTGGCTACAGGGCGAGCTTGCGCACGAAGGCATTGCGACCGACAAACAGAGCGTACACAGACTGCCTGTCTTGACGGATGTGCAGCAGGACGAGAGCACCGAGGAGATGACCTGTCCGTGGGCGAAGGAAGAAGGTAGTCCATCGCTGTCTGCTCAATAGGACTTACGAGCACAGCAAGCCGAGCAGCGCACCGCCGAGCACCAGCCACGCCGAGTTTGTCTGAAGGCGGATCAGCACGAGCAGGCTGAGGATCGTCAAGCCCAGCGTCCATCCGCCAGAGATCGCGGATCGTCCCAGATGACAAGTGGTCGCAAGCATCAGCGCCAGCGATGCGACATTGACTCCGTCCAGCATCGCACTGGCAAGACGTGAGCTGCGCAGCAGCGGAATCAGCGGTGAACTGATCGCTACAAACACAAATGCTGGCAGAAAGATCCCGATTGTTGCAACCAGCGCTCCGGTCATTCCGTTCAAGAGAAATCCGATGAACGTCGCGGTGGTGAACACCGGACCCGGCGTAAACTGTCCGACGGCAATCGCGTCAAGTAGCTGAGCCTCTGTGAGCCAGTGAAAGCGCTCGACCAGATCCGCACGCAGAAATGCCAGCAGTACGTAGCCACTCCCAAACAGAACAGAGCCCACCTTTAGAAAGAACAGGAGCAGCGAACAGAGCCCAAAGGGAGTCGCTCCCACCGCTAGTGGAGTGAGTGTGGAATGCAGCGCAGCTGGTGATGCAAACAGCAGCAGCGCACTCGCTGTAGAGTCTGTCCCAGTAGGACTCCGTATCGCGTGGACTACAACCATCAGCAGACCTGCTCCTAACAAGACAAGCAGCTCATGAACACCCAGGAGCGTTACGCCAAGGGATAGGATTCCGACCACAATCAGCGATAGACTCTTGAGCGCAGTACGGCCCAAGCCCCACAGTGCTTGTAGGACAATCGCGATGATGACGGGCTTGATTCCTAACAGAATCCTAGCCGCAGCAGGAAGTGTCCCGAAGCGAACATAGATCCACGCAAGGACCGTCACGATTAGCACTGCGGGAACGATGAAGCAGACACCTGCGACCAGCAGACCTGGCCAGCCTGCGCGACGATGTCCGATATGAATCGCCAGCTCTGTGGAGCTTGGACCGGGTATCAGGTTCGTAGCGCTAAGCAGATCCAAAAACTCTTGCCGGGAGAGCCAAGCGCGACGGTGGACCACTTCCTCTTCCATCATCGCAATGTGGGCGGCGGGTCCACCAAATGAAGTCCCTCCCAGACGGAGAAAAAGCCAGGCCAGCTCTCGTAGCATTCCGCGTTCGACATGAGAAGAAGAAGAGGATGGCGTCATCACCGGATTTCCAGTCGCGATAGTACACAGCGCACCGCACTCATCGAAGCCAATCTGTGAATCGGAACGGAATCGGACGCTGCTTCCACGCGAGGTTCTGAACGGGCCTCCCTTGCGTTTCTGCGCCGTCTCGAAGAACCGAGCCCCCGACAGATGGTGCGCCTGCGCCGCCTCTCACATTGGTCACGACGGACGCTGAAGCGGCGAGAGGTCGGGCTCGGCCAGGGCAAATCGACTAACGCCACGCAGTGCAAGAAGGCAACGGCGGTGCTCGATTCACTTGGACCGCCTCCTTCTTTTCGGCTTGACATCGTGGCGTTTGAAGACAGTGGCCAAGAATCTGTCGTCGGGACCGTAAGACAAGCCCTCCACCAAGTGCCAGCCTTCACTTTCCATGTGTTTTTCCAACTTGTCGAGTTGGTAGCGCTTCGAGTAGCCGACCACAAACTGCTTCTTCTCACCAGACTGGATCGTTACGTGCGCATTGTGTACGACTGCGTAGCTGCCGGGGATGAGGCAAGAACTCTGGTCCTAGCTTAGCTAGTTCCCATCCAATAAGTCTCCATTCGCGGTCCGTCTCGGCGCTGGCGTC
>CALMML010000401.1 GCA_937868485.1 uncultured Myxococcales bacterium | reverse complement strand
CGAGCGCGCGCTGGTTCTCGAACAGCTTGTCGTGCATCTCCCAGAACTTGCCCTGCGCATGAGCAGCCAGCGCGGCTTCGGCGGCAGGCTTGGCATCCTGGTGGAACGGGAGCGGATAGTTGCGCCACACCACGCGGACCTTGTCCTTGTAGGTTTCCTTGATCTTCTTGACCGTCGGAATCACTCGCGAGCAGAACGGGCACTGGAAGTCCGAAAACTCAACGATGGTGACCGGAGCGTTCTTGCTGCCGAAGCTCGGACCCTCACCCGGATCGACCTTGTAGACCGTCTTGTCGCTTTCTTCGTCGTCCGCCGCTGCCGGAGCCGCAGCCTTTTCGACGGCATTCTTCATGATCTCGTCGTAGACCTTGGCAGGCGTCAGCTTCTTGTTGGCCTTCATCAGCGCATCGACTTCTTTGAGCGCGTTTTCGACAGAGGCCTTGAACGACTCAAACGGCTGCGCACCCGACAGGCTGTGACCGTTGATGAAGAACGCTGGCGTACCGTTGGCGCCAATCTTGTTGCCTTCGGCCATCTCGGCATCGACCTTGGCCTTGTACTTGCCCGAGTCGAGCGCCGCCGCAAACTTCTTCATGTTCAGACCCAGCTCTTGCGCGTACTTGTCCAGGTTCGGACGGTCCAGCGCCTGCTGGTTGGCGAACATCTTGGCGTGCATCTCCCAGAACTTGCCCTGCTCGTTTGCAGCCAGCGCGGCTTCCGCAGCGATGTGGGCGTTGTTGTGGAACGGCAGCGGCAGCTGCTTGAAGATCACGCGGACTTCCTTCGGGTATTCCTTCATCAGCTGCGTGATCGTCGGCTCCACCCGCGAGCAGAACGGGCACTGGAAGTCCGACCACTGCACGATCGTGACCTTGGCGTTGGCCGGGCCCTTCATCGGTGCATCACCAATCAGCGCCTTGTAGATCGTCTTGTCTTCCGCCGGAGTCGGCTGCGCAGAAGGCTTGGGCGCTTCCGCCTTGTCCTTGCCGTCCTTGGTCAGCTCTGCGTACAGCGCATCCGCCGACGTACCCGCCTGGAGCTTGGCATTGGCCAGCTTGATCTCGTTTTGCACAACCTTCTCGAAGTTCTCGAAGGGCTGCGCACCGTGGAAGGGCTTGCCGTTGATGAAGAACGACGGCGTACCACGCGCACCGAAGGAGTTGCCCTCGGTCATCTCGTCATCGACAACCTTCTTGAACTTGCCCGACTCCAGCGCGCCCTTGAACTTGCCGACATCCAGGCCCAGCTCCGTCGCGTACTTGACCAGGCTTTCCTTATCAAGCGCCTGCTGGTTTCCGAACAGCTTGGCGTGCATCTCCCAGAACTTGCCCTGCTCATTGGCAGCCAGCGACGCTTCGGCAGCAATGTGCGCGTTGTTGTGGAACGGCAGCGGCAGCTGCTTGAAGACAACGCGAACGTCGCCATCGAAGGTCTTGCGAAGCTGCGACAGCGTACCTTCCACGCGCGAGCAGAACGGGCACTGGAAGTCCGAATACTCAATGATCGTGACCTTGGCCGTCTTCGGACCCACCGACGGGCTGGTTCCAACCGGAACCTTGTAGACGACGTTCGGGTCGGGCAGACGGAACTCTTGCTTCTGCGGCTGCGCGGGCTTGTCCGCCGAAGCCTGCTCTTTGCCGTTCTGGATGAGCGATGCATAGAGCTGCTCGGGCTTCACACCGGCTTTGATCAGCTTGGAAGCCGTCGCCAGCTCTTCGTCCACAATCTTGGCGAAGTTGTCATACGGCTGCGCGCCCGACAGCGGACGACCGTTGATGAAGAACGCTGGCGTACCACGCGCGCCGAACTTGCTGGCTTCGGCCTGGTCACGCTGAATCTGCTCGTCGTAGCGAGCCTTGTTCTGCGCCAGGTCCGACTTGAACTTGGCGACGTTCAGGCCGATTTCCTGCGCGAACTGCTCGAAGTGCTGGTCGTCCAGCTGGCTTTGGTTTTGAAACAGCTTGGCGTGAAAGGCCCAGAACTTGTCGTCGCCTTGCTCACGCGCGGCCATCGCAGCCCGAGAGGCCGGAGCCGCATTCGGGTGGAACGGCAGCGGATTGTGACGGAACGCCACCCGCAGGTCTTTGCCATACGAGCGCTTCAGCTTTTCCAGCGTCGGCTCCACCCGCGAGCAGAACGGACACTGGTAGTCGGAAAACTCGACAATGGTGACTTTCGCCGTGGGCGAGCCAGTCACTGCCGCGTTGCCGACCTGAATCTTGTAGCGCTCCACCGAGGCATCCGGGGCCGCCGAGGGCACCGGCTTGGCGCTGTCGACATCTCGGTCGAGATGCACTCGCTGCCCAACCAGGAAGCCGACAATCAGAGCACCTATCGTGCTTAAGATGACGCCTGTCTTATTCATTCCTAAACCTCTCTCAGGGGAATCGTCGTGATGCATGGCTTATGTGGCTTTGTACTTGGGGAAATGGACGGCTAGCGGTCTTTATTCCTGGGACCGATTGGTCGCTGAGCTTACACAGAAAAGAAGCTTTTTTAGGGAAGGATGCAGACCGAGCAAGCCTAGTTTCTGGCGGCCAGGATACAAAGCTACCTACGATTTGCAAGCATTGAGCGCTGCGACGCACTGAGGCCCCGCAGATCCGACATCGGAAAGTGCGGTATCCTCTGGCCATGATTCAGTCTCCGCGACGCCTCTTCATGCGGCTAGGGTGGGTGCCTGTCCTCTTTTCGGCCTTGTGTCTGTGTCACTCCGCTTGTGACCGCGATGAGGTTTCCCCGGTGAGCGATGCCATTGCCGCCACCGCGCAACCCAGCGACAAGCCACCGATAGGAAGGACGAGCATGCCCAGGAGTTCCGACTGGAAGAAGGTCGACAAGCTCATCGAAGACCAAAAGCTGGAAGAAGCACGCACGCTCATCACCAGCATCCGCGACGCAGCCAAAAAAAGCGGCAACGGCGAGGAATGGACCGAGACGCTGATCAAAGATGTGCAGCTTCAGGTCGGTCTGCACGGCTATGAGACGGCGGTGCGCTTTCTGCGCGAGCAGCCGTGGCCGCAAGACGCGCTGTCGCAGACGGCGCTGGAGCTGTATTACGCGCAGTCGCTGATGACGTATCTGTCGGCGTACTCGTGGGAGATTGGACGCCGCGAAAAGGTCGACAGCAAAGCAGCGGTGGATCTGAAGGCGTGGACCAAAGAGCAGCTGTTTTTGGAAGCGGCGCGCTCGTACGAGCGGCTGTGGCAAAAGCGCGCTGAGCTGGGCAGCTTCCCGGTGAAGTCGCTGGCTCCTTATGTGACGCCGAACAACTATCCGGCCCACATTCGCGGCACGCTCCGCGATGCGCTGTCCTATCTATTTGTCGAACACCTGGCCAACACCGAAGGCTGGACGCCAGAACAGCTGAGCAACGAAGCGCGTCCACCGCTCGGCACGCTGCTTCCGACCCCAGCGACGAGCGATCCCGGTGGGAAGTTCGATGACGCCAGCGCGCATCCGCTGAGCAAGCTCGTGCGGGTGCTGTCTGATCTGGAAGCCTGGCACATCCAGCAAGGACGGACCGACGCGGCACTGGAAGCACGGCTGGAACGAATCCACCGACTACACAGCGCGTACCAAATCGCAGCCGACCGAACCCAGCTGGTGTCGTACCTAGAGCAGCTTCTGCCTTCGCATCAAGGCCGTGAGTGGTGGGCACGCGGACAAGCGATGCTCGCGCAGCTGGTTCGTTCGAGCGGCGACTTGGTACGCGCACACAGCCTGGCTCAGCAGGGCTACAAGGCGTTTCCACAGTCTTACGGCGGCCTGAGCTGCCAGTCCCTGATGCAGCAGATCGAAGCCCCGGACTTCCAGCTCGCCGGGATGCTGGTCGATGGCCCTCGCAAGCGATCGATTCAGGTTTCGCACAAGAACATCGGCAAGCTGTACTTCCGCGCCTACGAGCAAGACCTGAAAGCCCGCGTCGAGTCCGCCAAGGACTACAACCTGCTGTGGGGCTATCAAGAGATGCGCGCGCTCGTTACCAAGCGGCCCAGCGCCGAGTGGGTCGTCGATCTGCCGCCGACGCCTGACTACCAAAGCCACACAACCTTCGTGTCTCCGCCGCTGAGTGGTCCCAAAGCCTACGTGGTGATGGGTTCATACCTGCCCGACTTCGGCGAAGCAAACAACCGCGTCCAGGCCATGAACCTGATCGTGACGGACTTGGTGGTGCAGACTCGCACGTCCGGTGGCAGCGTCGAGGTGACGGTCGTTTCGGGTGAATCGGGTCGTCCCATCGAAGGTGCGCTGGTCCGTGTCTATCGCCAAAACTGGAACGAGCGACACAAGTCCATCGCCGAGCAAAAGACCGACAAGACCGGCTTTGTGCGCTTTCCGAAGGTCGGAAACTCCGGCGTGTTTGTGACGGCAGAGCTAGGCAAAGACCTCTCTGTCGATCAGAACACGATGTATCTTGGCTACGATCGCGACCCGCCTCGACAGCAGGCGGCGCTCATCTTCACCGACCGCAGCATCTATCGACCCAACCAAAAGCTGCTGTGGAAGATCGTCGCGTACGAAGGACAGCAAAACGAAGGCAAGCTCCACGTCGCCAAAAACAGCGCGGTGCAGCTTCAGCTCTTCGACCCGAATCACCAAGTTGTGGCGTCGGCGCAGGTGCGCACCAACGAGTTTGGCACTGCCGCCGGAGAGTTCACGATTCCGACCGGACGACTGCTCGGCAACTGGCACATTCAGAGCCTCACCTACAGCGGGTCCAGCTACATCAAGGTCGAAGAGTACAAGCGTCCCACGTTTGAAGTCAGCCTCAAAGACCCGACGAGCCCGCTTCGGCTCAACCGCCCCGCGACGCTCATCGGCGAAGCCAAGTACTACTTCGGCCTGCCGGTCAGTCAAGGCAAGATCAAGTGGCAGATCCGACGCCAGACGTTCCATCCGTGGTGGTGGAGCTACTTTGGCTTCGGTGGCGGAGACGAAGGCAGCGGCGAACAGACCGTCGCATCGGGCACATCTGACCTGCGATCCGATGGCACGTTCGACATTCACTTCACGCCCGCAGCCGACGAACGCCAAAACAAGCACATTCAGTATTCGTATGCGGTCCGCGCCGATCTAACCGATGAAGGGGGAGAAACCCGCTCGGCCACGCGCAGCTTCCGACTTGGCTTTGTCGCGGTCGATGCCACCATCACCAGCGATGAAGGCTTCATCGGACAGGGCCAGGCCAGCAAGCTCACCATCCGTCGTCACAGCCTAGACGGAAGCCCGCGCGCTGGGGAAGGTCGCTACGAGCTGTTCGCGCTCAAAGAGCCCAAGGTGACGCTGCCGCCTGCGGATCAAGCGCGTCCCGAGCCCCAGGAAGAAAGCGGAGCCACCAAGCGCTACCAGACGCCCGGCGACAAGCAGTTCCCGCGCTGGGATCGCAGCCGTCAGGCCGAGTCGATCTTGGCCTCCTTTGCGGATGGAGAGCTGCGCGCCTCGGGCAAGCTCAGCCATGGTGCAGATGGACTGGCGACCGTGACGCTGCCGCAGCTGCCTCCTGGTGTCTATCGGCTGCGCTACAAGACCCAAGATGAGTTTTCCGCGACCGCCGAAGCCTGGAAGGAAGTGGTCGTCGCAGGACCGCAGAGCAAGGTAGCGCTGCCGCTGCTGGTGTCGGTGGAAAAGTCTCAGGTTGCAGTCGGAGGCAAAGCCCGCGTGCTGATAGCATCCGGTCTGCCAGGCCAGACTGTGTTCGTCGAGCTATTCCGCGATGGCAAGCTGTTTGATCGCCGCACGCTGGTTGCCCATCCCTCCACCATCTTGGACATCCCAGTCAGTGAGTCCGATCGCGGCGGCATCGGCGTGCAGGTGTGGGCCATCCATGACCACCAGTTTATGCAGCGCGGCCTGTCGATCCTGGTGCCGTGGGACAATAAGGATCTCAAGCTGGCGTTTTCGACGTTCCGCGACAAGCTGCGCCCCGGTCAAAAAGAGACGTGGCGCATCACGGTACGCGGACCCCAGGATCAAGCCCTGGGCAAGGGTCTGGCGGAGCTGCTCGCGTACATGTACGACCGCAGCCTGGATGCCTTTGCGCCGCACTCACCGCCCAGCATCTCCGGTCTGTATCCCAACCGCAGTGGCATAAACTACGGACGGGTCAACCTAGACAGTCAGCATCCGCAGTGGGTGTATTCAAACAACCTGTGGGCGAGCGTCTCGGTGCCATCGCTGCACGGCGACCAGCTGGTCTTCCCCGACAGCTACGGCATTGGTGGACCGGGCTATCGCAGCCGCGGTGGCTTTGGCGGCATGCGCATGATGGCCCCTGGTGCGCCACCTCCGCCCATGGCAGCCGCGCCAGCCCGTGCGGTCACGCGATCGGGCGCACTGGCCGATGAAGCCCCCAGCGAAGCCGAAGAAAAAGATTCCGACGGGAAGCAGGCCGAGTCCAAGCCCAAAGAGGCCCCCCGAAAGGAGTCCGCTGCCCCCGAGCAGACCGCCGACACCGGCAGCACGCTGCGTCAAAACTTTTCAGAGACGGCGTTCTTTGTTCCGCAGCTCCTGACGGAAGCAGACGGAAGCGCCGCCATCGAGTTCACGGTCCCAGACTCCGTCACCTCGTGGAACGTCTGGGTTCACGCACTTACGCAGGATCTGTCGGGTGCCAGCGCACGGCGCGAAGTGCGTACCGTCAAAGAGCTGATGGTGCGTCCGTACCTGCCGCGCTTTTTCCGCGAAGTCGACAGCGCCGACCTCAAGGTCATGGTGAACAACGCGGGTGAAAAGCCGCTGTCGGGCAAGCTCCAGCTGGAGATCTTCGATCCCGAGACGCAAAAGAGCCTGCTCGATCGCTTCCAAGTGCGCGCTGCGGTTCAGCCGTTTGCGGTCGAGCCAGGCAAGAGCGTCAGCCTGACCTTCCCGCTGGCGGCCCCGCCGATTGTCGGTGTGTACGCATTCAAGGTCACTGCCCAGACCGCAGACTTTTCCGATGGCGAGCTGCGTCCGCTGCCGGTGCTGCCAAGCCGCATGCACCTGTCCCAGTCTCGCTTTGTCACGCTGCGCGACAAAGACGCGCGGACCATGACGTTTGAAGATCTCAAGCGCAGTGACGATCCCTCGCGCATCAACGAGCAGCTTGTGGTGACGCTGGACACGCAGCTCTTCTACACGGTGCTAAAGGCCCTGCCCTACCTGACCACGTATCCCTATGAGTGCGTGGAACAGACGCTCAACCGCTTCCTATCGACCGGGATTGTTTCGTCGGTTTATCGCGAGTTCCCACAGGTCGCCAAGTCCGCCGAGGAGTTCAGCAAGCGCCAGACCGCGCTGGATCCCTGGGACGCAAACGATCCCAACCGCAAGATGACGCTGGAAGAGTCGCCCTGGCTTGAGCTGTCGAGAGGTGGTCGCGACTCGAGCACGCCACTTATCAACACCCTGAACCCGCAGGTTGCGCAGTCCCAGCGCGACTCGGCCCTCGGCAAGCTTCGCAAGGCGCAGACTTCATCAGGAGGCTTCCCGTGGTTCCCCGGAGGCCCGCCCAGCCCGTACATGACGCTCTACCTGATGAGCGGCTTTGCACGCGCCACCGAGTTCAAGATCGACATTCCCAAAGACATGGTCCAGCGCGGCTGGCAGTACCTCGCCGAGCACTTCCGCAAAGACTACGTGTCGCTCATGAAGAAAGAGGAGTGCTGCTGGGAGTTTCTCACGCTGCTCAACTACGTAGCGACGGCCTATCCCGACTCGTCGTGGACCGGCGATGCCTTAACACCGAGCGAGCGCAAAGAGATCCTCGACTACACCTTCAAGAAGTGGCGCAAGCACTCTCCGTACATCAAGGGACTGCTCGCACTCACGCTCAAGCGAATGGGAAGGCCGCAGGATGCCAAGCTGGTGTGGGACTCGGTGATGGACTCGGCCAAGACCGTGCAGGATCAGGGGACGTTCTGGGCTCCCGAAGATCGCTCGTGGCTCTGGTACAACGACTCGATTGAATCGCATGCGTTTGCGCTGCGTGTGCTGATGGAAATCGACCCCCAGAACCCGAAAAAAGACGGGCTGGTGCTGTGGCTTTTGCTCAACAAAAAGCTCAGCCAGTGGAAGTCGACGCGCGCCACCGCAGAGGTCATCTATTCCTTGGTTCACTACCTGCGCGCGGACAAGTCGCTTGGCGTCCGTGAAGAAGCCACAGTGTCTGTCGGCCCGATGGTGCAGTCGTTTGCGTTCGATCCCGACAAATACGTAGGCAAGACCCAGATCATCCTGCCCGGTGCCCAGGTCGAGCCGCAGAAGCACCACACCGTGAAGGTCGAAAAGGCCACCAAGGGCTTTCTGTTCGCTTCGGCAACGTGGCACTTTTCGACCGAAAAGCTCCCGACCGAAGGCAGCGGCGACTTCTTCCGCGTCGATCGCAGCTACTTCCTTCGCCAAAATAACGGCAAGGAGTGGACGCTTACCCCGCTGGCGGAAGGCACCGTCATTCAGCCGGGCGATCAGATCGAGGTCCAGCTCTCGCTGCGCACCAAGCACGCAGCAGAGTACGTACACCTACGCGACCCACGCGCCGCAGGAATGGAGCCCGACACCACCGTGTCACGCTACAAGTGGGATCAGGGGATCGGCTGGTACGAAGAGATCCGCGACAGCGGCACCAACTTCTTCTTCGAGCAGCTTCCCGCCGGTCAGTACACCTTCAAGTACCGCCTGCGCGCAAACCTTGCTGGACACTTCCGCGTCGGTCCCGCGACCATCCAGTCGATGTATGCGCCCGAGTTTACGGCGTACTCCGCAGGTCACATGATCCACATCGCCGCGCAGAAGTAGTTCCCCGCAGACCCGCCGCCCGCAGCCCCCTTCCGAACCAAGGGGGCCCGATTCCTCTTCCGCTACATCGCAGCCCGGCGCGCATCTTCACGCGCCAGGTGTTCACGAATCCACTGCGTCCCTGCTTCGATGCTTGGAAAGAACCGAACATCGACGTGGCTGCGACCCAGCAAGATCATCGCGCGCGTCACCAGCGTAATCAGCGTCCTCGTAAACGTCGTTGCGCCCACAACCGCTGCACCGTGGAACTGATCCCCGTACGGATTCTGCGCAGCCGCCCGTCGCGCGTCCGTTGAAAACCCAGTCATGTGCGTGACATCTGCCAAGATCCAAAAGCGATGTCGCTTCTGGGCCAGCACACGCCCCGCATCAATGAGCTTCTGAATATCGACTTCTCGAACTTCCCCCTGCACCACAAAGGAAAGGAAGCCGTGCTCTGCCGTCAGCTTGTGCCCCAGCGCCATTCGTCATCATCATCTCACAAGCGAACCGGCATGCGATACTGTCTGTGTATGGTCGTCGCTCGGTGGACACCTTGCCAGGGGTCGATGTCGTGCGCAGTCTGCGCTGGCCCTACCTGGTGTCATCGTGCGCTGGCCTGTGTCTGGTTCGAGACTGACCTCCAGCCCATTTGGTGACACACCATGACCAGTCCGATCGAGTCCGTACAGCCGCCTACGCATCCGCCCATGTGCTCCACAGTCCCCGTGCTTGGAGAGCTACCAGTCCTGCTGACCCAGCGCCTGGATCGACTAGAGCGCTTGCAGCAGCAACACGGAGACATCTTTACGCTGAACCTGGGCTTTACCAAAGTGACCGTGCTGTGCCATCCGCGACATGCGCAGCACGTCCTTCGCGATCATGCGCGCATCTACAGCAAAGCGAATCCGCTGTGGGATGCCATCCGAGGCTTGATTGGCAACGGGCTCCCCACCAGCGAAGGGGACTTCTGGCTGCGCCAGCGCCGGATGATGCAGCCTCACTTTCACCGCGAGCGGCTGACGGCCATGGTCCGCCTGATGATCCACGCGATCGATGAAGAGCTGGTGAGCTGGGAGCAATACGAGCGAAGCGGTCGTCCCATCGATCTGTTCCGCGAGATGACTGTCATCACGATGCGCGTGATCGTACGGACCATGTTCGGATCGCAGCTTGGACAACAGACAGCGGACATGGTGGGAAAGGAAATGGGCTTTGCGCTCGACTACATGATGCTGGGAATGCTGACCCAGAAGCTGCCCAAGTGGTTTCCGGTGCCAGGACGCAAGCGCTTTACGGAAGCGGTACAGCGCATCGATCGCGCGCTGTTTGACATCATCGATCAGCGAAAGCGAGATCCCAACCGCGAAGGCGGAGAGCTGCTCAGCATGATGCTTGATGCCGTTGATACCGAGACGCAGCAGCGCATGACCGCGCAAGAGCTTCGCGATGAAGCAGTGGCCCTGTTTTTGGCAGGATACGAGACAACATCCTCTGCTCTGTCCTTTGCGTTTGACCACCTGCGTACCCAGCCCCAGTCCATGAAGAAGCTGGAACAGGAAATCCTGTCCGTGCTGCAAGGTCGCGAGCCAGAGATGTCCGATCTACGACGGCTCCCCTATACCTTGGCGGTGATTCAGGAAGCGCTGCGTCTTCATGGCCCGGTGTTCTGGATTCCGCGCACCGCAGAGCAAGACGATGTAATCGATGGCTATCGGATTCCCAAAGGCCAAGAAGTCGCAATCATGGTCCACACGATCCATCGTCATCCGCAGCAGTGGAGCCGCCCGCATACGTTCGATCCCGAGCGATTTTCCCCGGATCTCGTGGCAACCCGGCATCCGCTGGCCTGGATTCCGTTTGGTGCCGGTCAGCGCATCTGCATCGGCAAAGAGTTCGCGCTGATGGAAGGACAGCTCATCTTGGCGCGCATTCTGTCTCGCTATGAAGTGATTGCATCCGGTAGCCATCCTGTGTCCGCTCACATCGGCACAACGCTCCGGCCCAAGGACGGAGTCTGGGTCACGCTGCGCAAACGGACGCCACAGCCATCCGGTCACGCGACGGCTGAAGTCCCGCCCGCATAGGCTCCTCGTTTCGCAACAAAACGCACCGTCTACCCGTGATATGAAGCGGGCACGATGACGGAAGACGCAATCGACACGCGGCGCTCGACCTTTTCTTACGCAGTCACGCGGTGGGCACTGGGACTTCTACTCTGCGGCTGTTCCCAAGGGGGCGCGCAGCAGCCCAAGCCATCCACGGTAGATCCATCCACCTTGGACCTCACGACGACGGATGCCAAGGTGATCGATGCCGCTTCAATCGATGCGGCCACCGGCTGCGATCCGTCCCTTCCGGCAGGATTCCCTACGTCCTTTTCGCTGTACACCCACAATCCCATCTTGGTTCCCACTTCGGCAGCCGTCGCGCAAGGTGCAGACAACGTGTACGCACCGGATCTGCATGACTTCGCGGGCGTCCGGGTCATGTGGTACGGAGGCCAAGGCAGCGACGGACATGACCGCATCTTTGTCGCCTGGTCGCAAGACGGAATGCAGTGGCGCAAGTGGCCCACTGATAGCGCGCCCCAAGCCGTCTTGGAAGCGGGCAGCTCCAACCACGTCAACGATCCCAGCGTCGTCCGCAGCGGTGAGACCTGGCGCATGTATTACACCGATGCACCCACCGCAGAAAACGATGAGATCTGGCTGGCAGAGTCCCCAAAGCTCACTGGCTTTACCAAGGTGCAGCAGGTGCTCGGCAAGGGAAGCCCCGGCGCGTGGGATGACGAAAAGGTCGGGCGTCCGTCGGTCTTGCTGGAAGGGGGCGTCTACCGGATGTGGTACGACGGAACGTCCAAAGGACAGCGGCATGTCGGCCTGGCCACCTCAACCGATGGGATTCACTTTGTTCGTGCGCCGCAAAATCCGATCTTCCGCAATGCCGGGGCCGTGGACGTAAAGCGAGTCGGCAGCACCTACGTCATGCTCCGTGAAGCCGGAGACGGAACCTACTACGCAACCAGTCCCGATGGCATCTGCTGGGTCGATCACGGCAAGCTGTTTGGCGTAAGTGGCAGCGCCTACGATCGCTATGGGCAAGTGACTCCGTTTCTGGAGCTAGACGGAACCACCGTTCGCGCCATCTGGTTTGGCGGAGCATCTGTCAAAGAGTGGAACAGAAACCGCATCGCCGCCGCATTCCCATCCACCAGCAAACCATCAGGGGGCGGCTGTACTTCCTGCGTGACATCGGGAATTTCTTGCTCATCCGCTTGCATCTCTGCGGGACTCGGCGGAGCCGGAGTCTGTTCCTATCCTGGCAGCACAACATCTGGCATGTGCTGCGGCTGTCAGCCATCGGGATGCGAGGGCTGTACCGCCAAGGGAGACTGCCAAGCAGCCTGCGTCGGAGCCAAGAAAATGGGCGGCTACTGTGCCTTCCCTGGTAGCACCAGCTCTTCACGCTGCTGCGCCTGCATTGAATAGACGATCTACACCTCATCCACTGGCGGTCTGTGCGTGCGCTGCGGAATGCGAGTTTTCATTCCCAATGCGCAGACAAAACTTTTTCTTCTTCCGTCGGAAAACAGACTCCCAATCCGGTTCCTTCGCTTGCACGTTCAGACATTCCCGCTAGCGTTTTTGCGGCCCCACGTTCCAACCACTTTTTCTTCGCACGGGGCCGCGAAAGGAATCTGTCATGGGAATGCTGATCAACAAAAAAGCCGCAGTAACAGACATCGTTGCGGACTGCCGCAGCACGCTGACCGCCGCCAAGGCACGCGGTGGCCAGCTTGAGACCCTGGCCAAGCAGTACCTGTCCGGGCCGCTTGGAATCTTCGATCTGGTGATGCAGCGTCTGCAAGCAGTCGACGCGCAGCTTGCTCCGCTTCAGGCACTCAAGGATGCCAAAGATGAAGCGTCCGATGCGCTGATCGGGCGTATCTCGGATGAAATCTGGAATGACATCGGGCGTCCCGCACATGACCCAGCGTTTGCGCTGCTCTTTCCCGATGGAGTCAGCTTCTACACAGACAGTCCCGATGCGGAGCAGCCCATCCGCATGGAGCTGCTGGCTGAGCTGCTGGAAGCCGGACTACATCCCAAGCTCGACAGCAAAAAAGCCACGGACCATGGAAAGCAGCTTCGCGACTCCGCAAAGACCCTGCGCGATGCGGTGGAAAAGACCCTGACTCCGCGCGCGCAGCACCTGATGCTTAGCAAAGCGAAGACCGCGCTCGGTCGCAACCTTCAGATGGCACTTGTGAACCTGAAGCGACACCTGAAAGCGACCGGGACTCCCGATCCGCAGATTCACAGCATCATTCCCGATCGAACGCGCTCGACACCACGGACTGCACCATCACCCGCGCCACTTGCGCCGACCGCCTCACCGCAGCCATGAGCGAGTCAAAAACACCGCTTCCATTTGAAATGGAACCGCAGGGCATCCCTGGTGATCTTCTTCCATCCGAAATGGATTGCTGTAGCGATGTAGTTTTCTTGATCCATCGGCAGTGGAAGTAGCGTCCCAACCTGGGATGTGACTTCCATTCAAAGTGGAACGCGATTCCTAAACAGATTTTGGGCTTCCATCACAAATGGAAGCTTATTCCCAGACGACCTTACCGCTTCCATCACAAATGGAAGCAGATTCCTGAACGCCACTCGCGCTCCATTCCAAATGGAAGTCCCCGCTCGCAGTCTTTCCCGCCTTTCCCGCCACCTGACTGACCCACTCTGCATGAAGCCACGCCGTCCCCGCCCACGTAGACGGGATCGCAAGGCGCCTGTTCGCAGTCCCACCATAGCGCAGCCAGCCCACCAAGCTGCGCGGCTCGATCCCCAGCTGGGCCGTCTGCCCCAGGATTCGCTGCATCCGATTCCCCACATCGGGGCAATGACAGTCCGCAGGAACTCGCCGCTGCCGCCAATCAGCTGCCACCGATGCTGCCGCCCGCGCTGTATTCGCACCTCCACGGGATGTCGAAACAGATCATCCGCAGCGCGCACAACGACCCGCTTGAGCTGTCGTTTGGCTTGGATCTGCTGCTGCGCGGCCTAGAACAGCTACATCCGACCGGGCAGGTGGACTAGACTGCGCAGGACGTGAACGCGCTTCTTCGCAATCTCTATGCAGAGCTACCGCCTGTGTACTGGACCATCTGGCTCGGTACACTGGTGAACAAGCTGGGCAGCGTGGTGGTGCCGTTTTTGGCGCTCTACCTGACGCAAGAGCGTGGACTTCCCAATGCAGAGGCAGGCGCGCTGCTGTCTTTGTATGGTGCCGGGTCGATCTTGGCAGGACTGACCGGCGGCGTGCTGGCAGACCGGCACGGACGCAGGCTGACGCTCATCATCTCACTGCTGGGAGGAGCCGCAGCCAGCCTGGGCATCGGCTTTGCGCGGTCGCTCGGGATGATCTCGCTGCTCACATTTCTGCTCGGCTGGTTGGGAGAGATGTATCGACCGGCAGTGGCTGCGCTGATCTCCGATGTCGTTCCGCCTGAAAAAAGAACCCGCGCGTTCGGACTGCTGTACTGGGTCGTGAACCTGGGGTTTGCGGTGGCGATGACGCTTGGCGGCGTGCTGGCGTCCACGAGCTTTCTAGGACTGTTTGTCTTCGATGCCGTGACGATGGCGCTCTACGGACTGCTGGTGCTGTGGAAGGTGCCGGAAACCCGGCCCACGGAACGACACCATGGCGCAGCGCAGGCGGGTCTAGGCACGGTCTTACAAGATGGGACGTTCCTGCTGTTTGTGCTGCTGGCCTTTGGATTTGCCTTGGTGATGTGGCAGACGGGGACCAGTGCCCCGATCGATATGACGGCCAAAGGGCTGTCGAAGACCACCTACGGCGTGCTGTTTGCCATCAACGGCGTGCTGATCGCGGTGCTTCAGCCGCGCATGACGTCCTGGCTGACGCACAAGCGACGCGATGCGGTGCTGGCAGTGGCGGCGCTGTGGTTCGGCGTGGGCTTTGGGCTGTTTGGATTTGTCTCCAGTGTGCTGGGCTATGCGGTGGGCATTGCCATCTGGACGATTGGCGAAATTGCCTACCTGCCCACGGCCAACACCGTGGTGGCGGACCTGGCTCCGTCCTCGCTGCGCGGTCGCTATCAGGGCGTATACACCATGGCGTGGGGCTTTGCCTCTGTGGCCGCTCCCGTGGTCGGAGGCGCCGCACTCGACGGCCCCGGATCGCGCACGCTGTGGGTCGGCTGCGCCGTGCTGATGGCAGGCATCGCCGTCTGTCAGTTCGCCATCGGCCCCGCCATCGCCCGCCGCGCAGCGAAGTAACGACCCGGCTCGGCGCGTATACGCAGAACCCGAGCCTACCGGACGGCTTGTAACCAGGTGCTCAGCTGCTGCGCTACTGCCGAATCAATGCGAGTGCCCCAGTTAAACTGACCGCCGCTCGATTCGGCAATCACTGGAGCTTCTTGCCCAGCCAAGTGAATGCCCACCACAACTGGCTTTCCATCCTGGCCGAGGGTCCAGATCGGGCTGCCACTCTGCCCAGGCAATGTGTCAATGTAATAATGGATGCGATGCGCATCAAAACTGACGGCACCACTGTGCTCGTACTGGTAACAAGCTTCGATGTGTAAGGATGGTTGAGTGCCCGGATAGCCCGTTATGGTCAACA
>CALMML010000400.1 GCA_937868485.1 uncultured Myxococcales bacterium | reverse complement strand
AGTCTGTTCAGGAGTCTGTTCAAGCTGTCACGAAGGAGTCCGTTCAGGAGTCCCTTCAAGCTGTCACGAAGGAGTCCGTTCAGGAGTCCATTCAGGAGTCCGCAACGGAACAGCCTGGAATGCAAGCAACTCCGACGCCCAGCTTGCCACCGCAGCGTCGGCTTGCGGACTTAGCGCCTGGTATGCGCATCGGTCGCTATCTGCTACAAGAGTCGCTCGGATCTGGCGCGACGGCGACCGTCTTTCGTTCCTTTCACGAGATGTTGGGCGTTCCGGTGGCCGTCAAGGTCTTCGAGGCGATCGACCTGTCCGCAGATCCCGATGCGCGGAGTCGATTCCTACGCGAAGCACAGACCTTGGTTCGTCTGGATCATCCCAACATTGTGCGCGTCTTCGATGCCGATCTGCAGGACGGACTCCCGTTCATTGTGATGGAGCACGTCGGAGAGAACTCGCTCGAAGACCTCATCGCTGTGACCGGCAAGCTGCAAGCACCACACATCGCACGGATTGGTCTCGCGGTCGCGGAAGCCCTGGAAGCAGCGGCCCGTGGTGGCCTGATGCACCGCGACGTCAAGCCATCGAACATCATCGAGCGCATGGATGGTCACATCAAGCTGGTGGACTTCGGAATCGCGAGTCGCCGCACCAAAGACGGAGTGCTCGAGGATCCGCTGGCTGCGCTCGGTCTGGTGTCTGGAACTGCGACCTATATCGCACCCGAGCAGATCGAAAATCCCAGCACCATCGACTTTCGTGCAGACATGTATAGCCTCGGGGCAACGCTCTATGATGCGGCGGTGGGGCGGCCTCCTTTCGAGCGCGATAGCCTGCGCGAGCTGCTGCTTGCCCACATTCAAGAAGAGCCTGCGCAGATCCTTGAACTGGTTCCGTCATTCGATCGACACCTCGCACTCGTGATTCATCGCATGCTCCGCAAAAAGCCAGAGCAGCGCTACGGATCGTGGCGAGAGGTCAAGGATGCGCTCTCCTATCTGCTCTTGCTGCACGACAAGACCCATGACAAGGCTCTCGACACCGCGAGTGACGGCGCGACTGACAAGGCTCCCGACCGACCGACCGACAAGGTACTCGACCGAGCGAGCGAGGAGACAGCGCGCCCGATCCTGTCTAAGTCCGCGCTGCTGCCGTCTGGGTCTCAGTCCAAGCCTCCGCAGAGTCCACGCCCAGCAGAGGCCGCGATCGACGCGCCCAGTCCGTTTGCAGTCCAGCTTTCTTCGGGTTCAGCCGCTCCAGGAACGGCAGTGAAGAAACCTGCTGCGATTCCTGCTGCGATTCCTGCTGTGATTCCTGCTGCGATCACCGTTGCCTGGATAGCCGCTGCGCGCTCTCTCTTGGACTCTCGCACGGTCCGAATGACAGGGCTCCTGTTCGCGCTGTGTCTGTTTCTTGTGACCCTCTTTCTGCTGCTCAGGAGCTCCTGATGAGTGCCTCTACACCCTCGCTTGATCGTGGGCTGTACGCGCTGCTCCACCTTGTAAACGAGGAGCTGGTTCATCCTCATCAGAGACGGGAACTTCCGATTCCTGAGCACCTGCGAACGATCTGCGGAGGCAGCCCCGAGCAGCCCCTTACGATGACCACAGCGCGCTACCAGAGCGATGCATTTGACGCACTCACCATCGCCACAATCACCACCGGATCGGGTCACCTGTGTTCCTTGACCGTGGTAGGAATCCCCGGACGCAACACGGGCTTTCCGATCGTAGGAATCGACCTCGTCGCCCTGCGTGGCTCTCTGTCGCTGATCGCTGTGGATCTTGCCCCGACCGATGATGTCGCGTGGGATTCCTATTGTGCGCCACTGCTGCGCGCGCTGACCCACGATCTGTCGGGCGTCGTCATTCCGCGCAAGCGTCCAGACTTTACCGAAGGAGTCTTTTCCCCACTGGCTGTGATCGCCGGAGCGCACGCTGGCGCAGAGTCCTCGGTCTTCGCTGCGCTGTCTGCGTTTCTACGCAAGGTCGCGGATCTTCCTGCTCAGATGACAGGAAGTGATCAGACGCTGTCTGCTTCGTCACCACTCGATCGCAGAGAGCTCTGGCTGGCGGCAGAGCGACGCAATCGCAAAGAGCACAATGCGCTGGCCAAGCTGTTTGGGGCCGCGCTGGCAACCGAGTATCTCGATCGATTCCTCTTCGCGAGCCTGACGGACGCGCAGCCCGTGTCCCAGCCATGCAATGCGGAGGCTGCTGATGTCTCTTCGCACTAAGGAATCAGATCCGATCAGCCGCTGGGAATCGATTCCTCCCTTGCTCACGACCCAGCACAAGTCGTCGCAGCCGCTGTCGCTTCAGCTCAGGGAAGGAACCAAAGACGCGCATCGCTGGGTCGAGCGACTGGCCTTCGTTCGGAGCTTCCTGCGCGGTGTCATCGATCCACGCAGCTATCAGTGCCTGCTCCGCGATTTACACACCGTCTACGGAGCGCTGGAAGAGGGACTTCGCAGACATGCGCACCATCCAGTCCTCGGCTGGTCTGCGTGGCCACTGCTGTGGCGACAGAATGCGCTGAGCGAAGATCTGGACTACTTGGCGATGCGACTGCCGACTTCGGGTCTGCGCGATCTGCCCTGGCAAAAGCAGCCCCCATCGAGCGCCGCACTGCGCTATGCCGCGCGGATTTTCGCGCAAGCGGACCACAGTCCCACGCTGCTGCTGGCACATGCCTACACCAGATATCTCGGCGACCTGTCGGGAGGTCAGATTCTGCGACGGATCGTAGGCTTTTCCCTCGGCCTGCCGGGGCCGGACGGACTGCGCTTTTATGACTTTTCGCAGATTCCGAACCATGGACAGTTCAAGCAGGACTTCCGAAGCTGGCTCGACCGACTGCCTCTCTCTGTGACAGAGCAGCACGCGGTGGTTCAGGAAGCCATCGCTGCATTTGCGGCAAACGGCGCCCTCTTTGAGGAGCTTGCCCCTCGCGCGGGAAGCTAACTCCCAACGTCTGTGCAGTGCGCTCGTCAGTCCTGGCTGCACGGACTGCAAGGCGAGGGCTTCGACACACGCCGCGCTGCTGCTCGATCTTTCCGTGCTGGTTGGCTCTGACAGGGGACGATTCGTGCAGTCACATCCGGTCTGGTGAGCCGGATTCCGCACGGAACGGTATGCAGTGCTTCCGCTCCTCGTAGGTCGCAGGGATGGATGAGTGATTCATCATGTGTTGGGGCCAGTCGCGCAGACCTTTTTCGTCGACGATGAGCTAAGCAGCAAGCTGCGACTGGCTGGCAGCAAAGTGATTCGCTTGCGTTCGGCACTTACGCTTTTGCGCGCTCGGTGCGTGTCCTGCTCGTTACGCCAGGCCATCCAGCGTCAGCAACACACGCCGCTCTCCGCTCAGTCTCTGCGTCGGAGTCCGCATCGGGGATCGATGTACCGCACCGCGTCCGACATTGCCGGGCCAGGCTTCTCCTTTGAGGATTCCTACCGAAAAGGACTGCATCTTCTGGATGGCGGAAGGATGCCTGATCAGACCCGATGCTTCGTCGCTGACATGACTTGCTGGTTGTCCCAAGTAGCGTCGATCCACATCGCAGGAATCCAGCCACTCTGTTCCCGGTCCGTGATAGGTCAGGATGAGCCGTGCCATCACGCGATCGACATGAAAGCGCGGGCACATGGGCTGGTTCACGCTGCATAGCCGCACGCCCACTCGCGGCGGCCCAAGTAGATCCGCAAAGACTTGAATCCAGCAGGCAATGTCGCTCAGGAGGGGGCCCGACTCCGGCTCATTGTGTAGGTCGAGATCGCGCAGATCAGGATGCGCGGCATCGACGACAATCGATCGACTGTAGTCTTGTTGGGCCAGCACTTGCTGCGCAAAGTCGATGGCGCGCTGTCCGAGCCGATCGATCGATTCAGCACGCAGACATTGACAGCATCGTCATATAACGCGGTCAGCGCTGCGATCTCTTGCAGGTGACGGGTCGAGGGCGGAGTCAGCGCTGCCGAAGGCTTTGGCGCATGCACGGAGCGTGTCATCTGTTGTCGCATCGGAGGCTCTTTCTTGGACCCCTTTTGTGGGGTCAACAGCAAGGTGTCGCGCTCCATGGATCGATATCAGCAGCGCCTAATAGATGCAACAGAATTGCATTTGAGATCTAAAGTCGCTGGCAGAAAGTGAAGAACTGCCGTCTGAGAATTGAATTGATCATATTTTTGAAATGCAATTATCCTGCATTTTTGCAGCGCGTCGACACAGGGGAAAGGGGGCGCGGAAAGTCCAAACGACTCGACTTGCTTCGTCTGATGTGCTGGCTGCGATGCTGTGCCGCAAGATGGGATGCGATGGAAAGAGCGAGCGCCCTCATGCAGCGCTGCGGTATTTTGCGTCGCCTCCGTACGCACAGACGCTTCAAACAGTGGAACGTCAGCGCGTAGAAGCTGGGGCTTTCGGAACCGAGACACTGCTTGTCGAGCAACAGCGAGATGTTCACGTTGTGGCTGGGAAATCCCTCGACTTTCCGGGCAGGCTTTGCCGGTTCAGCGCTCGATTTGCATGGCTGGACGGGCTTGCACTTGCGTC
>CALMML010000399.1 GCA_937868485.1 uncultured Myxococcales bacterium | reverse complement strand
TCTGTAGTGACGATCGTGCAGAGGTCGCACAAGGAAAGGCGCTGTGCGCTGCGCAGGGCGTCGATCCCGCACCGCTGCTACCCGATTATCTGTTTCGCATGGTCTGTACTGGTGTTCCCGCGAACATTGAGCGCGGCAGGAAGCTCGCGCGGAAGTTCAAGATCTCGCTCGCACGGCTGCTATTGGACAGTAGGCTGCCGGCGTTTGACATTCAATCGCTGACCGATCTGGCCAATCGACGAGAGCTTACGTGCGTCTTCTTTGCCAAAAGAAACCCGCCAAGCGACCTACGCCTGCTGTGGCCGATATCAGCAAACCTCGTGTCGCTGAAGCTGGCGTGGGGACACGTCTCCGACCTATCGCCGCTCACTCGCTTTCCCAAGCTCACGACGCTGGCGCTTCCCAGCAATCGCGTGTCCGACGAGCGCCTTGCCGCACTGACCGCGCTGCCGGAGCTATCGTCGCTGGATCTATCGTGCAATCCGATTCGATGCATGGGATCGCTGCCAGAGCTACCTACGCTCAAGCAGCTCGATCTGTCCGCCGCGCCCAAGACGCTGCTCTACTATCCCCCGACGCCTGATCAGTACCCGCTGCTGTCCGCGATCCCGAAGCTGCCCGCGCTGGAGATCCTGTCGCTTGCGCATCATCCGCTTCGCGATGTGTCACCGCTGACGGCGCTCCCGAGCCTGCGCGAGCTGAACCTATACGGCACCGAGATCACCGATCTATCGTCCCTGGCCGCGCTACAGCTTCGCCGACTCGACATCGGGTTTACCTATGTGCGCGACCTGAGCCCGCTTCTGACGTGGCCGCAGCTCAAGATCTTGGTGATGACCGAGCTGACGCTGCCGAGCGGACCCTGTACCGAGTCATCTGCCGAGATCATCGCACTGCGCAGCCTGCGTCCCGACCTGTACATCCAGCTGGAGCGCTCACGTCGCGGCAGGTAGCGATTGGAGCTGTCACAGCGCAGCGCGCAGCGCCTTACGTGAGCAGCGTCGCATCACCCGCGCGGGCCGTCAGCCGACCGTTTTCCATCAGGCCGACGCGCTCCATCCACGCTTCAAACTCGGGCGCCGGACGGAAGCCGAGCACTTCGCGCATCGTCGCGTTGTCATGAAACGACGTGCTCTGATAGTTGAGCATCACGTCGTCACCCATCGGCAGACCCATAAAGAAGTTGCAGCCCGCACTCGCCAGCAGCACTTCCAGGTTTTCCAGATCGTTGTGATCGACGTCCGCGTGGTTTGTGTAACAGGCGTCGCAGCCCATCGGCAGACCGTGCAGCTTGCCCATGAAGTGATCTTCGAGCCCCGCTCGCGTGATCTGACGCGCATCGAACAGATACTCTGGACCGATGAAGCCGACGACGGTGTTTACCAAAAACGGCTGAAAGTGACGGGCCAGACCGTAGTTGCGCGACTCGCAGGTCAGCTGATCGACACCGTGATGCGCATTGGCCGACAGCGCGCTGCCCTGCCCCGTTTCAAAGTACATGACGTTCGGTCCCGTCGCGGTCCCGAGCTTGTTTGTCATGTCCCACGCTTCATGCAGCATGTCGATGGTGATTCCGAACGCTTTGCAGCCCGACTCTGTTCCGCACAGCGACTGAAACATCAGGCCCAGGTTCGCGCCGTTTTGCAGCGCTTTCATCTGGGTGGTGACGTGCGCCAGACAGCAGTTTTGCGTCGGAACCTGCCACTCTTCCAGGAAGTCGTGCGTCGCATCGAGGATCTTGCGCGTCATCTCCCAGTTGTCGGTGACGGGATTGATGCCGATGACCGCGTCGCCACAGCCAAAGGAAAGTCCATCTCGCAGCGACGACAAAATGCCTTCAATCGAGTCATTGGGATGATTCGGCTGAAGCCGCACTCCGACGCGACCTTCGAGCCCGAGCGTGTTGTTGGCGTGAACGACCACGCGAATTTTGCGCGCCGCCGACAGCAGGTCCAGGTTCGACATCAGCTTGGCACAGGCCGCGATCATCTCGGAGGTCAGCCCGCGTCCAAGCCGCAGCAGATCCGGTCCGGTTACGTCGGTCCGCAAGACATGCTCGCGAAGCTGCGACACCGTCCAGTTCTTCACCGAGCGAAAGATCGGCTGGCTTAGCTCGTCGAGGATAAGCCGCGTCACCGCATCTTGATCGTACGGAACCGCCGGATGTTCGATGAACGCCGACAGCGGAACTTCGGACAGCACCAGCTTGGCAGCGATGCGCTCCAGCGTGTCCGCCGCCGCGACGCCAGCCAGTCGATCTCCGGATTTTTCTTCGTTGGCCTTGGCCATCACGTCGCGAAGGTCGCGAAACTGATAGGTCTTGCCGCGCAGGGTCGCCCGAAGCTTCATTTGGCGCGAATCGTTACTGTCCGACGCACGCACCGTCAAGGCATTTTCGGGGCTTTACGCGCGGGTCGGAATCGGCTCGCTTTTCGGTTGTGTACGTCGGTGACTAAACCGCGACAGCGCCAGATACACCACCGGGGTCGTAAACAGCGTCAGCAGCTGCGAGATGATAAGCCCGCCCACGATCGTGATTCCGAGCGGACGACGCAGCTCGGATCCAACACCGCTTCCCAGCGCGAGCGGCAGTCCGCCCAGCAGCGCCGCCATCGTCGTCATCAAGATCGGACGAAAGCGCAGCAGACACGCTTTGTAGATCGAATCACGCGGCAGGAGTCCTTCGTCGCGCTCCAGCTCCAGCGCGAAGTCGATCATCATGATCGCGTTCTTTTTGACGATTCCGATCAGCAGGATGATTCCGATGAGCGCGATCACCGAAAACTCCGTCTTGCACAGGATGAGCGCGAGCAGTGCACCGACTCCCGCCGACGGCAGCGTAGACAGAATCGTGATCGGGTGAATGTAGCTTTCGTACAGCATTCCCAGCACGATGTAGACCACGACCAGCGCCGCCAAGATCAGGACGGGCTCATTCGCGAGCGACGAACCAAACGCTTGCGCCGATCCCTGAAACGCCGCACGCACGCTGGGCGGAAGTCCCAGCTCTCGCTCGATCTTCCCAACCGCTGCCACCGCTTGTCCCAGCGCAACCTGGGGCGCGGTATTAAACGAGATCGTGATCGAAGGAAACTGTCCCTGATGATTGACCGACAGCGACGTAAAGTTTGGCTTATAGCGCGCCACCGCAGCGAGCGGAACCAGGCTTGCAGTGGCTCCGTTTGCTGCGACTCCTGATGCTCCGTTTGCTGCGATTCCTGATGCTCCGTTTGTACCGCTTGTGCTGCTTCCGCTTGCGCCGGATCCCGATGCAAATGCAGAGCGAACATAGATGTGTTTGAGCGCATCCGGTCCAGTCTGTAGCGACGGCAGCGCTTCCAGCACCACGCGATACTGATTGAGCTGCGTGTACATCGTCGCGACCTGCCGCTGACCAAACGCATCGTAGAGCGCATCATCAATCGCGGACGGACTCACCCCCAAGCGCGCGGCGGTGTCGCGATCGATGATCACATCCAGCTGAAGTCCCGAGGTCTGCTGATCACTTGCGACATCACGCAGCTCCGGTGCTTTTTTCAGACGCTCCAGCACACGCGGAGCCCACGCATTGAGCTCTTCCAAGTTCGCATCTTGCAGCGTGTACTGATACTGCGTGCGCGTAAAACGTCCGCCAATTCGCACGTCTTGCTGCGCTTGCAAAAACAGCCGCATTCCTTCGATCTTCGCAAGCTTTGGACGCAGTCGCGCGATGATCTCATCGGCACTGGCCTTGCGGGAAGGACGCGGCTTTAGCTCGATAAACATCGTCGAGGAATTGACCGACGCACCCGGTCCCGCACCCAAGAACGCAACCGCGTGCGCGACATCAGGATCAGACATCACCACCTTGTTGACCGCTTCTTGTCTGTCGCGAATCGCCGGAAAGGAGATGTCTTGGGAGGCCTCTGCAAAGCCCATCAGCTGTCCGGTGTCTTGCTGCGGAAACAGACCTTTGGGAACCACGAAGAACAGAAACACACTGAGCCCAACGGTTCCGAGCGTCACCATCAGCATCAGGACTTGATGACGAAGCACCCAGCACAGTCCGCGATCGTAGATGTGAAGCAGACCCGAAAAGCCCGCTTCTAAGATGCGCGAAATCAGTCCGGGCTGGCTGTGCGCGGACTCCTTTCGCAGGATGCGCGCACACATCATCGGGGTCAGGGTCAGCGAAACCACGGCGGAAAATGCGACGGCAGCGCTCAGCGTAACGGCAAACTCCCGAAACAGCCGACCCACGATTCCTTGCATCAGCAGAATCGGAATAAACACCGCGAGCAGAGACATCGTGATCGACACAATCGTAAAGCCAATCTGCTTGGCTCCTTGTCGTGCGGCGCGCATCGGCGACCAGCCAAGCTCCAGATAACGCGCGACGTTTTCGGTCACCACAATCGCGTCATCGACCACAAATCCCGTCGAGATCGTCAGCGCCATCAGCGACAGGTTGTTCAGCGAATAGTCACACAGATACATCACGCCGAAGGTTCCTACGACCGATAACGGAACCGCGACACTTGGAATTGAAGTCGCGCGCGCGCTGCGCAAAAACACAAACACCACCAGCACCACCAGCACCATGGAAAGGACGAGCGTTAGCTCCACTTCAGCGACCGAGGCGCGAATGGTCTGGCTGCGATCGATCGAAGTCTCGATCTGAATCGCCGGAGAGATCGACTTGGTCAGCGTAGGAAGCAGCGCTTTGATGCGATCGATCACATCGATGACATTTGCACCTGGCTGTCGACGGATGATCAGCAGCACAGAGCGCCGACCACTTGACCACGCAGCGCTGCGGTTGTTTTCCACATCATCCACAATCTTTGCGACATCTCTCAAACGGACTGCGGAACCGGATCGATAACTCAAGATGAGCGAGCCATAGCTCTCTGCGCCAATCAGCTGATCATTGGCAGACAAGACCCGCTGTTGAGCGTCCCCGGACAGCGATCCTTTGGGATGATTCACCGTGCTTGCGGACAAGACGTTGCGCACATCTGACAGACCAAGTCCAAGTCCCGCCAGTGCTTCAGGATCGGCCTGCACTCGAACCGCTGGCTGCTGACCGCCACCGACGAAGACTTGGCCGACTCCTGACACCTGACTGATCTTCTGCGCCAAGATGCTGCTCGCGGTATCAAACACCTGTGCCAGCGGCAGCGTTTCGGAAGACAGCGCCAGAATCAGGATCGGTGCATCGGACGGATTCACTTTGCCAAAGCGCGGACGACTCGGCAGGTTTGCGGGCAGATCACCACCGGCTGCATTGATCGCAGCTTGCACATCACGCGCTGCGGCATCGACATCACGATCCAGATCAAACTGAAGGGTCAGCGAGGTCTGTCCGAGCGAGCTGGCGGACGTGATCTCTGTCAGTCCGGCAATGCGTCCAAACCGTCGCTCCAGCGGCGCAGCAACCGCAGAAGCCATCGTCTCTGGACTGGCACCGGGCAAGCTCGCGTTGACTTGAATCGTTGGAAAGTCCACACGCGGCAGCGGCGCAACCGGAAGCTGGGTAAAGGCAAAGATCCCAGCCATCAGCACTGCAATCGCCAACAGAGAGGTCGCGACCGGACGACGAATGAACGGATCAGAGAGGTTCATGTCGCAGCCTCCGCAGAAGGATTTCCGTGCGAATCGCTGTGGGAATCGCTGTGGGAATCGCTGTGGGAATCTGGGTCCGCATCCTCCTCCTCATCGGGATCTGAAGGTCGCTTCGATCGAAACAGCGCGGCCAGCTTTCCCATGTACAGATAGATCACCGGGGTCGTGTACAGCGTCAGAACTTGTGAGATCAAGAGCCCTCCCACAATCGAGATTCCGAGCGGTCTACGCAGCTCCGATCCGGCTCCGGTTCCCAGCGCAAGAGGAAGTCCACCCAGCAGCGCCGCCATCGTCGTCATCATGATCGGACGGAAGCGCAGCAGACACGCTTTGTAGATCGCTTCCTGCGGAGTCATCGCCTGATCGCGCTCTGCTTCCAGCGCAAAGTCGATCATCATGATCGCGTTCTTTTTGACGATTCCGATCAGCAGGATGATTCCGATGAGCGCGATGATCGAAAAGTCGGTTCGACACAGCAGCAGCGCCAGCAGCGCACCGACTCCTGCCGACGGCAGCGTAGACAGAATCGTGATCGGATGAATGTAGCTTTCGTACAGCACGCCCAGCACGATGTACACGGTCACAATCGCAGCCAGGATCAGCATCGGCTCACTTTCCAGCGCGGACTGAAACTGCTGCGCAGCACCTTGAAAGGAAGCGTGAACGCCCGATGGCATTCCGATCTCTTGCTCCGCCCGACGAATCGCCGCCACCGCATCGCCCAGCGCAACCCCGGGAGCCGTATTGAATGACAGCGTCGCTGCGGCAAACTGTCCTTGGTGATTGACAGACAGCGCAGCACTTCGCTCGGTAGGCTTTACCAGCATCGCCAGCGGAACCGCATCGCCACTCTGCGATCGAACATACAAGTTCCGTAGCGTATCGGCGTTCTTTCCCAGCTCCGGCTTGATCTCCAGGATCACGCGATACTGATTGAGCTGCGTAAAGATCGTCGAGATCTGTCTCTGTCCAAACGCATCGTAGAGCACATCATCAATCGCTTGCGGAAGGACTCCCAGCCGTGACGCCGTGTCGCGATCGATCGTCAGATCCAGCTGAAGTCCGCCGTCTTGATAGTCACTGGCGACATCCAGCAGCTCGGGAAGCGTCCGCAGCTTGTGCAGCATCTTCGGAGTGAACACGCGCAGCTCATCCAGATCCGCATCTTCCAGCGTGTACTGAAACTGGGTGCGACTCACTCTGCTATCGAGTTGCAAGTCCTGAACTGGCTGCAAGTACAGAGAGACGCCGGTCACTTCCGCCAGCTTGGGACGCAGACGCAAGATGATCTCTTCCGCGCTCGCATGGCGATGTTCCCTGGGCTTGAGCGTCACCGTCATCCGTCCACTGTTCGGCGTCAGGTTGGTTCCATCTGCACCAATAAACGAGGCCACGCGATCGATGTCTGGATCGGACAAAAGAACGCTCGCAAGCTGCTGCTGTCCTTGCGCAAGTCGCGCAAACGATGCATCCGGGGCCGCTTCCGATACCCCCACCAGCAGTCCGGTGTCTTGCTGCGGAAAGAATCCTTTGGGAATCAGCACCGCCAGATAGACCGTCAGCGCAACCGTTCCGATCGTCGCAAGCAGCGTCACAAGCTGATGCCGAAGCACCCAGTGCAGTCCGCGATCATAGATCGAAAGGAGTCCCGAAAAGCCTCGCTCAAACAGTCGGCTCAGCCAGTTTCCTTGCGGCAGCGCACCGGGCGTATGCGGAGGATGTGCTTTCAAGATGTGCGCACTCATCGTCGCGGTCAGCGTAAGAGACAGGATCGCAGACACCGCAATCGCCACGCTCAGCGTCACCGCAAACTCACGAAACAGACGACCGATAAGGCCCGTCATAAACAGCAGCGGAATCAGCACCGCGATAAGCGACACCGTCAGCGATACGATCGTAAAGCCGATCTGCTTGGCACCTTTGAGCGCGGCTTGAAACGGAGTCTCTCCTTCTTCGATGTAGCGCTCGATGTTTTCGATCATCACGATCGCGTCATCGACCACAAATCCCGTCGAGATCGTCAGCGCCATCAGCGACAGGTTGTTCAAGCTGTAGCCAAGCAGATACATGACTCCGAACGTCCCAATCAGAGACAGCGGAACCGCAACCCCTGGAATCAGCGTAGCGCGCAGATCACGCAAGAACACATAGATGACACCGACCACCAGTCCGATCGTCAAAAGGAGCGTAAACTGAACGTCTTCCACCGACGCACGAACCGTCTCTGTTCGATCGCTCAGAATCGATACTTCCACCCCTTGGGGCAGCGAGCTTTTCAGCTGCGGAAGCAGTGACTTTACGCGATCCGCCACTTGGATCACGTTCGCACCGGGCTGACGCTGGACGTTTAGGATGATCGCGCGCTGCGTGTCTGCCCAGCCCGCAAGCTGGACGTTTTCGACGCCATCCACCACCTGCGCGACATCTTGCAAGCGAATCGCTGCACCGTTTTTGTACGCCAGCACCAGCGGACGAAAGGACTCTGCACGATCGAGCTGATCGTTGGTTGCCAGCGCATAGTCTTGGCGCGCTCCATCAATGTTTCCTTTGGGCTGATTGACGTTCGCAGCGACGATCGTAGATCGCACTTCTTCCAAAGACAGACCACTTCCGGCCAGCGCCACCGGATCCACTTGCACGCGCACCGCAGGCTTCTGGCTTCCGTTGAGCGTCACCAGACCAACCCCTGTCACCTGCGAGATCTTCTGCGCCAAGATCGAGTCCGCATAGTCATGCACTTGTGAAAGCGGAAGGTGCGCGCCACTGACCGCCAGCGTCAGGACGGGAGTGTCTGCCGGATTGCTCTTGCTGTACGTAGGAGGAGCCGGAAGCGTTCGCGGAAGCAGGTTCGATGCGGCATTGATCGCGGCTTGTACGTCTTGCTCTGCTGCATCAATGCTGCGATCAAGCTGAAACTGAAGCGTGATCTGTGATGTCGCAAAGCTGGACACAGAGGTCATCTGCGCAAGCGATGGCATCTGTCCAAACTGTCGCTCCAGCGGAGTCGTCACCGCCGAAGACATCGTCTCTCCGCTCGCACCTGGCAGCGTCGTCGACACCACAATCGTCGGATAGTCCACCTGCGGCAGCGCCGACACCGCCAGCTCTCGATATCCCGCAAGTCCCGCGAGCAGCACCCCGATCATCAGCAGCGTGGTCGCAACCGGACGGCGAATAAACGGCTCCGAGATGCTCATGGCTATCGCTCACTTCCTTGTGGACGCGCCGCAACTTTGGCCCCCGGACGAAGCTGATTCTGTCCTTCCACCACCACTTGCTCGCCGGGACGAACGCCTTTGGACAGCACCGCTTGATCGCCGATGAGCAGCTCGACATCCACCGGACGATTCGCCGCCGTGCCATCTTCCGCCGCCACATAGACAAAGGTTCCTTTCGGACCGCGCTGCACCGCCACCGCCGGAACCACCAGCGCATTGTGCTCTGTCTTGAGCAGCAGACGCGCTTTCACAAACTGATTGGGCCACAGCAGTCGCTTCGGATTCGGAAACACTGCTTTCAATCGCAGCGTCGCCGTTCCTTGGTTGATCTGGTTGTCCAGAACCGTTAGCTCACCGTCGCCCAGCTTGACCTGACCATCCCGCGCAAACGCCTGCACCGCAAGTCCCAGCGAGCTTCTGTCTTTCGCGGGCTCTGTCGAATCCAGCCGAGCCATGATGCGCGGCAGATCATCTTCCGGCAGCGTAAAGATCACCGCGATTGGATCGATCTGCGTGATCACCACAAGGCCGCTCGCATCACCGGGATGCACCACGTTTCCTTCATCAACCAGACGCACGCCGGTCACGCCATCAATTGGAGCCACTATCCGTGAATACTCGACGCTGAGCTTGGCAGACTCTGCGGCAGCGCGATCGACTCCGACTGCTCCGTCATACTGATGAACCAGCGCTTGCTGATCATCGACTTGCTGCTGACTGATCAGGTTCTGCGTTCGCAGCTCTTGATAGCGAGCCAAGTTCTTTCGCGCATTTTCCAGCAGCGCGTTGTCCCGCAGAAGTGCGCTCTCTGCTTGATGAAGCGATGCCAGAAACGGTCGGGCGTCCACTTGCGCCAGCAGCTCTCCGCGGCTCACCCGCTGACCTTCCCGAAACAGCATCTTTTCCAAGCGACCATCGACTTGCGTTCGCACTGTCACCGTCTTGAACGCAGCAACCGTTCCCAAGCCGTCCAAGTAGATCGGGAGATCCTTTTGCGCAACCTGTGCGGTCAGGACCGGAATCGGACGCGCGGCTGCGCTCTCCGCAGGACCTGCGCCTTCCTTTCCTTGCTTGCATCCCGATCCCACACACAGCGCGCACAGGCCAAGAAGCAGCGTCAGTCCCTTGCAGAGTCTGAGACGTACAGCCAGTGTGTCATCGGTTCGCAGCTTTGCATTCCCACGCTTCGGAACATCAGATCGCATAGCCGCAGGTCTTCAGCAATGCGTAGGCCAGCGCTCGTTCAAGAATCGATCACAGAGTCCGCTGCGAACAGCAATGCATCCTCAAGTCCGCGAACGGCTTGCCGATTCCGTCGCAAAGTCCGCCTCCCATCGCGCCGCGTAGGATTCCTTCTGTGATCGATCGCACGGACTCCCACGCGCGAACAGAGCCGCATTCCCCTGTTCAAAATCCAGACACCTGTTTCCGTTTTGGACAGCTTGCGACCGCGAAACAGAGACTCCCAACAAGCGATTGTCCTCTCTGGACGATGAATAGGAATCGCCATAGGCAGCAGGAACGAAGCTTGCTACGAGTCCGCTTGCGAGCAAGCCGTGCGTATCATCCGTTATCGCATCCTCACCATCGTTGTCGTCGGCGCTGTCATGTCGGCGCTGTCTCTCCTTGCGCTGTGGCGGGTTCTGTCCCTGACCACAGAAGGACGCATCGAGCGCGCTCGCGATGGGCTTGTCACCGAGCTGGAGCTACTGGCCCGCACAAGTCCTGCGCTTGGCAAAGAAGCGCTCGCGACCACGCCGCAAAGCTCGCTCATTGGCATGCGCGGCGGATTTTGGGACGGTCAGCACAGTGAGTCCGCGCTGTACGGACTGCCGCAAGAGTGGCGAAGCGCGGTGATGTCGACGCTCACCCAAGCCAAGGAACGACAAGCGCTCACGGTGCTCGAGCGACGCCAAGGTCAGTCGACGCTGCTTGTCGCTGCACGTCCTGGTCAAGGACCGCTCCTTGCGTGGGCCAGCGTGAAGGTTCTGCCGTCGATTCACCATCGCTTTTGGCTGACGGTGGTGATTGTGCTGGCGCTGGCGACCGCGATTCTGTTTACCAGCGCAGTCGGTGCGAGCGTGTCGTTTCTGCGTAGTGCAAATGACTTGCATCGCTGCTTGGTGCAGCTTGGGGAAGATCTGTCTACGCCGGTGCCTCGGCTGCGCATTCGCGAGCTATCGGAAGTCGGCGACGGCATCGCGCAGCTGGCCCAAAGCCTGCGTCAAGCCCGTGAAGAACAGAGCCGAATGGCGCAGAAGCTGGCGCAAAAGGATCGCTTGGTGGCGCTCGGTCGGGTGGTCGCTGGCGTCGCCCATGAAGTCCGCAATCCGCTCGCGTCGATCAAGCTGCGACTCGATCTGGCTGCCGTGGCCGAGCCGCTGCCGCCGCTGGCTGCCAGTGCCATCTCTCACTCTGCCGCAGAGATTGCGCGACTCGATCGCTTGGTCGCCGATCTGCTGCTGGTCGCAGGACGACACCTGGGACCGCGTAAGCTCACGTCGCTGACCCAGCTTGTGAAGGCCCGTGCAGAGACGCTGTCACCGTGGGCCGCGCAGCGAGACGTACGCTTTGTCATCCGTGCCAGCGCGGACTGCTCGACGGTTCTTGATCCAGAGTCAGTGGCCAGAGCAATCGACAACCTGCTGCGCAATGCCGTCGAAGCCTCGCCGAGCGGTCACAGCGTTCACATTCACGTACGACAAGATCGTGAATTGGTCTGGGTTCGCGTCGAAGACGAAGGCGATGGAGTGCCCCGCCCGAGCGAGCTGTTCGAGCCCTTTTTCACGACCAAGCCCGAAGGAACCGGACTCGGACTGCCGATCTCTCGATCGATTGCCAGAGCCCACGGCGGCGATGTCAGCTACGCGCGGGTTCCAGCGGCGGACACCGCAGCTGACGACGGGACAACGTCGAGCGACGCCACAGTCGCGATGACCCCAGCGCAGGGAAAACCGTCTGAGCGCACCCGCTTTGAGCTGTCGCTGCCCAAGACCTTGGCCGAGCCCGCAAAGGAGTCCGAATGAGCACCATCCTGATCGTCGAAGACGAAAAAGGAATCCGCGAAGGGCTACAAGCTGCCGTCGAGACGCAGGGTCATCGCGCCCTGCTGTCACCTGGAATCGTCTCCGCGCGTGAGCTGCTCTCGAGTCAGGACATCGACTGCGTGCTGCTCGACATTCGGCTGCGCGACGGGGATGGACTGGAGCTTCTGCGCGAGCTACGACAAGGTGCAAGGCGTGATGTTCCCGTCGTGATGGTGACGGCATACGGCGACAGCGAGCGCACGATTCGAGCGATGCGCGACGGAGCGTTTGACTATCTGACCAAGCCGTTTGATGTGCCCGTGCTCTTGTCCACCGTCGAGAGAGCGCTCAAGCAGCGCGCCCTGACGCAGACGCTTCACAACGAACAGCCGAAAGTTCCGTCGCCACTGCAAGCGGGAAGCCTGGTCGGAACCAGCACCGCGATGCTCGCGATTTGGAAGCTGATTGGTCGCGCTGCAGCGACGCAAGTGCCGGTGCTGATCACGGGCGAAACGGGAACGGGAAAAGAGCTGGTCGCGCGCGCGATTCACGACTACAGCGCCAGCGCGCAGAGTCCGTTTGTGCCGGTCAACCTGGCGGCGGTTCCGTCGTCGCTGCTGGAAAGTGAGCTGTTTGGACACGAAAAAGGCGCGTTCACCGGAGCCAGCATGCGGCGCGCCGGACGGCTGGAGCTGGCGGCACAAGGAACGCTGTTTCTCGACGAGATTGGCGATCTGGAAGGCGCGCTTCAGACCAAGCTGCTGCGCGTGCTGGCCGATGGCTGCTTTGAGCGCGTCGGTGGCAGCGAGACGCTTCAGAACCGCGCGCGCGTCATCACCGCGACGCACAAGCCCGTGCATCCCGCCGATCCAGGCTGCGTGCTGCGCGAAGATCTGTACTACCGGCTGGCGGTCATCGAGATCTCGGTTCCGCCACTGCGAGCGCGTCGCAGTGACATTCCGCTGCTCGTCGCTCATGCGCTGGAAGGAACGCCCGCGCGCGCGGTGTCCGAAGAAGCGATGGGCTGTCTGATGAACTATCGCTGGCCCGGCAACGTGCGCGAGCTGATGCACGTCATCAAGCGTGCGGCGGTGCTGTGCGGCGGAGAAGTCATTGATGTGCCCGCGCTGCCGGAAGCGCTGCGGACGGCGGGTCCGGCGCATTCCAGCAAAGACTTTGCGCGCGTCCCAAGCTGGCCGATTCCCGACGACATCACGCTCAAAGAAGCGGTGCTTCAGCTGGAAAAATACATGCTGCTGCGGGCGCTTTCGCGAGCGGGAGGCAATCGCTCGGAAGCCGCACGGCAGCTCGGCATCGGCAGACCGAACCTGTACGCCAAGCTGGAAGAGCACGGCTTGAACATCCGTTCCGACGGAGAAGAAGGCGAAAAGGCATGAGAGTGTATGCATCCGTGACAGCCGTTGTGCTGTGCACTGCGTCGATCGCGCCCGCGTGGGCCGAGCCGCAGCCAGTCTCCGTCGCAGAAGTGTCTTCGCCCAAGGTGCTGAGCCTGCGCGACGCGCTCCAAGCGGCCAAAGCGCATCAGCCGCAGATCCTGCTGGCTCGAGCACAGACCGCAGCCGCCCACGCGCGCGCAGACCAAGCACGCGCACCGATCTTGCCGCAGCTGTCGGGCACTGCGTCGTATCAGCGCACCACCGCCAACTTTGTCGCGCGGCCCGGAGCGGTTCCGTCGCAGTTTGCCAGCACCGCGACGGCGACCTCGCTGGATACCTTCAACTACTTTAGCTTCGGGCTTCAGCTTACGCAGTACATCTGGGACTTTGGTCAGACGACGCGCAAGTGGCAAGCAGCCCAAGCCACCGCCGAAGCGCAGCACGCCACCGAGCAGGTCACAGCGCTCCAGATCGCGACGAATGTGCAGAACACCTACTTTGCGGCGCGGGCGCAGAAGGCCCTGCTTCAGGTCGCGCGCGACAACCTGGCCAATCAGGATCGGCACCTGGTGCAAGTGACGGCGTTTGTCCAAGTGGGAACGCGACCCGAGATCGATCTGGCGCAGGCACGAACCGATCGAGCCAACGCGTCGGTGCAGGTGATCGCCAGCGAAAACAACTACGCGGTGGCCAAAGCGCAGCTCAATGCCGCGATGGGCGTCGAAGGCAGCGTCGATTACGACATTCAAGATGATCAGCTTCCGCCGGTGTCCGGTGAAGATCTGGGAACCGAGGAGCTGCTGCCCGAAGCGCTCAAGCAGCGGCCTGAGTTTCTGGTCTTGTCCCGGCAGATCTCGGCGCAAAAGCTCCTACTTTCGGCGACCAAAGGTGGCTATGGACCGTCGCTGGGAGCCACGATGAGCCTGACCGATGCAGGGACGAACATCTCGCAGCTTGCGCTCAACCTGAGCGCGTCGGTCAACCTCAACTGGCCGATCTTTCAAGGTCTGCTCACGATGTCGCAGGTCAAAGAACAGAGCGCGAACCTGGCCGTACTGGATGCGCAGCTTGCGACGCTGCGTCAGCAGGTCCGCGTCGAGCTAGAGTCCGCTCGTCTGCAAGTTCGCGCCAGCAAAGCAACCTACGGCGCCGTGCAAGAAGCGCAGACCAACGCCAAAGAGCGACTGCGGCTCGCTGAAGCGCGCTATCGGACTGGCGTCGGTAGCATGATCGAGCTGGGAGATGCCCAGGTGGCGCTCACCGCCGCGTCGGCGCAGCTCGTGCAAGCGGAATACTCACTCGCCAGCGCGCGGGCGCAGCTTGTGCGAGCGCTCGGTCAGCAGCCTGGCGCGTAGCGGCCCGATTTCGCCCAAAACCGCCGATTTTCGCTACCCATCGCCCCAAATCCGTGCCGCCCGCGCGACTTCGTGGGCTTCCGCGCGATTTTTCGGTACAAGGCCTGCATGCAACAGCAGCAGAGCGCATCCGCGCAAGTCATCTACGGAATCCATGCCGTTCGCGAGATCGTGGAGCGACGGCCTCAAGACATTCAGTCGCTGTATCTGCTCGACGCGCCCAAGCCGGACCAAACGTCGCGCAAAGAGGAAAAGTCCGACGCGCTGCACGTAGTGCGCCAGGCTGCCGAAAAAGCCGGGATTCGTCCCGTCGCCAAGTCGCGCAGTGAGCTGGATCGCCTGAGCCAAAACGGCGTCCATCAAGGCGTCGTCGCGCTGTGTAGCGAGTTTGAATACGAGACCGATCCGCTCGCCCCCGTTCGTCGTGCGCAGGAAGCCGGAAAGACGCCGGTTGTGCTGATCCTCGATGGAGTGACCGATCCGCAAAACCTCGGTGCGCTGATTCGATCGGCCTGCGTGCTCGGAGCCGATGCGGTGGTGATTCCGCAAGATCGCGCCGCGCAAGTAACCGCCGGAGCCATCAAAGCCGCCGCTGGTGCCACATCGCAGCTTCCCGTCGTCAAGGTGGCCAACCTGGTGCGCGCGATGGAACAGCTCAAAGAAGGGGGCCTTTGGCTCGTCGCTGCGGTTGCCCCCGGACAAGGCGGACAGCCGCTGTGGGATCTCGATCTGTCGGTTCCCATCGGCGTGGTGCTCGGTGGCGAAGGAAGCGGTCTGCGTCCCCTGGTGCGCAAGACCTGTGATCTGCGCGCAGAGATTCCCATGCCGTCCGGTCTTCACGGCGCGTCGCTCAATGTGTCTGCCGCCGGAGCCGTCCTGCTCTACGAGTGCATGCGTCAGCAGCGACTCCAATAACCCGCGATTCCTACCCGATTCCTTTCGCGATTCCT
>CALMML010000398.1 GCA_937868485.1 uncultured Myxococcales bacterium | reverse complement strand
CGCTGATCGGTTCCAACCGATTGCCTACAACCCCCGGAGTATCCGCTGATCGGTTCCAACCGATTGCCTACAACCCCCGGAGTATCCGCTGATCGGTTCCAACCGATTGCCTACAACCCCCGGAGTATCCGCTGATCGGTTTGAACCGATGCGCGACCACCCTGGCTGCAAAAGACGTTCGGTTGGGTGACATCCGCAGCACGATGAAGCGCTGTAGCGGTCCGGTTTGACAGAACCAACACGCTCTACGGTCGGGTGGTTCGATTGATTCGATCGCCCCTATGCGTCGCATCTCATGCGATGATGACCAGGTTTGATGAGCCGTCATACCAGCCCGACGTTGACCAATTGGGCACGGCTGGTTCAAGATGTCGGAACCGAAAGGAGAGAGGGCTTATGAGAAGAGTAACCAACCTATGTATTCCGGCGCTTGCGCTCTTGGCGATTACCAGCCTGGGCTGTAGCGCACGCGAGAAGTCCATCTGCGACAAGCTCATCACCTGCGAAGGTGGAAACGACAAGGACAAGGACGCCTGTGTGGATTCGTGGATCCAGAACACGCAGGTCTACGAAGCCTACAAGTGCGGCGATGCGTACTCGAAGTACCTCGACTGCGTGGAAGCTTCGTCCATCTGTAGCAACGGCAAGCTGAAGAATGATAGCTGCTCGGCTCAGTCCCAAGCGGCCATCACTTGCATCAACGCGGCCAGCGCCTACGGCATCAAGTAGTCACTCGAGGGATCACATGCGAATCATTCGTAACGGGCGTCACTTCGGACTCGCTCTCGCTCTGCTCCTGGTTGCGGCGGCTGGCTGCTCGGGCACGGAAAAGTCAATCTGCGACAAGGGTCGTCAGTGTCTCGGCGGCAACGACCTGGACTACAATGCCTGTGTCCAGACTTGGATCTACGAAGGCAAGATTGCGTCGGACTACGGCTGCTCCGATGCATTTAGCACCTACGTGACCTGCGTGGATACGACCAGCACCTGCGACACCACGCTGGGCATCAAGACCTTCAAGAACAGCTGCAGCGCCCAGAAGTCGGCGCTCGATTCGTGCGAAAAGGCGGCATCCGTCAAGGGTGACAACCACTTCCTGTCTTCGCAGCCGTCGAGCCAGACCGACAGCAAGTAGCCGATCCTCCGCATCCCCCGCTTTTCTGATATGACCATCTTATCCTGATGGTCACGCTCTCCCTCTCGCCACGTCAGCGCCAGTCCCACCACCATGGACGGTTACGCGCGTCTTGTGGCGTCCTGCACTGGATCGTACCGCTGCTGTGGCTGTTGTGCCTGCTGCCAAGCCAAGCCCTGGCGGGAGACCCCGAGCTACGCTGGCGCAGCATTGAGACAGAGCACTTCCGCATCAGCTATCACGAGCCGCTCGGACAGGTTGCGCAGCGGCTCGTGCAAGTGGCAGAGACATCCCACCGCGTGCTGGTGCCGGTCATGGGCCATGCGCCACGCTTTCGGACCGAGGTGGTGCTGACCGATGACACGGACTTTTCCAACGGCTCGGCCACAGCCATGCCGTTTCCCACGGTACGGCTCTACCTGACCGCGCCCGATGACCGCTCGGAGCTAAACGACTTCGACGACTGGCTGTACGCCCTGTTTGTCCACGAATACACGCACATCCTGCACCTAGACACGATGGGCGGACTGCCCAAGTGGGTCAACCTGCTGCTCGGCTTTGGCTGGAACAACATCTACGCGCCCAACCAAGTACAGCCTCGCTGGTTTATCGAAGGTCTGGCCGTGCTGGAAGAAACCGAGCGTTCGAGCGCCGGACGGCTGCGCTCTGCCATGTTTGACATGTACCTGCGCAGCCACGTCTTAGAAGGCAAGT
The DNA here is from genome assembly GCA_937868485.1 of uncultured Myxococcales bacterium. Lineage (GTDB taxonomy): Bacteria > Myxococcota_A > Polyangia > Palsa-1104 > JAEUJZ01 > JAEUKA01. The sequence goes on along the minus strand of CALMML010000398.1, from coordinate 4,706 downwards.
TTCTGCGGCTCGACCAGGTGTCGAATCAGACACGGCTGTTTCCTCGCGGCAACGTGCCGTACCTGTATGGCTCGGCGTTTCTGCGCTACATCATGAAGCGATTTGGACACGATTCGCTCAAGGAAGTGGTGGCGCGCTACGGAGGCTGCTGGTCGCCAGACTGCTGGGTTCCATGGGGAATGAGCCGCTCGTTCAAAGCCGTCACTGGGCACGCCTACGGGCCGCTGTATGAAGCGTTTTCCCAAGATCTTGCAGAGCGATTCCGTAAGCAGGCGAGTGAAGTGGCGCTGTCGCCGATGGGACAGACCCATGGCAAGCCACTGACCGACTGGAAAGCGACGCTGGACCGTCCGGTGTATATCGATGGGGGCAAGTCGCTGCTGTGGCTAGAGACAGACCCCTACAAGCGTCCCGCGCTGGTTCGACATGACCTTGCGTCGGGTAAGACGGTGCGAGAGCTAGAAATCGACGGAGCGGGCGGTCTGGCCGTGGACCCAAGTGGTCGGTTTGTGGTGATGGCCCGGACGAACATCTTCCGCGCGACCTATTCGTTCCAGGACCTGTTTCTGTATCGACGCGACCGTCGGGAGCTGATGGCACTGAGCGCTGGGCTGCGGGTAGACAATCCTGCCATCTCGCCAGATGGAAAGCGCGTCGCTTTTGAGGTCACGAGCCAAGGCACCCGGCGACTGGCGCTGATGGATCTGCCCAGCACCGAGCGAGGCAGCGACACCGAGACCGTCAACGCCAAAGCCCATGCCGTCCCCGAGGTCTGGCGCGCGCGCGCAGCAAAGCCAGTGGTGTTTCCACTGCCGCAAGCCGAGTGGTCGCAGATCTACACGCCAAGCTGGTCCCCAGACGGCAAGCTGCTGACGTTTTCGTACTGGCAGCAAGGTGGCTTCCGCGACATCGTGACGCTAAACCTGCACACGGGGGAGCTGCGCTATATCACCCACGATCGAGCGCTCGATCTGGAGCCGCGCTTTTCGCCCGACGGTGAGTGGCTGTACTTTGTCTCGGATCGAACCGGCATCTACAACCTGTACGCGCACCACCTGGCCAGCGATACGACCTACCAAGTGTCGAACGTACTCAGTGGGGTGTTTTCCCCGATGCTGTCGCCAGACGGAAAGACCGCTGCGGTGGTTGGGTTCGTCGCCGAAGGCTATCGCATTGAGCTACACGACATCGACCTTCAGCGCGCGCAGCTTGCGCCACCGCCACCCACGGATCGACCGGCACCACTGAGCGTCGGAGATCCCGAACAGACGCGCCAAAAGACGGTGCCCGTGCAGCGCTACAACCCGGCCCGGACCTTCTTCCGGTCGCCGGTATCACTTTTGTCGGCACAGCTTCCCGTGTCGGCCCCGGGTCCGTATGGTCAGAGCTTCGGACTTCAGTTTCAAACGGCAGATGTGGTGGGCATTCACTCTTTGGTGGGCGGGCTGACCCTACAGTCCTCGCGGGCCGATGCCACCGGCGTCTTTGCCCGCTACAGCTACCGACGGCTCTGGAACGGCATCAACCTGGACGTAAGCCGTAGCCTGTATCCACGCGGTGGACTGCGTCTCAATGGCAGAAACCGCTCGTACGATGAAGAGGCATGGTCGACCGGGCTGAGCACCGACCTGCCGCTGCTGCGTGACGTGGCGCGCTCGGCGACACTGTGGTTTGCCTACAACTTCACGTACTGGCGCAACAAGACGACGGTGCCGACGCCAGGGCCAGATGATATCTCGCTACAGCTTCCCGAAGTCGGACGATACGCGACGCTGAGCATGACGTTTTCCTACGGGGACACCCGGCGCTATCTGTTTTCCGTGGGACCGGAGCAAGGCGGCTCGATCTACGTAAACGCGTCGCTGGCGCATCCATTTTTGGGATCGGAGTACCTGGTCTACAACCTACGCGTTGCGGCATCGCGCAGCGTTGGGATTCCGTGGCCATCACGCTACCTACGCAACCACACGCTGATGTTTGCCTATGAAGGTGGCATCAGTGGTGGAGACCTCAAGCGACGCGGCGTCTACTACGTCGGTGGCTTCCCAGAGTCGATGGACTATCTGCGTGCGGCACTGCTCAGCACGCGGCCAGGACAGCCCAAGCTGCGCGGCTACAGCCCCGGTGCCACGTATGGAGACCAGTATCACGTCCTGAATGTGGAGTATCGATTCCCCATTGTCTGGCTTGAGCGCGGCTACGAAGCACTGCCGTTCTACCTGTGGCGACTGCACGGCGCGGTCTACTCCGACATTGGCGGCGCGTTCTTTGGCAAGATTGCCCCGGACAAGTTCAAGGCATCAGTCGGTGGAGAGCTACGGCTCGACGGCTACCTGGGCTACTACCTGCCGTTTATGCTCCAGCTTGGCTATGCGCACGGCTTCATGGATGGTGCCGACAGCGGCTTCTACTTCCTGCTCAACAATCCGCTCTGACTCGATATAGTGCCGCCGGATGCTCGGCTCTCCCCTGCTGCTGTCGTTTGCGGTTGCGACGCTGGCGACCCTTCTGTCGCTGGCCCTTGGGGTTATGGTGGCCTGCGTGCTGTTTTATGGGGGTCATGCCGACGCCCTACAGCCCAGACCGACTCGCGCCCGGCTGGTCGAGTTCCTGGATTCGCTGCTATCGCTGCCGCTGGTGCTGCCACCGACTGTGCTGGGCTATTATTTGCTGACGCTGCTGGGTCGGCACAGCCCGCTCGGTCGCGCCTTTGAAGCGGTCACTGGCTCACCGCTCACGTTTACACCCGCAGCGGCGGTGCTCGCAGTGATGGTATCGGCGCTGCCCGCAATTGCCCGCAGCACCCGGGCGGCGCTACGAGAAGTCGATCCGCTGTACTTTCGGGCGGCGGCGTCGCTGGGAGCCACTGCCTGGCGTGCGCTGTGGACGGTGGGACTGCCGCTGTGTCGCAAGCAGGTGGCCGCAGCCGCGATGCTGGCCTTCGCGCGCGCGCTGGGCGACTTTGGGGTCACGCTGATGGTCGCAGGGGACATCCCTGGCTATACCCAAACCGCGTCGCTGGCAGTCTATGATGCGGTGCAAGCTGGACGCGAACAAGACGCGCTGCGACTGATTGTGCCGCTGTCGCTGATGGCGCTCCTGCTGATGTATGGCGTCGGCAGGCTACAGGATGTGGAGCGTCCTCGATGAGCAAGCCTGCGCTGCTGCAAGCCCAGCTCTCGACGTCGCCAGATGGACAGTATCGCCTGGAAGCCTCGCTGAGCCTGGCCGCTGGTGTCACCGTGCTGATGGGTCCGTCGGGGGCCGGCAAGAGCACGATCCTGGATCTGCTGGCCGGACATCGGCTGCCGGATGCCGGACGGATCGTCTTGGGCGACACGGTGCTGCTTCACAAGCAGGCTGGTCAGCCTCCGAGCGTGCTGGTGGGTCCAGCGAAGCGCCAGATTGGCTATGTCATGCAGCAGCCGATGCTGTTTCCGCACCTGTCGGTCGGTCAGAACCTGGCCTACGGCATCGCACAGCGGCCCCAAGCCGAGCAGACCACGCGCGTTCGAGACCTTGCCGAGGCACTTCAGCTGGAGTCACTGCTCCTTCGCAAGCCGAGCGAGCTGTCTGGCGGACAGCGGCAGCGGGTTGCCCTTGGACGAGCGCTGGCGATTCGACCGAGCGCACTGCTGCTGGATGAACCACTTTCTGCCGTGGACTTGGGTCAGCGCACTGCCCTGCTAGCGCGGCTCCAAGCGATGCTGGCAGATCTACACATTCCTGTTTTGTACGTTACACACAGTCAGGAAGAGCAGCGCTTCTGGGATGCACCTACGCTCACGCTGACGCCCCGTGTGGCTACGCCAAGCTGTGTGACTGTAGAGCCCTCTTCTCGATAGAGTGAACACCTGAGAGATGCTCAGGGTCCAGCCATCGCGTGCGATTGGGGATGCATTTTTCGCTCGCCTGGCAATAATGTATTTCGAATTACTCTTGAGAATTGAAATGATTCCGATCAGCGAGAGCAAGAAGTCTTCTGGCAAGCTCCCCACCACCACCGCCGTCAAGCCTGTCGAGCCGCCCAAGTCGAGCGACGGACTGGACGCCATGGATGGCCAGGGACACAGCAACATCGAGAAGATTCGCACCATCCTGTTTGGCAACCAGATGCGCGACTACGACTCGCGGTTTGCCCGTCTGGAAGATCAGCTGGTGCAGCAGGTCACGGAGCTTCGCGAAGACTTTCGACGTCGCAGCGATGCGCTCGAAGGGTTTGTCCGGCAAGAGCTGGACTCGCTGAGCGAGCGACTGGCTGGGGAGTATGAGGGCCGCGCCAGCTCGCTCAAAGACCTGCACAAAACGATCGACGAGCTGTCGGCGGGCATCGATCAGCGAACCCACCAGCTGGAAGAACAGCTGAACAAGTCGGGCCGAGAGCTTCGTCAGCAGGTGCTAAGCCAAGGCAAGCAGCTTCGCGAAGAGATGCAGCTGAGCGTCAGCGAGCTGAGCAGCTTGGTCCAGCGAGAGCTTCAACAGCTTCGTCACAGCAAGACGGACCGCACGGCGCTGGCTGGACTGCTGACCGAGCTGGCTGCCCGCATCGGAACCGACGCACAGTAGCTGTTTGCGTCTGTAAGACATGACAGCAGCGTCCAAAGGCAACGACCCGGAACAGCCTGCTGCGCCAGAAGCAATCCCCTCCGGTGACTATCAAGAGCTACGCGCCATGCTGATTCGGCCCGAGCGCGAAGAGATCGAAG
>CALMML010000397.1 GCA_937868485.1 uncultured Myxococcales bacterium | reverse complement strand
TCGACCACAGCCCTCGGGGTATGCCCGCATCGGTTCCAACCGATCGACCACAACCTGGGCTGGATCAGCCGATTGGTTTGGATCCTGTTTGCGCTACGTGGAAGGCTGCTGCGCGAACATCGGACTACTTGGGCAGGATGAAGTCGCCGGTGATCTCGACGCTGGGATCGCTCGACAAGGCAGCAAACAGCGCGGCCTGTAGCTGGGCAAGCAGCGCAGGCTGCTCCGTCACCAGGTCATGGATTTCCCAAGGATCCATCACCACGTCATAGACGCTGTAGCGCGGCCCGTTGCGCGTCGGTCGGTAAATGATCTTATAGCGCTCGGTGCGCAGGGCTCGGTGCTTGGCCACCGTCACCAGGTCGCGATAGCGCTCGGTCACGGCAATGTCGTCGTCTGGTGAGATGTCCGTCGTCGAGGTCACATCGGGATACGGCAGTCGCTGGTCCGATGCAAAGCCCGGCCCAGTCGGGGTAAACCACAACTCCGTCTCTGCCAGCGAGGAAAGACCCAGGCTGTCTCGCTGCCCTTGCAGCAGCGGCAGCAGATCCACGCCGTCTAGCTGGCTCCGCAGTGGGTCACTGACCTGCTGTCCAAGCAGCGCAAGCAGCGTCGGCACCAGATCGATGTCACGGGTCAGGCCCGATACCGAGTGCGGCGGAAAGCGATGGATCGGATCGTGGATGAGCACGGGCACCCGCAGTGACAGGTCTCCTTCCAGGTGATCGCCATGGCCCATGCCGCGTTCGGGCTCGTCGTACAGGTTTTCTCCATGATCCGACAGCAGCACCACGATCGTGTCATCGGCTCGGCCCATGGCCTTCAGTCCATCGAGCAGCGACTGAACGCCCGCGTCTGCTGCCGCTACGGCACCGTCGTATAGGGCTTGGACGGCAGCCACATCGGCTGGCGAAGACACATCGACGAGCGGCGGCTTGTAGTACAGAAACGGCCCGCGATAGCTCGGGTCCATAAACCGGCGGTAGTACGGCGCCTGCGCGGCATAGGGAAAGTGAGCGGTCGAAAAGAACACCGTCATGAAGAACGGCGCATCGGACTGCGACTGCTCGGCCAAGATCTTGAGCGCGCGCTGGCTCAGCAGCTTCGGATCGGCCAGCTCAGACAGTCCCTCAAGCTCAGGAAAGACCTGTTGTCCCCACGCGATCCCCGGCGTTCCCAGCCCCGCGCCAGACAGGTACGGCAGCAGGTTGCGATGAACCGTGACGCCTCGCTGAAGCACCAGCTCCCGCGCATCGAACGCGGGAACCTCTACGCGGTCAAAGCCCAGGTCGATGCGCGAAAAGATTTCCCCGCAGAAGTCCGACACCACCGACGTCTTGTAGCCGTGATCTTTCAGAAGCTGCGGCAGCGCGACCGGCACCGACTGACGCTCTTTGTGCGTCGGAAACATGGTGCGGATGCCGTGGTGATACGGATACCGTCCGGTCAGCAGCGTCACAAAGGATGGAAACGTACGCGGCACCGAGACGTGCGCTTGGGTGAAGCGAACGCTCTTTTGTGACAGCGCTGCCATCGCGGGGGCCACGACGCGCCGGTCATCAAACAGACGGTCTGCGCGCAGGCTATCGACGGCAATGATCAGCAGCGAAGGAGGCCGGGTAGATCCCTTGGGCCGACTCGGACTGCTTGGGGACGAACGCAACGTCAGCCCGGCGAGCACCAGACCGACCGCTGCCAGCCCAATCCATGGCTTGTGATACAGCCACAGATCCACAAAGAAGCGACGACCACGCACCGACAGAAGCGGTGCGAGCAGCAAGAACAGCGATAGCCCAACCCCGATCATCCACAGAAACAGCCCGCCAGAGCCGTGGGTCAACCAAACCATCAGTGACTTGCCGCGCCCACCTCGGTCGTACAGCGCTTCGGCAAACAGCGCTGGCCGCAAAATGATCGCCCGCGACAAAAGAAACAGATGAAGGCTCAGCGCCGAGACCATGCTGACCAACAGCCGCCGACCCATCGGCCACGGTGAAGGCGGCAGCGACAGCGGGGTTTCGACGCTGCGTGGACGGCTGCGCCCACTGGGCCATGCGCCACTGCGCTCCCACAGCTTGATGACCAGCTGGATGACCAGTCCGAGCGCCGCGCCAATCGCGACATAGCAGCCCAGCACTCGCATCTGATGGCTGATGAGCGTACGGCCATAGCGAGTCATGACCCGCTGGGCTGTCGCCGCATCGCCAACGCCCATCACCTTCAGCTCTGCCCCGAGTAGAAAGTCGACCCCGAACAGCGCGACATAAAGCAGCACCACAGCCAGTACGCCCAGCAGTGGTGGATAAAACGCCTGCCACAGCGCCAGCAATCGGCTGGGCGCTACGGACGGCGAAGGGCTGTGTTTGTCGGGGTCTACGGACACGTCGGTTGGTTTAGCTGTCGGTCGGGGCTGGGCTCTGCGCCTCCCCAGCCTGGGCCTTTTTGGCAGCCATGTTTTTTAGAGACTTGCGGACCACTTCGGCGATGTCGAGGACTTGGACCTTTTCTTCGGCCTGTGCGTCCTTGACGCCGTCGGTGATCATGATGGTGCAGAACGGACAAGCCACCGCCGCGACTTCGGCACCAGTGGCCAGCACCTCTTCGGTGCGGTTGCGGTTGACGCGCGGTCCCTTTTCTTCCTGCCACATCCGACCGCCACCAGCGCCGCAGCAGAAGCCGCGCTCTTTTTTGCGACCCAGCTCTACGAGTTCGCCCGAGGACACAGCTTCCAGTACCGTTCGTGGAGCATCGTAGATGCCGTTCCAGCGACCCAGGTAACACGAGTCATGGAACGTCACTTTCTGGTTCATCTTCGTCTCGGCCTGCAGCTTGCCGGTCGATAGCAGGTGCGCGAGCAGCTCAGAGTGGTGGATGACTTCGTACTTGCCACCAAACTGCGGGTATTCGTTCTTCAGCGTGTGGAAGCAGTGTGGGCAGCTGGTCACAATGCGCTTCACACTCGCTTCATTGAGCGCGTCAACATTGGCCTGCGCCTGCTCTTGGAACAGGAACTCGTTGCCCGCACGTCGCGCGGGATCGCCCGAGCAGCCTTCCTTCTTCCCAAGCACAGCAAAGCTGGTGCCCGCCGCGTGTAGCACTTCGACGAGCGCACGCATCGACTTCTTGATGCGGTCGTCGTAGGCCGCCGCGCAGCCGACAAACAGCAGGTACTCAAAGTCGGGCTTTTCGGACACAGTCGGAACCGGAACATCGAGATCTTCGGCCCAGCCCATCCGCTCGTCCGCGTTGATGCCCCACGGGTTGCCGTTGCGCTCCAGGTTCTGGAAAGTGCGCTGAAGCTCGGTCGGAATCCGACCCTCGGTCAGCACCAGGTGCGTCTTCATCTGCTGAATCTTCAGCGGGTGATCGATAAAGACCGGGCAGACCTCTTGGCAGGCGCCGCAGGTGGTGCAGGACCACAGCGTCTCGTCCTTGATGCGGCCACCAACGAGCGGCGGCATCTCCTCGAGCTTGGCCAAAAGATCGCTGATCTGCTTCTTCAGCGGCTCGGGCGCTTTTTCAAGCTGCGCGTCGGCTTCGCTCTTGTCCGTCGCAGTCACACCGGCCTGCTTCTTGAGCGCATCGATCTGCATCGACAGGTCGCCCCGCGCCTTCATCTCATCTTTGAGATCGTGAATAAGGTGCATCGGCGACAGTGGCTTTTCGGTGTTGTACGCCGGGCAGTAGTTCGAGCAGCGCGCGCACTCCGTACAGGCGTACTGGTCCAGCAGCGACTTGTGCGAAAACTGCTCGATCTTGCCCACGCCCCACTCCGACTCATCGTCGAGGTTGATCTTGGGCATCACACCCTTTTGGTCGAGCTTGCGGAAGTAGATGTTCGGCATCGACCCGAGGATGTGAATGTGCTTCGAGTACGGCAGGTAGTTCAGGAAGAACAGCAGGATGCCGGCGTGAACCCAGCGCGACACCTCGCTGATGACATGCGCGCCCCCCGTTCCCACCATCGCCTTGCCAATCGCATCCGACAGTGGACCATAGCTTTCGGGGCTCGCCGCCGACGCGTAGTGGAAGCCGTGGAAGCCGAAGTGGCTGATCATCAGCAGGCCAATCTGCGCCAAGATGAACGCCGCATCACCCGACAGCGGGATCAGCCGTGGCTTGACGACCACGCGACGGAAGTACGCGTACAGGATCATGCACAGCACGAGCCCGTTGAAGATGTCGATGCTCCACGCCAGGACCGGATAGAGCGGGCCCATGATCATGCGGAAGCTAAAGCCTGGGACGACATCCCAGAGCAGCCCCTGGATCATGAACTCGACCGTACCGACGGTGATGACCAGAAAGCCGTAGAAGATAAACAGGTGGTGCTTTGAGGTCGCACCAGCCGGAGTCGCATAGGACATCGGCTCGCCGACCTTCTTCTGACCGAAGAAATAAATCAGCACCGATGCGATGCGCGAGCCGATGCGGTCGGTGAGCTTGAGGTCGTTGTCCTTACCCCGCGCCATGATTCGATAAAGCCGCAGCGCCGAGCGCATAAAGACCGCGCTTGCGACAAGTAGCAAGGCAGCAAACAACAGTGAGCTGACCATTTGGTTCTTTCCTTCCCGAGCGTTCCGCCGTGAGACTTGCCTTATATCACAAACCCAAGCTCACGACCGACGCGACGATCGAGCCCTGGCTGTGAAATGGCTGGCATATAATGGAAGCGGTGCCACGCGTAATCATTCGTGTTCGTGATCTCCCGGAGCCGCTGTCGTACGAGGTGTCACCGGGGACGAGCATCCTGATTGGTAGGATGCCGGATGCGAATCGACTGCGGCTGGAAAACCGAGAGCAGGCCTGGGCGCTGGAGTCCCGGCGCATCCTGCCGGTCAAAGTCGACTCGATGCGGGTCTCGGCCAACCACCTGCTGGTGACCGCGCTGCTCGATGGTTCGATGGAGCTTCTGGAGCTTCACAGCCGCAACGGAACGTCGGTGCGTCTCCAGCCAGGGATGCCGCTGTATGTTGAAGGTGATGTGACGGTGGATCTGGCCTCTCGCGGGAGCGGCATTGGCTCAATTGGCGAGCCTCGACCGGCAGACTGGACCGATGAAAGCGACTTTGGCACCCAGGTTGTCGCAGCCATCAATGACTGGCTGTCGCCGCAGACGGTGGACTTACGCGCCGAGCTGGGCCCGTCAGGCAAGATCGATGTCGACGGTGCTAGCTTTCAGCTTGCAGACGATCACGCGCTGCACATCGTATCGACGAGCGGTGGCACCTATGATCCGCAGATAGGCGTCGTGCTGGACCGCATTCGCATCTACGTCCACGAGCAGAACATGCGGCTAGAGCAGTTCCAGCGACGGGTAGACGGAATGATCGTGTCGTCGCCGGTCATGCGCGATGTGCTCCGGCGAGTGGCTGAGGCGGCAGAGCAAGGCCGTCGCACGGTGCTGCTTGGTCCCACGGGCGCAGGCAAGGAGTGGCTGGCGCGCTGCTATCACCGCTACTCACCGCGCAGCAAAGGTCCGTTCGCGGCGTTAAACTGTGCGCTGCTCGAACGGGATCTGCTCTATGCGCAGCTGTTTGGGGCCCGGCGCGGCTCGTTTACGGGGGCGGTGCAAGACGTCCAAGGACTGGTCGAAGCCAGCCACGAAGGCACGCTGTTTCTGGACGAGCTGGGAGAGATGAGCCTGGAAGTCCAAAAGGCGCTGCTGCGGTTTTTGGACACGCGCGGGGAATACCAGCGACTCGGCGATCCGAAGCCACGTCGAGCCGATGTGCAGCTGGTCTGTGCCAGCAACGCGCGGCTGGATGAACCAGAGTTTCGGATGAAGCACTTCCGCGACGACCTGTGGTATCGGCTGTCGTCGGCAGTGATCCGGGTGCCACCGCTGCGCGAGCGGCCCGAGGATGTTCTTGCCTTTTTGCAGCTCAAGACGATTCGCGGCACCACACTTCGCGTCGCAGATGCACTGTCTCCGGCGGCACTGCGCAGTGTGATGCTCGATCCGCTGCCGGGAAACTTCCGCGACCTGGAAAACTTCGTCGACCGCTTGCCGCTCGTGCAGCGAGTCGGGGAAATCGATGTCGTCCAAGTCGATGCGGCGCTGCGGGAAGGACGCGGTCAGTCCGCCGTGAGCGTCCCCGAGCAGCCGCTCATCATTCGGGACAGCGGACGATTTCGACGACCTCGGCAGCTAGACAAGCTGCCCGACAACCGCACGGTGGACTGGGAAAAGATGGCGTCGTCTGCAATTGCTGCCTTTGTGGCCGACCACGGGGACAGTGCCGCCAGCTGGGGCGAGCTACAGACGCTGGTCGAAAAGTACCTAAAGCCTGTGTTCGTTGCGACGACGACCGACTTGGGCAGCATCGACGAAGTCAGCAAGAGCATCAACTACTCGGCGCTGGCCCGAAAGCTCAACATCGCAGACGGAAGCACCGTCAAGATGCACCTGACGCGCTACGTTGAGCGATTCCGCCAGCGCAAGCACGGCTGAGCACTGACAGCGCGAGCACGGGACAGCCTACAAGCTCGGCTCGCTACAGTCGGACCGGCGCACCATCACCGAAAGCAGCTCTTGCAGTCGCGCAATCGGCCAGGCCAGGGCGTAGCCGGAAAACAGCAGCACAATCGGCAGGGCCTCGACAAAGTAGCGCTGGAGCGGAATCGGATGCAGGTAGACAAACGCACCACTGCGCAACACCGGAACCAGCCACAGGGCAGCCACCCAGCGACGCTTGCCAGGCTCGCTTAGCGCAAAGCACGCCCCAGCCAGTGACAAAAGCAGCAGCATGGATCCAAAGCGGTCCCAGCGCTCACGCGCGTCGGGAAGATGAAGCAGCGCGGAGCGTATTCCCATCTCGTACGGCGGCATCGGCGACCAGAGCGTGACCAAGCGACGCATCGGCAGCACCACCAGCACGCGAAACGGATGACGTACCAGCCGCCGCAGCGCCAGCCGATAGAACCGCTTGTCCACCGCTGGGGACAGACCTTCTTGGCTGTACTGGCTACAAATCTGAACCAGCTCGGACCGCTCGGCGGCGTCGTCGTACATCAGCGGGGTGATGACGTTGGGCCGCGTGGGTGGCAGCGGCGCGTGACGAGCCACGAGAAACAGGTCAAAGCCCTCCCCGTCTGTGCGTCCAGTGGCCCAGGTCTGATACCAGCGCATCATGCCCAGTCGCAGCGGTGAGCCGTCTTGGTCAATCCACGGTGAGCCCCCAAAGTGCGGCGATCCAAACAGTCGCAGGTTGCGCAGCGGCCAGGGCGCAAACGTCACCGCACAGACCCCCAAGCACAGCGCCCACAATCGCAAGCGCTGGCGAGATCCCGTAGCTGCCAGCCACAGCAGCAGCAGCACCGCAGGAATGACCAGCAGCGAGTCCACCCGCACAAGCTGCGCCAGACCCAGCGTAAACCCCGTCAGCAGGGCCAAGTGGTCTTTGGCTCCGCTGGTCTGCGCGTCTTTGGCCCACAGCGCCAGATACACCGCGAGCGTCAACAGACAGGTCACCAGCGGCTCACTGAGCGCATGGGTCGATAGCATGAACAGCGGGGGCGACACGATCACGGCAGCAAAGCCCAAAAGCTGCGCAAGCTGTCCCATCCGCAGTCGCCTGCCGATCGCCGCCACCAGCAGCGCCGTTGCCAAGTCCAGCATCACGTTGGCGCGACTCGCCCAGATGAGGTGCTCTTCCAGTCCGACCATGCGAGCCGGCTGAATCAGCGCCAGAAACAGCGGATAGCCCGGCAGCCGGGTAAACGTCAGCGGCAAGCTCGGCAGGTAGGCAAAGCGATGAAACAGCTTGATGGTCTGCGTAAGCTGAAAGTACTGAAGCCCGTCTCCTGCGGAGGCTTGCGATTCAGAAACCACCGTCCAGCGCAGCTTCCACGCACAGAGGATCGCGACCAGCCACACCAGGCCGCGCAGCATCCGCAGCACGCTTCGGTTCATGAAGGGAAGCTGACCACGGGTGCGGGTGTTTTGGGAAGACTAGAACGAGCCGGTCACCGACAGGCCCGCACTTCCCGGTGCAGCCACTACCTGAGAGCCACTGCTTTGCTTGGTATCCAAGATGAACAGCGCCAGCGATCCACCAAGCGACAGCGTTCCCACCGTCAGCAGGGCCGCCCCACCCGCGCGTCCATCAAACGGACACGTCATCGTCGAATCCGTCGAGCACGCCATTGGACGACCGTTGAGCCCCAGAAGCGTTGCACCCGCTGCCGTCGCCAACAGGCCAACACCGAGCGTCGTCCACTTCAGGATCGACCGCGTCCGCGATGGCGTCACCAGCGGCATCGGCGACAGCAGCCCGTGGACTGGAAGCTCTTTGTTGTCTTCGACCAGCACCGACAGCGAATACGGATAGTAGCCAGGCTTTTGAAACAAAATGTCGTGTGGACCAATGAACGCATCGCGCTTGCCTGGTGTCGTCGCCGCCTTGTGTCCGTCCACCATCACGTCTGCACCGGCTGGCTCGGAAGCAAAGTGAAGCGTTCCGCGTGGCTTGTTCGCCGCCGTCCGTAGCAGGTCTTGGACCATGTCCGACAGCCGACCCATCAGCTTGCTGCACTGCGACTCGACGCAAGAATCGGTCGAGCTTGCCGCAATCTCACCGACTTCGACATCCAGCACGGTGGCCGAGTAGCGATAGGCCTTCACGGGCTTTTGGCCCGCTCGCATCTGAAGCTCTGGCACGCTGAGCGCCGCCGCCCCCTGCTCAAACGACAGCCGCAGCACGTACTGCGCCTGCGACTTCTGCCCAAGCTGTTCCTGACACGAAGCCTGCTCTAAACAGCGAAACAGGTCTTGATCGCTCGAAAGCAGCATCGCTTGCTGCTCATGCGAAACTATCACCGCACGCTGGAGCGTCACCGCTTCGCTGACATGCTTGCGCACGTTGGTCGCAAACGTCGGTTCGAGCGATGTTGGCTCCACAAACAGCAGCACCGCCGGGGTCAGCGTCGTCACAGCCAGCGGCGGCTTGAGCGTAAAACGAATCTCTGCCGTCCGCCGAGGAGCCAGCGTCACCTGCGATGACACTTTGCGGTTGTCTTTGGTCAGCTCAATCTGGTGCGAGCCTGGATCGAGCTGGATCGCGGTTCCGAGCGGCAGCGCTCCCACCAGTCGTCCATCCACAGTGACAAAGCCGCCCGCTACGCCAACGACCAGCAGCTCGGCCCCAACCGGCGGCGGATTGCTCAGAAGCTGGCTCTGCTCGGCTTTGATCTCGGGCTCGACATCTTCGCCCGTCTGCTCAATGTAGCGACGGTACAGATCCAGCGCCGCCCGCTGTCGCTGTTCCAAGAGCGCCGCTCGCCCAAGCAGGTACAAAAGCCCCGGTCGAGGCATGTAGCGATAGGCATCTTCAAACGCAGCGATTGCCGTTGCTGGATCGTTTCGCTGCAGCGCCTGACGACCTTGTTCGATCAAAGCAGACTGCTTGTGATCGCCAATCAGACCACGCAGCGCGGGCAGGTCCGCCCAAGCGAGCTGGGAGTAACACAGCACTGCGAACCAGGCCAAAAAGCGCCACATCGTCGTTTGTCCTCGTTTGATCTGCATGGTGCGATGCGGGCAAGCTACGGCTCGGATCGCCCGTTTGTGCACAGCTCGACGCGTGCTTGGCCGCCAGCGCGGACCCGCACTTGTCGGTTCTGGTCGACCCAGTGTTCGCCAGGACGAACCCACTGCGTCACCGTTGTGCACAGACCATCCACGTCTTTGCTGATGATGAGCCGACCCAGGTACGGCTGAAGGCGCGAAGAAGCGCCCATCGCAGCGGTCGAGTGCTCTGGCTTGCGATCGGAAAGCTTGCCCAGCGACTCGTACTCCGTCATCGCTTCCAAGTAGTTGGCTGACTCTTCATGAATGCGCGCCTGCTGATAGGTCAGCTCGGCAAAGGCGGCCCGCGACAGCTTGCCTCGAGTGTGCAGCGCCCGCGCACGATCGAGCAGCTTCTGCGCCGCCGCCGTCTCTTTGCGGGACAGCGCATCGGCTGCGTCGTAAATCAGCTGCTCGCCCAGCGAGATCGGCAGCTTCAGCGTCGTCACGTTGCCCGGCAAGATCTCGACTTCGAGCAGCCCGCCCGAGTAACGCACCTTGTGCTTGCCCGCCGAAAGCCCGAGCGGAGCCTGACCGATCACAATGCTCTGCGTCGCTTGCTCATCGACCTGGTAGCGGATCTTTTCTTCGCCTTCGATGCGAAGCAGGCCCGTCTGCACCGCGCCGCCATCTCGCACCGAGCCGTCCTCGCTCGGCTGCGCCATATCTGCCACCGATTCCTCTTGGGCTTCGCGGCTCTGCGACAGCAGCGATGACATCAGCGTACGAACTGACATGTCAGGATCCGCCAGAAGACCGAGCATCAGCATCAGCAGCGGCTCGCTCGGACTGGCCTTATAGAAGTCGTAGATCACTTCCCCAACGCGCCGACGGACTTCCGCCGAAGAGTCGAGCCGCGCCTTCTGGAGCAGCGGCAGCGCTTCGGGCAGCGGCAGGTCCGCAATGATGTCGAGCACCGCCAAGCTGGTCGGCACGTCGCCTCGGCTGAGCAGCTCACTAAACGACGCCGGCGGCGACACCTTTTCGCCCGACTTCTTGAGCAGCTCGTACGCAATCAGGCTGTCGACACCGCCTGCGGCCAGCACCTCGTGGAGAACCGGCAAGATCTCGGGCACCTTGAAACCGACCAGCCGTCGCGAAGCCGCAAACCGAACAGACAGCGCCTGATCCGACAGCGCGATCCTCAGCAAATCATCTCCGAGCGGCAGCATCTCGACCACCAGCTTGCGCGTCAGCGGATCAGGCGATTGAAGACCCGCGCGCAGACGGTCGCGGTGGCTCTGGTCGCCGAGCTGAAGCAGGGTTCCCGCCGCCGTGAGCTGATCTTCGGTGTTGCCCGTTTCCATCAGCTGACGCAGCCGCAGCACCAGCTCGTCGTCGTGGGCTTGCGCACCCTTCTTTTGCAGGTGTGCCGCCACTCGCGACACGCTCATCATGCCGGCGCGACGGACTTCAGGCTCTGCATCGCCCAGCGCTGTACGCAGCGCCAACAGGGCCGACCGAACCCGCTTGCGACCCAGTGCCGCCGCAGCGCCTTTGCGCACCGCCTGCTGGGGATCGCTCAGCGCCTTGCTAAGCAGCGGGACGGCGTCCGCGCTATCCAGATCTCCGAGCATCACCGTCGCCGACTCACGCACCAACCAGTCATCGTGACCGAGCGCTGCCTGCGCCCAGCCAAGGCTCTGCTTGGCAATCTGCTCTGGGTCACCGCCTGCAATCTGAACGATCGCACCGGCTGCACCTTGCCGAAGCTGCTGCGACGCCTTGGGTTCATCCAGGACCTTCAGCAGAAGCTGTGCGCCTTGCCGACGACCGCAGGCTGCCAGACCGTCAATCGCCACCAGCCGCGACGCTTCCGGATACGACGGAGCCGTTGCCACTTGCACCATCCGCGCAAAGCCCGTCGAGTCACCGACCGTCGCCAAGATGAGTGCCGCCAGCAGCTGTGTCGGACCTTCTTTGTTCACCGCTTGCCGAAGCAGCTCTTTGCCGCCCGGATCCCCCATTCGCGCCAGGCCCGCCGCAGCCGAGACACGTCGCATGCTGAACTCATCACCGGCCAGCGACTCACGCAGCCGAGCCGTTGCTTGAGCGTCTCCGGTCTGCGCCAGCCGCGACAGCACGCGCACTTGCACGTCATCGGGAAGTCCCGGCTTTTCAATCGCTTCCCGCAGCACCGGCTTGGCGGCCACCGCTTCGCTGCCGCTTTCGATAAGCAGCAGCGCCGCGCGCAGACGGATTCGCTCATCGGTGCTCTGCATCAGCTCTCGCAGCACCGCTTTTCCGCGCTGGCTTTGCAGCTTCGCCAGCGATCCCGCGATCGCAGCCTTCAGACCGATCGACGGATTGGCATCGAGAAGCTGAAGCAGTGCGGGCTGCGCTTCAAGTGAACCGAGCGTTCCCAGTGCCGATACAGCCTCGACTTGAACCAGCGGCTCGGGATCTTTGAGCAGCGACACGATGCTCGTCCACTGCGCGCTGTCGCGACTTTGGCCCAGGGCGCGCACCGACTGCGCTCGCAGCCCGGCATCGGTTGCCTTCAGCCCGACGTACAGCACCGACAGCGCCCGCGCCCGCGCCGCGTTCACGTCAATGGCCAGGTCGTTCTGATCAATCACCAGCTCTGGCATCGCGCGAGGCCGCAGGTGTTCTTCGTAATAAACGACGCTCGCCGCTGCGGCCCCGACAAACAGCAGCACACCGACCACCCAGCCCCAACCGCTGCGCTTGGGCGGATGCACGACCGCGACCTGGGCCGTTGCAATCGGTGGAGGCTGAAGCTCTTTGACCACGTCGGCCATCGTCGGACGCTGTTCCGATTTCGGTGACAGCATCAGGTGGATGTAGTCCGCTAGCTTCGGCGTAACAGTCGGAGCCACCTCTCGCAGGGGACGCGGCGGCTTGGCAAACGCCATCAGCGATGTCTTCGGGAACGGCGGAATCCCGGCCAGCATCTCGTAGAGCATGACGCCGAGCGCGAACACATCCGCCTTGCCATCGACCTTGGCCGCACCGCCGTACTGCTCGGGCGCCATGTACTTCGGCGTGCCCATCGTCGTGCCGACTTGCGTCTCGAAGTCCGGTGACTCTGGGTCCGGCGCGAGCGACGTCGCCACCTTGGCAATCCCGAAGTCGAGCACCTTGATGCGCTTGTCGTCGGGATTGACCGGGTCCGGGACGAGCATCACGTTTTCGGGTTTTAAATCTCTATGGACAATTCCCTTGTTGTGGGCGGCGAGCAGCGCTTGTCCCATCTGGAGCGCCAGCTCTTTGGCGTCCTCTTCTGGCAGCGTGCCTTGCCGACGGAGCAGTCCGCGCAGCGACTCGCCTTCCAGAAACTCCATAATGATGTAGAGCGTGCCGTCGGGAAGCTGACCGAAGTCGAACACCTCGACCAGGCCCGGATGCCGCAGCATGTTGACAGCCCGCGCTTCGTTCAAAAAGCGCGCCGCATAGTCCGACGTAGCAGCGAGCGGACCGTGCAGGATCTTGATGGCTGCGCGTCGACCAATCTGCTTGTGAACGGCGGCATAGACCGAGCCCATTCCGCCTTGGCCGATCTTCGAGTTTACGCGATAGTTTCCGACGAGCTGACCGGCTTTGAGCGCAACCTGACCGGGCACACCAGGCTCTGCCGACGTGGCAGCCGTTCCACCACCGACCGATCCGCTCGCACCGGTCTCCGCTTGTCCACTCTGGGTGTATTCCGCCGAGATCTCGATGGCTGACTGCTTGTCCGCTGAATCGCCCGCTGCACCGGCCTTGATGACCGGCGGAGCCATCGTCTGCGCAAAGCCAATGCTGTCATTGCGGTCACGCGCATGGGGCGATGTGGGTCCATCCGACAAGCTGGGCACCACAACCGGAACCGCTGGCGGCGTGGGTGGTGAAGCAGGCTTGGGAGCGCTCTTTGCTGGGTCCGACGTGACAGAGGCCGGAATCGTCAGCTCTTCAGACAGCGCATCGACGGGCGGCTTCGCAGCAGCGGCTGGAGCTGCAGGCACAGCCGGACCGGGCGGCAAGCTGGTTGCCGACGGAGGCAAGCTGGTCCCCGATGGAGGCAAGCTGGTCCCTGACG
>CALMML010000396.1 GCA_937868485.1 uncultured Myxococcales bacterium | reverse complement strand
CAGACAGAGCCCCAATCCAGCCAGCGTCTTTTTCATCATGAGCGTATGTTCCTTCTATCGTTCATCGCCTGTTCTAGTTGCAGACTGTCGATTCATCCCTGTGGATCAGTCGACTTTCAGAGACAAAATGAAGCCGCGTCCCGGACCGTTCACACTCGATCCGTGATAGCGATACGCAGCGTTTCCGACGTTTTCTAGGACGCCAAGAAGCTGCAGCCGTTCATGCAGTCGCACGCTGCTGCGCAGATCCACCACCACAAAGCCCGGCGTTCCGTACTTGGGAATCCGCGCATCGGCATAGTCCGCGATCGCCAACCGATCTTGCGTCGTCGCCCAGCGCATTCCCGCAGACAGCTCAAAGGTTGGGTGTTGCCAGATCGCTTCCGCAGAGCCATGAAGCGGAGGAACCCTCGAAAGGGGAACTCTGTCTGTGATCACCACACCGCTCGTTCCGTATCCCAAGATTCCGACGCGCGGACCTTCTCCCCACGTATATGCCAGCGTTCCGCGCACCCGCAGTCCGTACGGCAAACGGAGTCGCAGCATCGCTTCTACGCCGCGAATTTCCGACAGAGCTGGCGCATTCTGAAGCTGAAACCGAGTCCACGCGCCCACACACTCTGGCGTGGAAGGAGGACACTCTGCATCGGTCTTCGATACCTTCAGCACCGCGTCTTGCAGCAGCGTTTCAAACCCCCACAGCTGCGCCGACACAATCGAGTGTTCGAGGATCGCACCCAGCTCAAACGTCGTCGCACGCTCTGGTCGCAGCTCTGCATTTTCAAACTGAAAGCCCGGTCCCGTCTGCTGTCGCGCCGTCAGATCATTGAGATTCGCCGCCCGAAAGGAGTGATCCGCATTGAAGCGCAGCGTCAGGATCGATGCAGGCTTCCACGACAGACCGACGTTCCCAACCAGCGGATAAAAGTTCTGCGCGACCGCCTGACTTCCTGACAGAGGCTCCGCATCCGCACGCGCCGCAACATACGACCAGCGCACACCACCGTAGAGATCGAAGCGACGCGGCAGACTCAGCACGCCGTCCACATACAGTCCGCCGGTCAGATACGACGAGCCATTGATGTACTGACCGCGACTGAGCGCTGCGGTCTGATCCAAGTCCGTAAACGTCCGCGACGCATCCGACGAGAGCCAGTCCATGTACTGATCGAATCCGTAGCGAAGCTGAAGCTGCGTCTTTTGTCCCAGCGCAAGCGGCCTGGTCTGTCCCACCGCGAGCAGTCCCAGCGTCATCACATCGTCGGTCCCGCGCCGAACGACCAGCACCGATGGATCATCCATCCGCTGTTTTTCGTGCTGCACTTGCAACGACACGCTCACCCGCAGCGGCCACAGAAACGTACCCAGCTTTCCTTCGTACGTCAGATACACCAGATGTCGAAACTGCTGCTCGTACGTCAGACACGTTCCCATCGGCGCATACGGAGGCGGACACTGATCCGTACGCGGCACATCAAACTGCAAGTAGTGATACGTCGCCAGCACCAGGCGCTGAAGCTCTCCGATGCGCAGCACCAAGCGACCATCCGCCGTCAGCTCTTTGAAGCCGGTGCCAAGCTGCGTCACCCCATCTTTTGCGTACGCAGGAACCAGCGGATAGCGTCCCAGCGGCGTGTTCGGATTCGGATTTTCGACCCGACCACCGCTCTTGAGCAGCCCGACATCGCGATAGCCGACACCGCCCACAAAGCCAAGCTGGCCGCCTTTGATCGGACCCGACAGATGAGCCTGCACGCGCCCGCCCAGCTCGTCATCCGCCGATGTCGATCGCAGCTGAACCTGAGGCCGAAACAGCAGCTCTCCGTCCGCAAACAGTGGATCGATCGGATACGCCGCAATCACCCCACCGAGCGCGTCCGATCCATAGCGCGTCGATCCACCACCGCGCAGCACCTCGATCGTGTCAATCGTCCGCGAGTCGATCGTAAAAAAGTACTGATTCGGTCCCTGTCGATACGTCGAGTTGTTGACGCGAATCCCATCGAACAACAGCAGCGTCTGCTGTCCCGTCAGTCCGCGCAAAAACGCTGAGCCCTGACCGTGCGCCGTCTGCTGCACAAACACACCGCTCTCGTAGCGCAGCGCATCCGGTGCCGATCGCGGCTGTCTTCGCTCCAGCTCACTGCGGCCCACCGTGCTGTGAGCACGCTCGTCGGGTAGCCCATCGTCTCGACCAGCGCGAACCACCAGTGAATCGCCATCGGCAACAGCGCTCGTCGCCCACAAGAGAGGCAACGCCACCGCCCAGGTCGCGCTTTTCCGACGACAAACCAGCATAGATCGGCACATTTTTACAGAGCTTCGCAAGACCGCATATCCGGTAAACACCCGAGCCAAGCGCCCGATCATGCAGGTGAACACCTGATCTCTTTGGTCATTTCGCGCAGGTGAACACCTGATCTTTTCGCACGCTCACTCAGGCAGACGCCCGACCGGCAAGCGCCCGATGGGAAACATCCCGCCCAGCACCCGACAGTCAGGAGCCAAGCAGGCCCACGCCCGACGTACGAACACCCGGTGACGATTCAGGAAGGAAGAAAGGACGAACGAACGAACGGACGAACGGAACTACTTGCCAAAGGGCAGCTTGGAATCGAGCAGTCGGAAAAACTGAGACGGACTTTCGCCCAGGTCGTCGTCGGCTGGACCCTCAAACATCGGGGCCGTTTCCACCACCTTCGCGGCCTTCGCAGTCGGGACCGCCGGTGCTGGCTTTTCCGCCACCTTCGCATCGAGCAGACGGAAGAACTGCGACGGCGTCTCGCCCAAGTCTTCGTCGTCCGTGCCTTCAAACAGCGGAGCCGTTTCGATCACCTTCACCGCAGGCTTGGCTGCAGCCACAGGAGCCGGCTTTGCAGCCACCACCGGCTGCGCCTTTGTCACCACCGGCTGCGCCTTCGCCACCGGGACTTCTTTGGTCGCCACCGGCGCCACTTTCGCAGCCACCGGCTTCGCTTCCGCAACCGGCTTCGCTTCAATAACCGGCTTCGCTTCAATAACCGGCTTCGCTTCAATAACCGGCTTCGCTTCAATAACCGGCTTCGCTTC
>CALMML010000395.1 GCA_937868485.1 uncultured Myxococcales bacterium | reverse complement strand
GCTACTTCTTCAGCTCTGCATAGGTCGTCGGGACGTTGACCACTTTGTGAACCCAGTCCCAGATCGCGTAGCCCTGATAGGACGGCATGGTAACGGCGGCGACCGTCTGGTCCACCGTGAGTCCTTTGCTGATCGAGGTGCTGACTTCTCCCAGCATGGCGTTTAGGTAGTTCACAGAGAAGTCGATGCCATCGGGGCTGATCGGGTGATCATGGCCGGGCACCACGATGGTGTCTGCGGGCAGCGCCAGCCGAACCTGCGCGAGCGTGGTGGCCACTTCCTTTCCGTGTCCAGCGAGCAGCCAGGGAACCGCCGGCTTGGCTGCCACCAGTGGATTTCCGGTCCACAGCACCTTGGCACTTGGCACATGGACAAACAGATCTCCGCCAGTCTGTGCAAAGCCGTAGTAGCGCGCTTCGACCTGAATGCCGCCAAGGTCCACGTTGTACGGCGTGGTGTCGCTGACCAGCGTATCGGCTGCCACCGCGCGGACTTCATCGAGGCCCTGGTCCGCCCCGAAGTTCATCTTCATAAACGCCACGTCTTCTGCGAAGTGCGCTGCGATGTATTCCGCCGTGCGCTGATGCTGAACGACATGCACTCCTTTGGGGAGGAAGGTGTTGCCGAAGCTGTGATCGCCGTGGCTGCTGGTGTTGATGACGTGCGTAATCGGCTTGTCGGTCTGGGCGCGGACCAGCGCAATCATCTGACAGAAGAGCTGCCGGTTGATCATGCTTTCGACGAGTAGGACGCCGTTGTCGCCGACGACAAAGCCGCCGCTCGTGGCAGAAGGAATCCCGGCCCCGGACTGCGTGGGGGCGTTGCGGTCGTAGACGGCGTAGACCCGATCGGCCAGCCGCTGCGAGGTGAGCACAATCGCGTTCGGGGTCCAGACGTACTTGGGATTGGACGCGGTGATGACCGGGGCGGCGGTACACGCGTCAAAGGTCTGGGGCTCGGTGGTGGGGCCGCAGCCGGTCAGGGCAAGTCCGGCAAAGAGAAGCGCAGAGGCGGTGGTCTTGTTCATGGGTCGTGCCTTTCTTGGAAGGAAGCGTGGACACCGTCGGGTGTCGCGTCTCTGCCAAGAACGATAGCGAGCGGGGGAGCCGCTGATTAGCCGACCCAGTGGACAAGCACCGTTGCCTGGGGGGACACAGTGCCGCTGCGGAGGGTGCGAGGGGCCCAAGCGGGCAGCCGCCAGCAGAAACGGACGCTGGCTACAGGCAGTCCGCCCACGGGGGCTTCTCAAAGTGCGCGATCAGAAAGTCGACGAGCAGCCGGACCTTGGCCGGGACATGTCGTGCATGGGGATAGACGGCGGAAATGGACAGCGGAAAGCACCAGTCGGGCAGCACGCGCTGGAGTCGTCCTTGGCGCAGGCTCGGGGCGGTCAAAAAGAGCGGACAGAAGACGAGTCCCAGACCCTGACACGCGGCTTCGACCAGCATCTCGGCATGGTTGCAGACGAGCTTGCCGGACACCTCGATGCCGACGTCTCGATCGGGCCCGTTGAGCCGCCACATCGTCGGGACAGCGTGATAGGCGTAGAGCAGACAGTCGTGCTGGGTCAGCTCTTCGGGCGTCTGCGGGGTGCCGCGCTGTGCCAGGTAGCGTGGGCTTGCGTAGATGGCGCGGTGGACGCTGGTCAGCTTGCGGGCAATGAGCGAGCTATCGGGCAGCTCACCGATGCGAACGGCTAGATCAAAGCCTTCCGCCAGCAGATCGACCTTGCGGTCGGCCAGCACGGCTTCCACGGTCAGGCTGGGATGGCTCGACTTGAACGCGGCGAGCGGCGCGGCCAAGTAGCCCACGGCAAAGGCGGTCGGCAGGTTGATGCGCAGTCGTCCTTGGGGCGAGGTCTGCAGCTCGGTGGCTTCTGCCTCGGCTTCATGAAACGCGCGCATGGCCTCGCTACAGCGCTCGAAGTAGGCACGCCCGGCTTCGGTCATCGTCAGCTGGCGCGTCGTTCGCTGAAGCAGCCGCACCCCGAGCCGATCTTCGAGCCGCACCACCAGCTTGCTGGCATAGGACTTGGTCACGCCGAGTCGCTGCGCCGCCGCCGTGAAGCTTCCTTCTTCGACCACCGCCAGGAAGGCTTCTGTTTCAAACAAGTGGCTCATGTTCACAGAAGGCTTCGGCGTCGTGCTTAGGTGGCTTGCGGGCCGACGGTGATGATGATCTTGCCCACGGCGCGACCCGAGATGGATCGCTGCCACGCGGCCTGTAGCTGTTCGAGCGGGAAGCGCTGATCGATGACGACGCGCAGCTTTCCGGCGGCAGCCAGCTCGTCCAAGATGCGCAGATCGGGCGCATTGGACTTGAGCATCACGGCGTGGACCTTGTGACGACTGACCGCGTTGAGCAGTCCGCGCAGGATGAGGGCAGGACCGGGCAGGGCCGAGACAAAGGCGCCGCTCGGCGTGAGAAAGGGGGTCCAGTCTTGGTAGGCGCTGCCCACGCAGTCCAAGATGATGTCGCAGGGGGCCAGGCTGCGATACGGATCGGGCTGCTGGTAGTCGATGACTTCGTTTGCGCCCAGGCTTTCGACCATCGCGCGGTTGCGACCACTGCAGATGCCGATCACGGTGGCTCCGGCGGCGCGGGCAATCTGGACGGCCAGGTGTCCGACGCCTCCTGAGGCACCGATGACAAGGACGCGCTTTGTAGATCCTGACAGGGACAGTCCGCCGTGATTGCGCAGACCTTGCAGCGCGGTCATTCCGGCGAGCGGCAGTCCGGCTGCGGTGGCAAAGTCCATCGAGTCGGGCATGACGGTGGTGACATCGGGACTGGCCAGGGAAAACGCAGCGGAGGCGGCTCCGATGCCTTTGTCGAGTCGAGCATGAACGCGCGCGCCGATCGGAAAGCCGGTGACGCCCGCGCCGACTTCGACGACTTCGCCCGCGACATCGAAGCCGGGAACCTGGGGCAGCTTGAGCGGCATGAGGAAGCGGAGCTTGCCGCTCGCGAGCTTCCAGTCGATGGGGTTGACGCTGGAGGCCCGCACCGCAATCAGGATCTGGCCAGGACCGGGCGTGGGCTTCGGAATGTCGGCGGACGCTAGGACGTCGGGGCTACCGTATCTTCGGTACAGGATGGCGTTCATGGACCCATCGTAGCCGACTGCGCACGCGCGGTGGCACACTTGCCTTCGGCAAAGGAATGGTTCAAAACCACACACCATGATGCGAAAACACGCTGTCGTTTCGGGTGTGCTGCTGTGCGCGGGTTTGGGTCTGTGGGCGGGCTGTCCGCCGGTTGAATCGCTGGATGGCGGGGCGTTTGTGGGGCCGCTCGGAGCCGATGGCGGCGTGGATCTGGCGGGATCAGGCAGCGTGGATCTGGCGGCCTTGGATCTGGCGACACCGGACCTGGCGATGCCCGACCTGGCGCCGCCAAACGATCCGCACGATCCGACCAGCTGCACGGGACCGGCGCTGGTGTTTTCTAGCAAGTTCCCGATGGGCGCAAACAACGTCGTCTTGGCGACCTACACCATGAAGTACGAGCAGCGATCCTGCACCACCTTCACGGGCTGTGGCAGCTGGGGACCGGCGTCGCCAAGCTGGGGTCCAAGCGGCAGCGGCAAGCTGTATCTGAAGGTCACGGGCGCAGGCATCATCCCGGCGGTGGTCGATAACCGTGCAGGCTCGGCCTATGGCACGCCGCTCTACAACCTGGGCATGGACTGCGGGCAGAAGGGCAGCGCCTGGGACTGTAGCAACTACTGCGACACCGAGATCGCCGAAGGCGCCAACTGCCTGCGCTTCGAGGGCCGGGACAAGTTCAGCGGCGTCATGCTGCCCGTGTCGGGAGAAGTCCTGGGCTCCTGCGCGCGCTTTTACGGCACGGTCAAGGGCGTGACCACCGCCGGCAGCTACAAGGAATACCGAGGCGGCTTCGTGGTTCGCTACTAACGACGGGCGCGTGAGGGGCGCGGGGGCGCTTGCTCTGCTCGGTCGCCGGTGATACGTCGGCTGGCCATGGCAACGGACAGGGACAAGGGACAGCCG
>CALMML010000394.1 GCA_937868485.1 uncultured Myxococcales bacterium | reverse complement strand
TTTTTTTTTTTAATTCAGCGAAGGAGTGAGGAAGGGAAACCGGGAAACATGCCCCGGCTTAGGAAAGGAATCAAGCAGGGAATCCGCGAACCCGAAGCAGGAAGAGCGAGTCTGTCTTGCTTAGGAAGTCGGGTTGCGCATGTCGTGATAGACGCGCTGAAGCACCATGCCCACGATCATCGCTGCGACAAACACAATCGGAGCGGTTGATCCACTGAGCAGTCCAACAATTGCAGGTCCCGGACAGAAGCCACCAAGTCCCCAGCCAATGCCAAACAGCGCGGCCCCCACAATCAGCTTGGCATCGATCTCTTTGGCGGTTGGTAAATGAAACTTGGTTGCAAGCAGCGGCTCGCGGCGCTTCACAATCAGCGGAAATGTCAGCGCAGTCACCAGCAGCGCACCGCCCATCACCAAGGCCAGGCTCGCATCCCACTGTCCCGAGACGTCCAGAAAGTCCTGCACCTTCTGCGGATGGATCATTCCCGACACGATCAGCCCGATTCCGAACAGCGCGCCCAGCAAGAAAGAAGTGAGACTCCGCATCCGATTCATGGCGACACTCCCAGTAGGTGACGCATCACAAACACAGTGACTGCGCCCATGATCATAAACGTCACAGTGGCTCCGATCGATCGAGGTGAGCGACGGGCCAGACCGCAGACTCCGTGACCACTTGTGCAGCCGCTCCCAAGCCGTGTCCCAAAGCCAACCAGCAGTCCTGCGATGACCAGCGTTCGATACGATGTCGTCGCATTCACCTGTGGAAGGTGTCCGGTCCATAGCAGGTAGGCGAGCGGCGCGCTCAGCATTCCCACCAGGAACAGAACCCGCCACGAAGCGTCCCCTGCCGACGGATGAAGTAGACCTCCCAGAATGCCGCTGATGCCCGCAATGCGACCTTTTAGTAGCAGCATCAGCGCCGCGGCCACCCCGATCAGCAAGCCGCCGATCAAGGCTGAAATGGGCGTAAAATGATGCATAGTCAGCTCCTCTTTTTCTTGGCTGCGATTTCGGATCTGTATCGCGTCGCAGCGCTGTCTGTGTATCGATTCGTAGCGCGGCTCTCATGGAGCCATCTCGCCCGGCTCGTTGTGTCGCTACAGGATGAACGTGCGCAGCAGCATCAGCGTCGCCACCGATAGGAGCAGCAGCGCAAACAGCCGTCGCAAGAGCAGCGCCGGGACTTTCTGCGACAAGACGCTCCCGACCAAGCTGCTCGCGCTCATCGACACCGCCAGGACCGTCACCAGCTTCACGTCCACCGTCGCGTGCCCCAGATATCCCATCGATCCCGCAAACGACTGCATCGCAATCACGAGCAGCGACGTTCCCACCGCTTGCGGCATCGGAAGACCACCAAACAGCGTCAGCGCGGGAACCACCAGAAAGCCGCCGCCTGCGCCCAGCATTCCGGCAATCAGTCCGGTGGGGAAGCCAATCGTCAGACCCATCGACCACGACGCGGTGTGAGCAGCCGCCGCATCGTCCGACCCCGATTCCCCTTCCGCAGTGCGCTTGGCCCGCAGCATCTGCACCGCGCTCGCCAGCATCAGGACAATAAAGCCCGCGAGCAGGAGCTTTGCTGGAATGTGGTGCGCAATCCGCCCGCCCAGATACGAACCGAGCATGCCGCTCAGACCGAAGATTACGCCGGTTCCGAACACGACTCGACCCGCTCGCGCATGCAGCAGCATCGCCACCAGCGTCGTTGCGGCCATCACCAGCTGAGAAGTCGCCAGCGCATCCTTCGGCGCCAGCTTCAGCACATAAAGCAGCACCGGAACAAGCAACACCGACCCGCCACCACCGAGCATTCCCAGCAGCACGCCGATGAGCAGAGCCAGCACCGCAGCAAGTTCCAACATGTCCGCATTCCTTCCTGCGACCGCCGCCGCTTGATTGGCCATTACAGCAAGCCCGGTGCCAGAGCTGGCAAGCGAAGCAGACAACGCCACAGCGCAGACGCCGAACCAAGCGCGGTCCGCATCCGCACCATCCTGCATCAAGTTGCAACATGAAACATATATGTTTCACTTGGGTGCTCGGCGTTCCGTCTGACTGCCCAAACATCACGCCGGAGAAACGACGGCTTGACAGAAAAAGCTGAGTCGCGGTAGCTATTTGGGCTCTCAAACGGCTGCACGAGCAGCTACCCAGCCTCCACCAACATGGAAACTGCGTCCGGTGCGCTGGGTTCTTCCTTTCAATACGCAGGAAAGAAACGAAACATGCCCGCGAATCGTACTGGCCTCCTCGGCAAAAAGCTCGGAATGACTCAGATGTTCACCCCGCAAGGTGACCGCATTGGCATCACCGTGGTTCACGTTGGAAACTGCGTGGTCCTCGGCAAGCGCACCATCGAAAAAGACGGCTACTCGGCCGTTCAGGTTGGCTACGGTGAAAAGCCGCTGCGCCTGTGCACGAAGCCGGAGCTGGGTCTGTTTTCCAAGCTGAACGTCAAGCCGGTTCGCTACGTTCGCGAGTTCCGTCTCGATCCGAAGCAAGTGGAGTCGCTCGAAGTGGGCAAGACGATTGCTCCGTCGGCGATCTTCAAGCCGCTCACCTTCGTGGATGTCGTCGGTCAGAGCAAGGGCAAAGGCTACCAGGGCGTTATCAAGCGTCACCACATGGCAGCCTCGGTCGACAGCCACGGTAGCCACGAGTTCTTCCGTCACGGTGGTTCGATCGGTTGTCGTCTGACCCCAGGCCGCGTCCACAAGGGCAAGCGCATGACCGGCCACATGGGCGATGATCGCGTCACCGTCGAAAACGTCGCCCTCATCGAGGTTCGTGACGAAGAAGGCGTGCTGCTGCTCCGGGGCTCGGTTCCCGGTGGCAACAATGGCTTCGTCGTGGTCCGCAATGCGACCAAGCGTCTGGGCGCAGTCCGCCTGACCGAGGCCGAGCAGGATCAGAAGAAGCGCGCCGCTGGTGTCAAGAAGGCCGCTGCGGGCGCCAAGAAGAAGTAACTCGAGTAGAGCTCGTCGATGGGATCAGCAGGCATACTTTCAGACCGCAGAGGGCGTCACGACGCCTTCTTCAAGAAAGCACAGCGCGAAAACTTCGCCGCTCGTGCGGTCTACAAGCTGCAAGAGATCGACGAGCGCTATTCGCTGTTTCAGCCGGGTCAGCGCGTGCTGGATCTTGGCTGTCGTCCCGGCTCGTGGCTGCAATACGCCGGTCAGAAGGTGTCTTCCAAGGGAGCGCTGGTGGGAATCGACCGCCAGCCGCTTGCTGTCACCATCAAGAACTCGCGCATCGTGGTGGGAGATGTCTTTGCCATCACAGGTGCCGAGCTTCGGGGCGAGCTATCTGGCTTCGATGTAGTGCTGTCCGACATGGCACCCGATACCACCGGGATTCGTCACGTCGATCAAGCGCGCAGCGAAGGTCTGTTCGAGCGTGCCGTCGAGCTGGCCGAAGAGCTGCTTGTTCCAGGGGGTCTCTTTCTGGGCAAGCTGTTCCAAGGTCCGGACTTTCAGCGGCTACGTGCCCGTCTGCAAGCTGGGTTTTCAGAAGTTCGCGTGGTCAAGCCCGATAGCTCTCGCAAAGAGTCGATCGAGCTGTATCTGCTCGCGCTCCGTCGCAAAGCCTCGCTCTAGCTCTCCATTTCACCCGTCAGGAGTCGGATCGTGCGTACCGTGTTCATGGGCTCGCCCGAGTTCGCCGTGCCATGCTTGGCTGCGCTGCACAAACACAGCGAAGTCATCGCGGTGGTCTGTCAGCCAGACAAGCCCGCCGGTCGAGGCCAAAAGCAGACTGCGCCCGCGGTGAAGGTCTATGCCGAGTCGCTCGGACTGCCGGTGCTTCAGCCGCAGTTTCTGCGACCGTCGAAGTCAACCTTCGTCGAAGAGCTGAAGACGCTCAAGCCCGAGCTGATTGTGGTCGTCGCGTACGGAAAGATCCTGCCGCCTGAGCTGCTCGCGATTCCGAAGTACGGCTGCTGGAATGTGCACGGCTCGATCTTGCCGCGCTATCGAGGCGCCGGACCGATTCAGTGGGCGCTGATGCGCGGTGAAGATCGAACCGGCGTGACGCTGATGCAGATGGATGCGGGACTCGACACCGGGCCGATGCTGCGCACGCTGGAGATTCCGATCACCCCGGACGATACCGCCGGCACGCTGCACGAAACGCTGAGTCAGCTTGGTGCGCAGCTGCTGAGCGAGGCCGTTTCCGCGCTGGCGCAAGGTCACATTCCGACGCCGATTCCGCAAGACAATGCGCTGGCGACGCTGGCACCGCTGCTCGATAAGGAACACGGACGCGCGGACTTTACACGGTCGGCCAAGCTGGTCTGCGGACACCTGCGAGGCGTCGATCCCTGGCCGGGAGGCTACACGCTGCTGCCGCCGGGGCTCGCGGGTCCAGACGCGGTGCCGCTCAAGCTGTTTCTGCCCAAGGTGTCGTCGGGACAGGGTCGGCCCGGGGAAGTGCTCGGCGTCGATCGCGACGGACTGCACGTTGCCTGTGGTCAAGGCACGGTGGTGTTTCCCGAGGCGCAGCTGCCCGGACGCAAGCGGATGCCGACGCAAGCCTTGTGTGCCGGACTTCAGATTCCGCGCGGCACGATCCTCGACGAAGGCCGCCCCAATCCGCTTCTGACCTAGCTTGTAGCGCGCGTGCAGCCGTCACACCTCGCCCCAGCCGAAGCTCATCCGTCGCCGTGGCCGTCTATCGGACTCGGAGCGCTGGGTGTTCTGCTGCTGATTCCCGTCTCCCAGCACTTTCGCATCGATCTGGTCCGCTGTGAAAGCTGGCCGCCCGCGACGCAGCGATTGCTGCTGTGCGCGCTGTACTTGCTCTGCGCTGGGCTGCTGTTTGTGTCGTGGCAGCGACTGCTCCAGCTGGCGCAGAAAGAAGCGCTGTCCCCGCGTCGAGCGCTTGGCATCTGTGTGCTGTTTCACGGTGCGCTGCTGCTGTCTCCGCCGTTTCTGTCCGACGATCCGCTGTTCTATCTGGCGATTGGCAAGGTGCTGCACGCGCCGGGCGGCTCGCTGGATCGTCCCCTGCTCGATGTGCTGGGTCCACACGACGCGCTGCTGAAGCTGCTTCCGTCGCACTGGCAGCACGGAACGTCGGCGTATCAAGCGGGCTTTCACGCGCTGACCTGGCTGATCGAATCGATTCCCACGCAGTCGCTTGCGGGCAAGCTCACGCTGTATCAGCTCTCGTCGCTGGTAGCCGTGCTGCTGAGTGCCGTGCTGGCCGCGGACACTGCGCAACGGCTCAAGCAGCCCGCTGCGTACGGTCTGGTCTTGGTTGGACTGTGTCCACTTTCGCTTTTGGAAGGCACGCTGTCCGCGCACAACGATGTCTGGCTGATGCTGCTGTCCGCGCTGGCTGCTCGACTGTACGTTTCCCGTCTGAAACAGCGCTTCATTGTGCTGATTCCTCTGGCGCTGGGACTGCTTATCAAGCTGTCGGCGCTGCTGTCCGTTGCGACGTTTGGACTCAGTCTGCTTCGCCGTCATGTGCGTCCGCTGCGGCTGCTGGCGCTGACGATGCTGGTGAGCCTGACGGCGCTTGCGCTGCTGCGCGCGCTGCACCTGGAAGGACGGCTCGTGTCGGTGGTGCTGGGCAGCCCGGATCTGCCGTGGGATCACTGCACGCGCTCGCTGGAGTGTCTGCCTCGATCGATCCTGCGCTACGGCTTCGAGCGTCCCGATCTGTCGTATCGCGTCGGAGTCCTGTTTCACATCGTCGGTGGGCTGTGGCTGATTCAGATGGGTCTGCGCAAAGAAGATCCGCTGACAGCGACGGCGTGGGGACTGCTCATCTACTACCTGTATCTGCACGGCTGGGCGCAGAGCTGGTACTTTTTGGCGATTGTGCCGCTGCGACCGTTTTTACCGACGAAGCAGGGACGAGCGCTCGAAGTGCTGGCTGGATCGGGCTGTGCATATTATGCGCTGGCGCTGTATCGAAACTGCCTGACGGAGCCGTGGCAAGTCGCGCTGTGTGAGCTTGCAGAGGGACTTTTCACCATCATCCCGCCAACAGTGGTACTGCTTCGCAAGGAACCATCCGCTTATGTCCGAGCTACAACTTCATCCGTCTGATCCCGTCGCTGACAGTCCACCGCTGGTTGGAGATCCTGCGATTTCTTCGTCGGAAGGCTTTGCCAGTCAGCCGCTTATCGTGCGCTTTTCCGACGTCGGTAAGAGCTTTCGCCGCTTCGACTATCAGCCGTTTTTGCTGCGCAACCTGCTGCTTCGTCTGACGGGTCGCGCCCAAAAGCCGCGTGAGTTCTGGCCGATTCGACATGTCAGCTTTGACATTCGTCGCGGCGAGACCGTCGGTGTCATCGGTCAAAACGGATCAGGAAAAAGCACACTGCTGCGTCTGATGGCGGGCGCGTGTTATCCGAGCGAAGGCGTGATCTCGGTTCGGGGTCGCGTCGCACCACTCTTGGCGCTCGGCGCGGGCTTTCATCCCGACATGACCGGACGAGAGTGCGTCGAGGTCAACGGCACCGCGCTGGGACTGACCCGCGACGAGATCCGCGATCGCATGGATCAGATCCTGCACTTTGCCGAGCTGGTGGACTTTTTGGATACGCCGGTTCGCTATTACTCGTCGGGAATGCTGGCGCGACTGGGCTTTTCCGTCGCAGTCCATACCGATCCCGACTTGCTGCTCGTCGATGAAGTGCTGTCCGTCGGAGATCACTCGTTTCAGCAGAAGTGTCTGGCGCGGATTCAAGACATCCGAGCGAGCGGAACGACGATCTTGTTTGTCTCTCACGATGCGCACACGGTGCGTCAGATCTGTGACCGCGTGCTGTGGCTGCGCGACGGAAAGCTGCTACGCGACGGAGATCCGACGATCGTGCTCGACGAGTACATCGCGGCCATCGGCTGATCGCTGGCAGCGACGGAAGCGCGATGAAGCGAAATCAGCCTGCGCAGAGCGCCAGCGCCGCCCGCACCGTCAGCACCAGCAACACCAGCGAGCTGACCATAAACAGCGCAAACCGCAGCTCGATCTTGTTGATGACCGCTTGCACGAAGCTGTGCAGGACGCGCAGACCGACGTAGGACCACGCAATCGTCGCGTCTAGCTCGGGTCGCTTGCTGACGAGCGCCAGCACAATCGCAACCGCGTAGAACAGCGTCGGCTGCTCCATCAGGTGGTTGTAGTTGTCGGCCTTCCAGCGCACGTTTGCGGGAAGCTGCGCCATCTGTTCTCCTCGCGGCGCATTCGGATCAGGCTTCATCTTCTGCGCGAACATCGCGGGAATCCGCGTCGCGTACATCCAAGCCCACATCACAAACGACCAACCAACCAGGCCAATCACCGGCGAAAGCAGCGAGGTCGACAGCATCGCTTCACGCTAGCACGGAAGCTGCGTCCCACGAACCATCCTGTCTTTTGCCCGCGCTTACGCACGCGGATGATGCTTGCGATAGGTTCGCCGCAGCGACGACTGCGCGACGTGGGTGTAGATCTCTGTCGTCGAGACATCGGAGTGACCCAGCATCGTCTGCACCGCGCGCAGATCCGCCCCGTGATCGAGCAAATGCGTCGCAAACGAGTGACGCAGCAGGTGCGGATGCAGGTCCGCAATGCCCGCCGCTCGACCATACGCCGCGAGCAGCTTGTGAAAGCCCTGGCGCGTCATCGCTTTGCCCAAGTGAGTGACGAACAGCGACGGAGACTGCCGCACGCCGAGCAGCACCGGACGCGACTCTCGCAGGTAGCGTTCCAGCGACTGCGTCGCCCGCTCACCCAGCGGAACCACGCGCGTCTTTCGACCTTTTCCGACGGTACGCACAAAGCCCGGTCCGATGTCGGCGAGCGCCAGCTTGCACAGCTCACTCACGCGCAGCCCGGTTGAATACAGCACTTCGATCATCGCTGCGTCACGGGCGCCACGCGGAGTTCGTACATCGGGCTTGGTCAGTAGCTCCTCAATCTGCGACGAGGAAATCGCGTGCGGCAGCGGTCGTCCCAGCTTGGGCAAGATAAGCTCTGCCATCGGATCGACGGACACCAGGTTTTCCCGTCGCAGAAACTTTCCAAAGCCGCGCAGGCTCGACAGCATCCGCGCTTGCGAGCGCAGCGACAGCTTCCGTCCCGACAAGCGGACCGCAAAGGCCAAGGCATGACGAGCCTGAAGCGTTGTCACATCGGGTGCAGCGTGCTCGTCGTATTCGTCCAAAAAATCGGTAAAACACTGCAAGTCGCGCGCGTAGGCTGACAGCGTGTGCGACGACAGACCGCGCTCCACACGGAGCACATCCAGGTAGCGTTCAATGGCGGAAAGCAGCGGAAGCGGCATCGGCAGTCACCGCGTGCTGGCGCAACCGAAGCGGCGCAGCATCAAGCGGTGTCGTCACAACATGGAATCATTTCGCAATTGTCAAGGAGAATCGGACGATCCGTGTTCGCGACAGCCGGGACCGAAGACCACAGCGGCGGCGTCGCCCAGTTTTTGACTGACAAACACGTCGTTCAAAAAGCGCAGCCACTCTTCTTTGGTGATCGAGCCGTTGCGATCGCGATCGATGAGCTGAAAGCCCGCCGCCGCCACCACGTCGGACAGACCGTAGGCGCGCGCGAACAGCAAAAACTCTGCTTCGGACAGCGTGCCGGTGCCATTGCGGTCATAGACGGCAAACAGCATGTTCGCGAGCGCGGTGATGCTACGGTCCGACGCAGTGCCCGAAGGCTTGGCGACGCTGGCACAGAACTGCAAAAACTCCTCACG
>CALMML010000393.1 GCA_937868485.1 uncultured Myxococcales bacterium | reverse complement strand
GCGCGGTGGGCCGCTCGGCTCGGGGGTCCGCAGGTCGATGTCGAGGACGTGGTGCAAGACGTCTTTCTGACCGCGCATCGACTGCTTCCCGAGTTTCGCGGCGAAGCCAAGATCACGACCTGGCTGTTTCGCATTACGCAGAATCAGGTGCGACATCGACTGCGGCGACTTCGGCTGCGACGCATCTTTTCGAGCAGCGACGACAACGATTTGGTGGCTGAGCTTCCATCTCACGCGCCGCTGCCCAGCGACGACTTGGAACGCAAAGAAGCGCGCGCGACGGTGTATCGGATTCTCGATGGGATGAGCGAAAAGTACCGAACCGCGTTCATCCTCTTCGAGATCGAAAAGATATCCGGCGAGGAAATCGCTCAGCTGATGAACCAAAAGGTCGCGACCATCTGGGTCTGGCTGCATCGGGCCCGCGCACAGTTTCTCGACGGTCTGGAGAAGCTAAACAAGAGCGAAAGATCATGAAGTCGACTACTTCACAGACGGGCGCAGAAGGCGCGCCGCTTACCAGGCTGTCGGACTTGCTTGCGGGCAAGCCCGATGTTTCGCTGTCGCCGCTCGAAGCGCAGGCTGCTGCGCTATTGGCCAAGGTTCCTTCGCCGCCGCCACTGTCACCGCAGACGCTGGCTCGCGTGGGAGACGCGATCGCCAAGACGCCAGCTTCTTCCACAGGCTGGCTTGTCGGTGGTGGCTTGGGCGTGATCGCTGCGGGAACACTGGCGACGCTACTGTGGACGGCTCCGGGTCAGAAGACGGCGCTGGTTTCCGCTTCTGCAGTGACGGACGGTGTGACGGTGACTGCACCCTCTGGGTCATCGGATCGAGTGGAGTCCGCCGCGATCACAGAAGCTTCGACAGAGCCAGCGGCTTCTGAAGAGATCAGACCGGCGGAACCGCAAGCGGCTCCTGCTTCTCCGATTCGATCGTCATCACACCCGGCTCGTCGATCGGCTGCGGTGACGGCGAGTAAGCCCGTTCGTCAGTCGATCGCTTCGGAACAAGTGTCGGATTCGGTTGCGGAGCCTGCTCCCGAGAGCGATCTGGCGATCGAGTCGCGGCTGCTCGGCCTTGTGATCCGTGAGCTTCGTCAAAACAAAGATCCCAAGCAGGCGCTCGCTCGTCTGGATGAGTACGCGTCGCGCTTCCCAAGTGGTCTGCTTCAAGATGAAGCCCAAGCCGCCCGCGTGGATGCACTGCTTCTTTCTGGTCGTCGCGCCGAAGCGCTGGCGATCTTGGAACGAACCAGCTTTGCGCGTCTTCCACGAGGTGGCGAGCTGCGTGTCCTGCGCGGAGAGCTGCGTGCCGCGAGTGGACGCTGTAACGATGCGCTCTCGGACTTTGCGACAACGACGGCGATGACCGCCGATGTGGCGGAGCGTGCGCTGTATGCTCAAGGAATGTGTCGCGCGCACTTGGGTGATGTCGCCACCGCAGAAGCCGATCTTCGTGCGTACCTGTCCCGTTTTCCAAGTGGCCGCTTCCGCGATTCAGCCCAAGCTGCCCTGCGAAATCTGTCGCCAACCCAGTAAGCTGAGTCGTCGGCGCGCCTTATTTCCCCCCTGCCGCGAACAGGTGTTGACAGCGCGCTTGGTTTGGGAAAAGACTGTCCCAAAAAATTAGAACGATTCGTGGAGCTAGAATGAGCCTCGCTACGCAGCGCAAGAAAGACATCGTCGCCAAATTCGCTAAGCATGAGTCGGACACCGGATCGCCCGAGGTCCAGATCGCTCTGCTCAGCGAGCGGATCACCTACCTGACCGAGCACTTCAAGAGCCACTCGAAGGACCACCACTCGCGCCGTGGTCTTCTCAAGCTGGTTGGCCAGCGTCGCCGCATGCTGGACTACCTGCGCAAGAGCAGCGAAGAGCGTTACCGTTCGCTCATCGATTCGCTCGGCATTCGCAAGTAATCACTGTCTGAAGGTCAAGCCGAGCAGCAGGCTTGCGACTCACGCCTTATCTCCTCCCGAGACGAGCTCTCATGCCTCGCTTCCGTTCCATCGGGAACGGGCGGCTTACTCGGGCACTCGCTTCCTGCTCTTGGCGGTGCGGCGAATCTTCCCGCACCCAAAGACACAACTTGACCCTCCACCGCTGGTTCCCGTCGAGGAACTAGCGCATATCGAGCGAAAATGTACATCAAAGAATCCGTATTCTTGGGCGGCAAGGAACTGTCCATTGAGACAGGCAAGATGGCCAAGCAGTCGGACGGAGCGGTCATGATCCGCTACGGCGAGAGCATGGTTCTCGTCACTGCCGTTGCTGCCAAGAGTGCTCGTGAAGGCATCGACTTTCTGCCGCTGACCTGTGAGTACGTCGAAAAGACCTACGGTGGCGGCAAGATTCCCGGCGGTTATTTCAAGCGGGAAGGCAAGCCGACCGATGCAGAGACGCTGGTTTCTCGTCTGATCGATCGCCCAAGCCGTCCGCTGTTTCCCAAAGGCTATCGCTGTGACACCCAGGTGATCGCGTTCGCGGTGTCGTTTGATCGCGAAAATCCGACGGACGTGCTGGCGATGACCGGCGCAGCGGCAG
Organism: uncultured Myxococcales bacterium; assembly: GCA_937868485.1. Taxonomy (GTDB): domain Bacteria; phylum Myxococcota_A; class Polyangia; order Palsa-1104; family JAEUJZ01; genus JAEUKA01. The sequence continues at coordinate 5,373 of CALMML010000393.1, read as the reverse complement.
CGCTTCACTTGTCTGACATTCCGTGGGATGGACCGTATGTCGGCGTGCGAGTCGTGCGCGTAAACGGTCAGTTCATCATCAATCCCACGTTCCAGCAGCGCGATCAGTCGGACCTGGAGTTCGTGGTGGCGGTGAGCCGCGACGCGATCGTAATGGTCGAAGGTGGCGCGGATCAGATCTCGGAAGACGTGGCGGTGGACGCACTGTTCTTTGCGCACAAAGAAGCGCAGCCGGTGCTGGATCTGCTGGAAAAGCTGCGCGCCGCGATCGGCAAGCCGAAGCGACAGTTTGTTCCTCCGCAGAAGGACGAAGCGCTCTTCAAGAAGGTCAAAGAGCTTGGTGCCGAGCGGATGCGGGCAGCGGTCACGGTTCGCGAAAAGCACAAGCGTCACGATCAAGAGGCGCTGGTGGGTCAGCAGATCCTCGCTGAGCTGTGTGGCGAAGGCATGCTGTACGCGGGTCGCAACAAGGAAGTAAACGAAGCGATCCAGTCGCTGCACAAAAAGACCGTGCGCGAGATGGTGCTCGGTGAGGCGATTCGCATCGACGGTCGTCGCACCACGGACATCCGTCCGATTACGACGGAAGTCGGTCTTCTGCCGCGTGTTCACGGCTCGGCGCTGTTTACCCGAGGTGAGACGCAGGCGCTCGTGACCGCGACGCTGGGTACAAGCCAAGATGAGCAGCGACTCGACTCGCTGCTTGGCGATGTGACCAAGCGCTTTATGCTGCACTACAACTTCCCGCCGTTTTCGACGGGTGAAGCGAAGCCAATGCGCTCGCAGTCGCGTCGCGAAGTCGGTCACGGAGCCTTGGCCGAGCGCGCCCTTCTGCGGGTGATGCCGACCGAAAAAGACTTCCCGTACGTGGTGCGGATTGTCTCGGAGACGCTGGAGTCAAACGGTAGCTCGTCGATGGCGGCAGTGTGCGGTGGCACCTTGGCGCTGATGGATGCGGGCGTTCCGATTGTCGCGCCGGTGTCGGGCATCGCGATGGGACTCATCTACGAAAAGGGTGAGAGCGGCTCGTCCGATCGCATCGCGATCCTGTCGGACATCCTGGGCGACGAAGATCACCTGGGCGACATGGACTTCAAGGTCTGTGGCACGCGCAAGGGCATCACCAGCGTTCAGATGGACATCAAGATCCCGGGTCTGTCGCGCGAAGTGCTTCAGCGAGCGCTGCGTCAGGCGAGGGAAGGTCGGCTCTACATCCTCGACAAGATGGCGCAGACGATCGCGGCTCCGAACAAGGAGATGTCGAAGTACGCGCCGCGCATCTACCGGCTGCACGTCAAGCCCGACCGCGTCCGCGACATCATCGGACCGGGCGGCAAGATGATCCGCGCCATCATCGAACAGACCGGCGTTGCGATCGACATCGAGGACGACGGCACGGTGAACATCGCGTCCCCGGATGGACCGTCGGCGCAGAAGGCGATCGACATCGTCAAGGGCCTGACCGCCGAGCCGGAAGTGGGCAGCTTCTACATGGGCACCGTCCGCCGCATCGTCGAGTTCGGCGCCTTCGTCGAGATCCTGCCCGGCACCGATGGACTCGTTCACGTCAGCGAGCTGTCCAACGAGCGCGTCCACAACATCTCCGATGTCGTCAAGGAAGGCGACGAGGTGATGGTCAAGGTCATCGGCATCGACCGCACTGGCAAGATCCGGCTGTCGCGCAAAGAAGCGCTCGGCCAGACGCCAGACCAAGTCCACAACCTGCGCTAGCGCCTGCTGCTCTGGCTGCTCTTCGGCCCTGTCTGGGGCCATTCCGCCCGTCTCCGCTTCCCCTTCATTCCAATCGAACATCATCCCGTGCGCGAAGTGAGTCGCGGCAGGGATGAGTGAAGTCATCCCGTGCGCAAAGGGGAAGGCGGCAGGGATGAGTGAAGTCATCCCAGGCGCAAAGGGGATAGCGGCAGGGATGATCGAAGTCATCCCAGGCGCAAAGCGGGTTACGACTGGGATGCTGGCGGGCTTGGTGGGCGGCTAGGGCTTGATGTCGGCCAAGGTCGCGGGGGTGAGGGCGTACTGGTTGTTGAAGCCAGAGATGATGCCCTTTACTTCGGACAGCACGGTGCCGGGGGCGTACTTGGGGCTGCCGTCGTTTTTGTCACCGTCGATGAGGAAGTCGCTCACGCGGGTGCAGCCGGGGCTTGTGCCGGTGCACATCTCGGTGGGCTCGGCGCTGTCCCAGAAATCGTCATCGGTGGCGGACAGGGTCGCGCGGGCGGTGACGTTCTTGACGCGGCAGAGCAGGTTTTCCAGGCGCTCGGCAGCGGAGGGCTGACCGCCGGTTAGCTCGCGGGTGGTGACATCGACGGTCACGGCGGCAGCGGCAGGGTCCATTCCGGTGATGACGACGCTGGTGATGGTGTCTAGCTCGTCCTGTTCGTTAAAGACGGTGAAGTTGCCGGTGACGGTCACGATGTGGCCGACCTGAAGCGCGGTGCCGTCGGTGGCCTTGGGGGCTGCGGTGCCGCCTTGGAACACCAAGATGCCGGAGTAGGGCAGGCTGGTGCCGACGTCGCGGGCGTGGAAGCCGAAGCTCTTGACGCTGCGCAAGGACACGATGAGCAGGTTCTTGATGGTGACCTTGGTGCCAAGCGGAGGTCGCAGGCCTCGGGCTGGGTCGCGCAGATCTTTGACGGAAAACTCGCAGGCAGCACCGGCGGGGTTTGCAAACAGCGGGCAGGCGTCGCAGACATCGCCCTGGCCGTCCATGTCGCTGTCGAGCTGGTTACTGTTGGCGATGGTTACGCAGTTGTCGATGCCGTTGGCGATGCCGTCTCCGTCTTCGTCATTGGCATCGGGCTTGCGACAGGCGGCGTGATCTTTGTCGAGCGGGCAGGGGTCGCAGGCATCGCCCAGGCCATCGCCGTCGGTGTCGGGCTGCTGGCCGCGATCCATGGGACGAACCGGGTTAAAGACGGTCGGGCAGTTGTCGTTTGTGCCGGTGAGTCCGTCGCCATCGGGATCCTCGGCGGTGCTCATGCCGGTAAACTCGCCGTCGCGGAAGGGGACGCAGCTTGGCTCTTTGGGGGGAACGCCGCAGGCGAAGAGCTGGTAGATCGGCTTGCCGGCAGCGGTCTCGAGGTCGGCGAGCTTTTTGCCTGTCTCGCGCTCGACGCAGATGCGCTTGGAAACGGTGCAGACATCGAGCGTCTCGCACTTGCCGGCATCGTCGGCGCCGAGACCTTCCATGATGGCGGCGTCGCCGTACATCGGCAGGCCAGAGCGAACCACCAGCGCGACATCTTCGACCCCAGCGCGGACGACGGCCCTGTGATCCTTGCGATCGGCGGTGGCGATGAAGATCGAGACATCGCCGACGAGCCCTTCCTTGAGCTGACCGAGGACATCATTCGTTGCGGTGGCGAGCGCGCCGTTGAAGGTGGCCATCTGCCACAGCTCGCGATCGGTGAAGAAGCCGCCGTACTGCTTTTCGTTTAAGTCGGCGGCGCACTGAAGCTCACGCAGGATGTTCATCGAGCCGGACGCGGTCCAGTCGGTGCCAAGCGCAATCGAGACGCCGACGCGGGACAGAAGCGGGGTCTGGGCGGTGTGGCCGTAGAGCGAGATGTTGCTGCGCGGCGACCAGATGACGGACGCGCCACGGGTGGAGGTCAGCCAGGCGTCGCGGGCGGTGAGCCCGATGGCGTGGATGATGGCGGTCTTGTCTTCGACGAGCTTCTGTCCACCGTAGAGCGTCGAGCTGGTGCAGAAGAACTCGTTTTGGGCTTCCTGGTTGATGCCTTCGCTGATGTGCGGGCCGTAGGCGTCGATCGAAGCCAGCGCCGAGGCCTTGTGAATCGACGGATAGCCACAGCCCGAGGTCAGGCGCTCTCCCCCGGAGTCACCGAGTGGAAAGGTGTCGTAGTCGATCGGCTTTTCGGTCAGGCCCTCTTGGACGTTGGTGTCGAGGTTGCGCAGCACGCCCTTGGCCGATCCCGAGCCGACGAGTGAGGTGGTGCCGGCCATGAGCTGGCGTAGCTCGCCCCACTGGATGGCGGACGTGTTGTTGTTGCCCGCGACCGGGATCTTGGGCCGCTTGGGATCGCCGTTTACACCGATGCGCCACTCGTGCCGGTGGTTGTAGCGGTTGGTCGGGTGGGTGCCGGGCTCGGCTTTGGTGTAGGTGATGTGGTCGTGCGAGTTGATAAGTCCCGGCGAGATGACGCCGTCGGGACAGCTGACCTTGGCTGCGGACGCGGCCTCGGGATGGCTTGTGCAGTCACAGGACACACAGGCGATCTTGCCGGTCGAGTCGATGAGGACCTGGCCGTTTTTCTGCACCGAGTCGGGCAGAAGCAGGGTTCCGGTGAGCAGCAGGCTCTTGGAGCCGGTCGGGCTCGGGGTGACGGTGCAGCGCTGGCCGCTCGGTGGAGCGGGCAAGGTGTCGGGACACAGTGCGGGCGTGAGATCGGGCGGTGGCTCCTCTGTGGTGGAACGATCACAGACGGGAAGTAGCAGCAGAAAGGCAAGCGGAGCAAGCCGTTGCCAGGTTCGCGTGCGCGCAAGGTTCATGAAGGACTTCTCCTTGGTGACGTGGACTCGGGCCTCATCCTAGGTCGGAGGCGGGTGGCGCCAAAGTTACTTTTTCGTTTTGTCGCCGAAGGTGCGCAAACTACACTGCCGCCACCACTCGGCTAGCCATGAGAGCGTGTATGCCCAAACCTTGGTCCCTTGTCCGGCCTGTGCAAAAACGGGCTTACTTCGTCCTTGTCCTTTGCTTGCTACTGTCGGTCTGGCAGCGGGCCAGCGCAGTCGGTGAGCTAGGTGGCAGCATCGGCGGCTTCGTCACGATCAAGGGCACCAAAGATGGCCTCGCGAGCGTGCCGATCTCGGTGAGCAGCAAGCAGCTGATCGGCGGTGCCCAGCAGGTCGTCACCAACGACGATGGCAGCTACAGCTTCGTCAACTTACCGCCCGGAACCTACGAGCTACAGATCTCGATGGAAGGCTTTGCGCCCATCAAGCAGGTCGGGATTCGGGTCAACGCTGGCCAGCGCAGCTCTGTCGATGTCGAGCTAGAAGTCGGGGCCGAGACGACGCAGCAGACCACGAAGATCATCGAAAAGGTCAATCCGATCCTGAACACGGAGAGCGCGGCGGCCACAACGCCGGTGAGCAATCAGCAGCTGACCAAAGCGCCGACGTTCCGACAGGAAAAGGCGATTGCGCAGTTTACGGCGGGTGTGACGTCGGGAACGGACAAGGTGTCGGTGCGCGGCGGTCTGGGTCGCTTCAATCGCTACTTCATCGACGGACTCGAAGTCACTGACATCACGCTGGGCGCGTTTGGCTCTAGCTCGGCGCTCATCAACTCGGACTCGGTCGAGCAGTTTGTCGTGTCCGTCGGTGCGATGGA
>CALMML010000392.1 GCA_937868485.1 uncultured Myxococcales bacterium | reverse complement strand
CGACGATGGTGTCGTGCAGCATGATCCCCAGCGCGTACAAATCCACCGACGGAGACAGCTCTCCCGATGCGGACATCATCTCCGGCGCAATAAACTCCGGCGTGCCGATGATCTCTTCTCCGACGCGAGTCAGCGGCGGCTGACCCAGCACCCGCGCCACCCCAAAGTCGAGCACCTTCACAAAGTTTTCCTGCCCCGCCACCGTCGTAACCAAGATGTTTTCGGGCTTGATGTCGCGATGGACCACGCCTCGCTGGTGGGCGTGCTCTAGGGCGCGGGCGACTTGCAGGCTGATGTCGACGGCTTGCAGCGGATGCAGGCTCCGCGTCGGACTGCCAATCACAAGCTGATACAGCAGCGTGCCCTCGACGTATTCCATGACCAGGTACGGCTCGCCTTTGTCCGTCTGACCGTAGTCATAGATGCTGACGATGTTGGGATGGTCGACGCTGCTCGCCACCCGCGCTTCGCGAAAAAAGCGGGCCAGCGCACGCTCGTTGCTGACGAACTCTCGACGGAGCAGCTTGACCGCAAACGGTCGCTTGAGGACGTTGTGGTTGGCCAAATAGACCACGCCCATTCCGCCTTTGCCGAGCCGTCGCTCTAGGACGAAGCGCCCGGCGATCACACGACCAATCCACGGATCTTCACTGGTTCGCGGCGCTTGCACCACCAGCCGAGTGCCATCCTTTGGGCAAAACAGCTTGTCGTCGCCTACGTAGACGCTTCGACAAGAAGGACACTCGCGCCGCTTAGCCATCGTGTGGAGCCCCTACACAGCTTCTTTGCGGGGATAGCGCATCGTAGCACGAAGCCACACGCTAAAACGGCAGATTTCTTCCGAGTGAACAGCGACGGTGTCAGACCCGGCGGCTATAACCGAACCTGTAACCAATCGAAAGACAAGGAGCGGCCATGGACTCGAAGCACATCAACTCGTCGTCGCTGAATCACCAACTTGCTTCTGTGCTGACGCGGCTTGCGAAGCTGTTTCGTCGGGTTGGTCAAGGGGTCGCAAACTATGTGCTGATGTCGGGGCAGCTGCCCTCTCCGGTGCGAGCGCCCGAGGTGGCGGCGTTTGCCGCACTCGCCACAGCGCGAGCCAAGCATCGTACGTCCGGCGGAGCACCGACGGCGGCACTGATCGTCTCAGCATCGCTGTCGATGTAGTGTCTCGCAGCGACGGAAAAGGACGCTTAGGCCGCTGCGCGATGGGCAGGACAAGCGCAGACCGTCGCCGCAGCCTGCTGACGCTTCTGACGCCACAGCAAAAGCTGCGTCCCGACGAGCAGCAGCAAGCTCACTCGCCGCGCGGACTCGACGTCCTTGGACAGCCCGAACAGCCCGACACCCAGCGCCAGCGCAAACAGCGTGCCCGCCAGCGTTCGCCACTGACCGCGCCGAGTCAGCATCGTCGCAACCACCGCCATCGACAACAGCCACAGCGGCGCTTCCAGCCACTCTCCTTGGCTCCACAGCGACGCAGCAGCCGGCAAGACCAGCATCAGCAGCGCCGATGCCATGCAGTGAACGAAGCACAGCGCGGGCAGCGCGGGCAGCAGCCGTCCCATCCAGTCGAGCTTCGGAGCCTGCTCGATCTCGTGAAACCGAAGGTGCGTATCGGCCTGATTCATGGCGAGCTGTGACATACGCGTCACCCCGTCTTTTTGCAAGATACTTGCAGATATGTCACGGCGTTGGCCCTGCGGCAGACGCTCGTCCAGTCCTCGGTTCGTGTAGCGGTTGACGGATCAAGCGGGCTCGGGCATTGCTCGGGAGCGGACCGCGCGTCCAACAAGGCCAGAGCATGGAATCATTCCCGTCGAGTTTTCGTACCTATTTCGCCCGCTGGGCGCTGCTGCCAACTGGCTGGCAGCGCGATGTCCGAATCGAGGTCCGCACAGACGGAACCTTCGGATCGATCCTGCCCAGCCACAGCGTCGAACCCACAGATGCTGTCGTCGAGCGCATCGGAACCGTGCTTCCAGGCATGGTCAACCTTCACTCGCATGCGTTTCAGCGAGCGATGGCCGGACTGACCGAGCAAGGCGGACCCAGCTCCGACAGCTTTTGGACGTGGCGCGAGGTGATGTATCGCTTCTTGGCAGAGCTAACCCCCGACGATATTGAAGCCATTGCCGCACAGCTTTACGTCGAGCTACTCAAAGGCGGATTCACTGGCGTCGTCGAGTTTCACTATCTACATCGCGATCCAAGCGGTGCGCTGTATCGAAATCCCGCCGAGCTGGGACAGTGCATCATGGCCGCCGCCGAGCAGAGCGGGATCGGTCTGACGCTTCTTGCCAGTTTGTATCAACAAGGAGGCTTTGCGGCCACGCCCCTTCAGCCTCGTCAGCAGCGGTTTTATCTGTCCGACGATGAGTTTGCGCGCGTGCTCACCAAGCTGCATCACCGCTGCCCGCCCGGCATGAAAGTAGGCATTGCGCCGCACTCGCTGCGCGCGGTGACGCCCGATGCGCTGCGACGAGCCATTGAGCTTCAGACCCAGCTTGCGCCGCGTGCGCCGATTCATCTTCACATCGCCGAGCAGCCCGCTGAGGTCAGCGACTGTCTTTCGTGGTCGCAGCGCCGTCCGATTGCTTGGCTCTTGGATGAGTGTTCCGTCGATGAGCGCTTCTGTCTGATTCACGCAACCCATGGACAACCCGACGAGCTTGTTCGCGTTGCGCACAGCGGGGCAACCATTGGACTGTGTCCAAGCACCGAAGCCAACTTGGGGGACGGAATCTTCGCCGCGACGGACTATCAAGCAGCGGGCGGACGCTTTGGCATTGGCACCGATAGTCACGTCGGAACCAGCGCGCTCGATGAGCTACGACTGCTCGAATACAGTCAGCGGCTCCGTCACGGACGACGCAATGTCCTGGCTCCGGGTCAAGGCGCATCCACTGCAACCGCTCTGTGGCAGCAGGCCGCGCAAGGTGGCGCCCAAGCCTCCGCACAACCAACCGGAGTCCTGGCCGAAGGTGCGCGCGCTGACCTGGTGGTTCTTGATGAAGGCTGTCCGTCGCTGTATGGACGAAGCGGTGCGACGCTGCTCGATAGCGCGGTGTTCGGTCCTGGCTCGCAAGTGATCTCCGATGTGATGCGAGAGGGACGCTGGGTGGTGCGCGACCGTCGCCACTTCGCCGAAGCCGACATCTTTGCGCGCTTTGCTCGAGTCATCAGTCGGCTCACGCACTAAGCAAAAAGGATTCAGCAAGCGAACCGCAGGTGCTAGGGTGCTGAGTCCTTCTGGTAGAAGATGAAGCGGCCATTTCGCACATTCATCGGCATCGACTTGGGCGGCGGCAAAGGCAAGACCACAGCGGTGGTTCGGCTCAGCCTGACCGGATCCAAGGACAAGCCGCTTGTCGTCGTCGATACCGGCGGTGACAAGCCGTTCTTCGATGACAGGCTGCTGGCCACGATTGAAGCGCACCGTCAGGACGCGGTGGTCGCGATTGATGCGCCGCTGACGCTACCGGCGTGTGTGCGCTGTACGCTGCCCAGCTGTCCTCAGCTTTCGGCGTGCGAGGTTGAAACGGTGCGCTGGTTCCGCGAGCGCTCGGGAGAGACCAGCGGCAAGCCGCGCTACACGCCCTACACCCAGCGAGCCACCGAAGTGGTCCTGCAAAACCAAGGGATCTTGCCTCGGGAAACGCTGGGACAAGGCATGGGGCCGCTCACCGCACGGGCTGCGTATCTGCGACACGCCCTGCGTGGATCGTTTCAGCTTCATCACAACCTGCTTGAGGTCTATCCCAAAGCGACGCTGGCGCTGCTGTTTCCCGATCCGACGCCGCCTGTGCAGCCCTCGGCGATTCGCTATCGAGACGCAAACGGTCGAGAAGTCACGCTCACCGGCAAGCTGATCCAGCCCGGCTCAGAAGTGGCACGCACCTACAAGCGAGGTCACGGCCCAGCGGTTCGCGAAAAAGTGCTGGCCGCGCTTCCCGAGCTGTCGTTTGGTCCCGGTCAGCTCCGTGAGTTTGTGGTGACAAACGACCACATCTTCGATGCGCTCATCTGTGCCTACACCGCGTACTTGTGGGCGCGCGATGGCTGGCAGCTTCCAGCCGATCCGGTGTTCCAAGAAGACGGCTTCATCTGGGCACCACCCCGCCGAAACGCAGTGATGTAGCGGCCATCCGCTTACCCAACCAGCGCTGCCTTGCCGGCGCGTCATCTGGCTCGCATAAACAAAGAGCGGGACCATTGAGTGGTCTATATCGGACTCGTCCATATACTGACCCGCCATCAACTTGAATCTTGTAGGAGTACCGTATTCATGCAGACGTGGAATCGACTGTTTTTCCTGGGAGCCGCTTCGGTTCTGGCAGCCATTGTGAGCTGTAACCAAGACTCCACAAACGCCGCCGATCAGGGAACTGGATCGGGCGCGGATCTCGCTGGAAACGTCAGCACGGACGGAGGCACCGAAGGCGATCTAAGCGGCAGCACGGATCTCGCACAGACTCCGAATCTGACGTCCGCAAGCCCCGCCCAGGGACCGACCACCGGTGGCACGGACATCACGCTCGTCGGCACCGGCTTTCAGACCGGCGCAAGCGTCACCATCGATGGTCAAGCCGCGACGGTCAAGTCGGTCTCGGCCACGCAGATTGTCGTCAGCCTTCCGCCGCGTCCCGGTGTGAAGGGACTCGTCACCGTCACGGTGGTAAACCCGAGCGGGCGCGCCGCCATGAGCGGCAGCATCTTTGGCTATTACTACGGCACCATCACCTTCGATCCGGCCAGCAAGATCACCGTCGGAGGCTCGCCGCATCACGTCGCCGTCACCGAGCTAGAAAACAACAACAAGCCCGACATCGTGGCGACGGACAACAGCACCGTTGGTCAGATCTTCACGGTGTCTGGAAATGGCGATGGATCCTTCAATCCCGTCGCGAAGTATGCCGCTGGAGCAAATGCGTACGGACTGAAAGTGCTCGATCTAAACGCCGATGGCTTCACCGATGTGCTCGTCGCCAACTTCTCGAACACGTCGGGCATCAGCGTGCTTCCGAACAGCAAGACCGGAACGTTCCCAACGCGCACGCCGATCATGAGCGGAGATCTTCCCATCAGCCTGGATGTCAAAGACATCAACAACGATGGAATCCTCGACTTGATCGTCGCCAACAGCGGCAGCGCCAGCAACAACCTGACGCTCATCACCGGCAAAGCGGGCGGAACCTACAACACGCCGATTCCGCTCACCGCTGGCAACATCCCGCGCTTTGTCCAGTTTGCCGACGTCAACAAAGACGGAAAGAGCGACATCATCGTCGCCAACGAGTTTTCCGCCAACGTCAGCGTCCTCATCAACGACGGTGCGGGCAACTTTGCGGTGAAGAAAGACTACCAAGCGGGCAGCGGTCCCTACATGGTCCAGGCTGCTGACTTCACTGGCGACGGAAACGTCGACTTGCTGGTCTGTCTGAACAAAGACTCAACCGTCGCGCTGCTCACCAACAACGGTGACGGCACGTTCGCGGCGCCCAAGACTGCATCGCTTGGTACAGCCATGTCTTCGTCGCCAACCAGCATCGCGCTCGGAGACATCAACGGCGACGGACGTCCCGACGTTGTATCGGCCATCTACGCCGACCAAAAGATCGGGCTCACGCTCAACAACGAAGGCGCGCTCGGTCAGACGACGATGATCACCGCTTCTGGCTTCCCACGCGGCGTCGTCGCAGCAGACGTAAACGGCGACGGAAAAATCGACATCGTCAGCGCCAACTCTGGCGACGGAACGCTCTCGGTGTTCCTCAACAAGTCGCAGTAGCCAGCGCCCTGCCCGTCCAGCCTGCGCGCGCCTTGCCTAACAGCCGCGCAGCGCCAGCGCCAGCAGACCCAGCACGACCGGCGTCGCAAACAGCAGCCCTTGCCGCACCCGCTGTCCGAGCGGCTCAGACATCACATCTTCCAGCACCGCTCGATAGAGCTGTCTCGTCTCTCGCAGCAGCGCTTGTGCCGCTTCCGGTCCGCGATCGATGCGGCTCTGCACCAGGCTCTGAGGCCGACCGCGAACCATCGCACGCAGACACAGCAGGAGCAGCTCATCGCGAAAAAACGGCTCAGGAATCGCATCCCGACGCGCGCGATAGTACTGATCCGACCCGAGAGAGGAAAGCGTCAGCTCTCGTCGCTCACCTTCCTGTAGCAGGTTCACGAGCGAGCCCAGCCGATCCACTTCTTCGTGCTTGCCGGTCAGGATGAAATAAAACAGCGCGCCCATCGCGTACACGTCGTGCGCTTCCCCAAGCCGACGGACAACCTCGAACTTGCTGCTCGCCGGAAGCGGTGGCGGCTCGCCCCGAAAGTGAGCCACGGTGCCGCTAGGAGTCTGCTCGACGCGCAGGATTTCCAAGTCGTGATCGTGACGGGTATCGCCCATGTCGGTCAGCAGGTCTCCGGGCAGAAGCGACAGATACGACGACACAACGCCCGGCGGAACCACAAACGAGGAATCACCCAGAAACTGAATCGGCTCTGACACGCGCTCTTTGCGTCGTCGCGCTTCCGGCGAGGTATACGGCAGCTTGAACGCCGCCGCGACCACGTCTTGCTCTTCGTACCAGCTGCGCGACAGCTCGTCTTTGTCGGCCAGACCGAAGTCGATGACCTTCAGGTCAAAGCTGGGGAACGACGCCCGGCCGCGCAGTCGCTCGCGAAGCTCGCGCATGGCCTCGCCCCGCCAGTCGGTCAGACCCGGTGCCCCGTCGAGCGCATGCACCATGATGTTGTCCGGGGCCAGGTCCTTGTGAACGATGCGCTTGTCGCCGTGCAGCCAGGCCACGGCCTCGGCAAGCTGCACCATCAGGTACAGCTTCTGCAGCAGCACCACCCGCTGCGCCAGGAAGCCCTCGGCGTCGGGGAAGATGCGGCGCTCGACGCGGCGCTTGACGGCGGCCAGCGTCCCCGGCCGCTTGCTGGTCAGCGACGAGTACGCCCCCGAGGCGCCGATCTGCACCAGGCCCTGCTGCTGCAGCGAGGCAAAGTCGGTCAGGCCGTGCTCGACAAGCTCCATCACCACCGCTTCGCGCTCGACGAAGTTGACCAGCGTGCCGCGGCTGGCGCGGGCGGGGTTGCCGACGCAGCAGGTCTTGGCTGGCGGCCGCAGCAGGTAGGTGTGCAGCTGCTGGATG
>CALMML010000391.1 GCA_937868485.1 uncultured Myxococcales bacterium | reverse complement strand
CACCGTCGACTTCGCCTGCACCGTCGACTTCGCCTGCACCGTCGACTTCGCCTCCGACCCAAGCGGCGGCGGTCGCGGCAGGAGCATCTTCTGGGGTGCTCAGCGACGCGGACTTGACCCGACTTGCGGCCCAGCTTCAGTCCAAGCAGCCCACCGAGCGCCTGGCTGCGGCCCAAGCCATTGCCAGCGCCGACACAGGGGAAGCCGACGGAGAGACGCGCTACGCGACCTGGCTGCGCCGAGAGCTGACTGAAAAGACGCAGGTGTTTCGGCTGCTCATTCACGCGATCTGGGGTCAGTATCCGAACCCGGACTATCCGCGCGGTCCGGGCAAAGATCCGCCGATGTGGCTCGTGCGACCCGAGCCGCCGATTCCGCCGAAGACGCCGAAAAACCAGCGACCCAAGCCGCACGATCCCGAAGCGGTGGACTGGCTGACTCAGCTCGCGCTGCTCGATGTCAGCAAAGAGCCGCTGCTTGCCAGCTTTCCGACGGATGAAACGCACAGAGCACGCGGCGAGCTGCTGCTCAAAGTGGCGCTGTTGCGCGCGCTGTCTTTGGCCGGTCAGCGAGGCTCACGCGAAGCCATTCACCCGGTGTTTGAGCAAGCGTTTGTGCGCGACGGCCTGCTCCGCGACGAGTGTGGTCGCAACGTCCGCGCCATGGGCAGCGCCGCGATTCCGGGCCTTGTCCGCATCTACAACAACAAGAGCCGCGCCAACTACAAGATGCGACGGTATGCGTCGTATCAGCTCGATCGCATGGATCGGCTGCGTCCGTCGAAAGCGATCGCGGCTGCGTCGGACGATCTGATCCGCGCCGACATCATCCACGCCTACGGAGAAGTGCTGGCCATCGACGCGGTGGACGCGATCTTGGAACAGGTCGAAGCGCGCTCTCGTCGGGTTCGTCGAGAAGCTCGCTGGGCCTGGCTGCGCTACGTCGACGGTCCGCCGCCGCCGCCCGCGCCCAAGCGCAAGCGCAAGCTCCCCGGTGGCAAAGAAGAGTCCGAGGAAAAAGAAGACTACCTCAATCACCGAGAGCTGGCGACGCTGGCGCTGCGCAAGCTGCACAAGAGCCTGTTTGGGGCCGATCCGTCGGACAAGCTCAGCGCCAAAGAGCTAACCGACACGCTGTTTGCGCACTACGACAAGCAAGAAGAAGAGCTGTACGCCAAGCTGTTTTCGAGCGGAGAAGCGCACCTGCGCGCCGGACAGCCTCAGCAAGCGGTCGAAGAGTTTGGCTGGATCTTGGCCAATCAGCCCGATCATCCTCGTCGAGCCGAGATGGCACGCGCGTTCCGGCTCTACGGCGAGCAGGTTGCCACCGAGGCAGATCGCAAAAACGACGACGCGCTGCGCAGTCAAGCGGTCGGCTGGCTTCGGCACGCGGTGCTCTTGTCGTCGGACCAGCCCGATGCGGCCACGCTGCGAGCGCGCATTCACCTCATCGACGGACAGCTCGCGTTATCGAGAGGCGGCGACGGAAAAGCCGACTTTGAGCAAGCGCTCGCAGCGGATCCAGGAAACAGCGAAGCCCGTCTGTACCTGAGCCGCACCGCCATCAAGCCACAGAAGCGCGTAAGCTGGCTGCGCTGGCTGAGCCTGGGACTGCTAGCGGCTGGGCTGCTCCTGCTTGGGCTGTGGCGTCGGCAGACCGCGTCGATCAAATAGGTATCGGGGCCGCGCGTTGACCGCTCGACAGCTCTTCCCTACTATCCCGATGGTTCCGAATTCGGAACTGCATAAACCCCTCTTGGGAGGTCAGACGATGAAGAAGCTCTCTGCGATCGCGATGCTCGGTTTCGTGGTGTGTGTGTCGGCCTGCGGCCCGAAGGCTCAGAACGCGGGAACCACCGTGGCTCCTCCGGCGGCGGGCACCGATCCGGCGGCGGGTGGTGCGGCTCCGGCTGGTGGAACGACCGGCGCGGCCCCCAACATGAATGCGAACCCGGGCTCGGCGCCTGCCGCCCCGTAGTCTTTCGCGCCAACGCAGTCCCCACGGCCCGCAAGGGCCTGGGGCAGACCACAAGCCCTCAAGTACGCTGGCTTCATCGCCACGACGTCTTGGGGGTTTTTTGTGCGCGCTCGGTGTGCCAGCGCGTCATCTGTCTCGCTCGCTCGCTAGTCGTCAGCCATCCCGCCGAGCGCCATCACTTCCGCGCCCACCGTCAGAAGCAGCCGAGGATCCGCAAACAGGTTCAGCGTCGGTGCCAGCAGCTTCGCATAGCGATCGAAGTACAGAAGCTGCCGCGTGATCAGCACAAACTCGCTCGGCATGTGCGCACCGTGCTGCTCAGCGACCTTGATGAGGTTGGTGATCACCTCGCTGTAGTCGATTCCACCGAGAGAGCCGCGCAAAAATGGCTCGAACGCGACCTTCAGATCCGCCGAAAACTGCTCCCACTCGTCGTCGTCCACTTTACGCGCCACCGCGCCCATCGCCGCCATCGTCTTGGCCAGCCGATGAAAGTCCTGCGTCGCAAAGCCGAGCAGATAGTTCGCGATCTGCTTGCGTCGCGCTCGATCGAGTCGTCCGATGATTCCGAAGTCCAAAAACCCGAGTCGTCCGTCGCGCAGCGCCATCAAATTGCCAGCGTGAACGTCGCCGTGAAAAAAGCCATAGCGGAGCATGCACGAAAACCACGCATGCATTCCGTCGATCAGCCTCGATTCGGTCTGCTCGCGACTGATGCCGATTCGTTCCAGCCCGTCGAGATCATCGACGCGCACGCCATGCAGCCGCTCCATCGTCAGGACATCGCGATGACACAGCGGACGATACGGCCTCGGCGCCACCACGTCGGGACGACCCAGCTCCGCCATGATGCGGTTAAACTCTTCCATTCGCGACGCTTCGCCAAGGAAGTCCAGCTCCTCGCGGATGCTCTGCTGAAACTGCGCCACCACCGCCTGAGGATTCATCGCGCGCACGCCCGGCAAAAGCGCCAGCACCTCCGCACAAAACGCCAGCATCGACATGTCTGCGGCGACAAGCTCTGGCAGGTTGCGACGCTGCACTTTGACGACCAGATCGTGCGTCACGCCACCGTCTGTGACCGTCACTGCGTAGACCTGCGCAATCGATGCCGACGCGAGCGGCTGCTCCTCGATCGACGCAAACACCTGCTCCGGCGGTCGTCCCAGCGCCTGCGTCAGCGTTTGTTTGACCACAGCCCACGGCTCGGGCGGCACGCGATCGAGACACTTTTGAAACTCACGCACGTAGCGCTCGGGAAACAGGCCATTTGAGCTAGCAATCAGCTGTCCGAACTTGATGTACGTCGGGCCCAGCCGCACAAACAGCTCGCGAAGCTCGACGGGACCGGCCAGCTGCGCTTCCCCCGCCAGTCGACGCGACAGATAGCGCCGCGCCATCACCAATAGCTGCGCCAGCGTCAGCAGCGCGCGCCGAATCGGAGGGCTATACATCAGCGCCGCGCCCATCACCACCAGGAAGGTCGATAGCGCCACCCAGGGAGCCGCTCCGCCCGACAGCATGCCGCTGCGCAGACAGTACGGAACCACTTCAGCCGAAAACGCCTTGGCCAGCATGGCGCGCATCCTAGCGAACTTTGCGCCAAACGGCGAAGCACCCGCCTCATCGGGCGGGCTTACCAGCGCAGCTTGTGGGGAAGATCGAAGCGAGCGAGCGGAAGGAACAGACGCAGCGACGCGCTACTTGGCTTTCTTGGCCTTCTTATCGGGCTTGGCTTCCGCCTTGGGCTTGGCGTCGGCTTTGGCGTCCGCTTTGCCTTTTTTGCCCTTCTTGCCTTTGCCGTCCGACTGATCGGGCGACTCGGGCACGACCACGTCCGCAGCGCTCTTGACCTGAACACCCTGCGGCTGAACCGGATCGAGGATCACGAACTCGACGCGACGGTTCCGTTCACGACCCTTGGCGTCCTTGTTGTCCGCGATCGGCTTGTCAGGACCGTAGCCCTTGGCCGTCAGCTTGTCCGCCGCAATGCCGTGATCCGTCAGGTACTTCATGACGCTGGCCGCACGACGACCGGACAGCTCGCGGTTGTAGTCCGCCTTGCCGCGATCGTCGGTGTGACCGCCGACTTCGACCTTCTTGATAAACGGCGATGCCTTCAGCGCTTCCGTCACCGTATCGAGCACCGGGAAGCTCTTCTTCAGGATCACGTCCTTGTTCGTCGCGAAGAACACCGGCTGCATGATCGCAATCTGGCCGTTTTCGATGCGAACCAGACCTGGGCAGCCATTCTTCTTCGGATCCGAGTTCGGCGCGCCCGGCTGATCGGGACAAGCGTCTTCAGGATCCACGACGGTGTCTTTGTCGCGATCGGGCAGCGGGCAGCCAGGCTTGGCCGGATCGGGCTTGTGACCCGCAGGCACGTCGGGACACATATCCTTCGGATCGACCACGCCGTCGCCGTCTTTGTCTCCCGCTGGGCAGCCGAGCTTGTTCGGGTCTGGCGTTTCGCCCTTCGGCACGTCGGGGCACAGATCCTGGGTATCAATCACGCCGTCGTTGTCGCGATCACCGACCGGGCAGCCGAGCTTGTTCGGATCCGGGTTCGGACCCTTGTGAACGTCGGGGCACAGGTCTTCGGTGTCGATCACGCCGTCCTTGTCACGATCGCCAATCGGGCAGCCAAGACGAGCCGGATCGGGATGCTGACCCTTGGGAACATCGGGACAGATGTCCAGCTTGTCGACGACCATGTCGCGATCGCGGTCTGGACAGCCGTGCGTGCTCGGATCGTCGGTCGAAATGCCCGCATTGTCAGGACATGCGTCCTTTTTGTCGGGAATGCCGTCCTTGTCACGATCGTCTCCGTCGGGATCTTTCCACGGTGCATACGCCAGTCGGAGCAGCACGCGACCATCGGGCGTTCCCGGCTCACGCAGCAGACCGACGCCACCTGCGACGCCCAGCTGAAGAATCCGCGCGATGTTGTAGTGGAACCCAAGCAGCACTTCGAGGCTGGTGTAGTCGCCACCAAACGGCTTGGCGTTTTCCGTGCCCAGCACGACGGTGGACAGGATCGCTTCGGGACCGATGGCAAAGCGCCGAGTCGTGTCCGCGTATGCAATCGCTGCACCGAGCTGAAGCTCGGAACCGACGGTGCTACCGGCATCACTGACCGAGGCATCGCCAATTTTGGCAGGCGCGCGATACAGAAACCCAGCGCCAAACGACCACATGATGTGGTGCGACAGACCACCGAGCTGAAGCTTGGGCATCACACGGACGAACTGATCGCTCGAACCGTTTGACACTGCGCTGCTTCCGTCGGCAAAAGCACGAAGAGGAATCCAGACGTTCGCGCCGATGCTCATCGACACCGCGCTGCGATACGGCTGACCGAACAGACGGACCCACAGACCGATACGCGGGTCAGAGATCACAACGCCCGTCGCTGGAGCCGCACCCGCTGCGGGCGTACCACGCTCCAGCAGCACAATCGGCATCGTCGCGGTGATGAGCACGCGATCCAGAAACGATCCCGCCAGGTCGACGTGCCCGATGAGCTGATGCTCGATCACCGACAGCGTCTGACTGAATGACCCCGACGCATCGGTCCGTCCAAAGACGAGCGGATTGTGCGCGTAGTTGAGCGTGATGCCTGCTGCAAAGTACCGGGTCGACGAATACCAAGGATGGTCGACCCAGAACGACCACTCGCCAGCGGCCGTTGGCTCATAGCGATTGATCTGAAACCCGGTCTTGACGTCCTGAGCCTCTGCTTGCGAGCTCGCAAACAGGGAACCAAGCGCCAACGTCCCCGCCACCACCCACTTGTTGATTAAGTTACCCATCTTTTGCACAACTCCCTCCACAACCAAGTCTCGGATCAGCCGCGTATCAGAGCGCCGTCCTTTCGATATCGTGACAACCTGCACGCAGACCGCACAGGCAAGCCCGCGATCTGGTCTTCCAAACTGGCCCATTTTGGCACGAACAAGCAGTTTTGGGCTGATTTCGCGACTCTGCGTCGCATGGCAGCCCGGCTTCTGTTGTTTTGCCGCGTCAGGCTATCGCCTCCTTGTTGTTACTTCACCACGCGTATTTTCCCGCCCGCAGACCGAGCCAGCACACTGCGGTCGTACATGCTTTCCCCTTGCAGTGGCGGAACCGCGAAGCTGCCCGCGCTGGTTGCACGGATCGCATACACAAACTCCACCACTTCGTTCCCAACGCTGCCGTACAGCACCACGCGATCTTCTCGCACATCGCCATAGTCCGGCGTCCACGTCGAGCCTTCCTTCACAATCGGAAGCTGCGCCGGGGCTGCGGACGTCTTGCGCGCTGAGCGACTCTCGCGCTCTCCGCTGCCTTCGCCATCGCTTTCGCCATCGCCTTCATGGCTGCTTTCTTCGTCGCTGTCGTGGCTGTAGCTTTCCTCGCCATCGCTCGATTCTTCGTCGCTGTCGCTCGATTCCTGCGGCGGATTCACCACCACCTCGAAGCCACCCGGCAGCAAGTCCACAATCGCCAGGTTGTAGAGCTGAGCGCCCTTCACCACGCTGCGCAGCTTGATGTGAACGGTCGCTTCGTCGCCAAGCTTCAGCTCTTTGATCGGCTTTCCGTCGGCACCGACGATCTCTCGCAGCACTTCCAGCTTCTGCTTGACCACATCCGTCGATACCCGCTGATCGTAGCCCGACTGCGTCACCTGATAGAACGTCCGCAGCGGACTGCTCGACGAGATCAGCAGCTTGCGCGCGTCCGGCGAAAAGCTCACCTGCGGCAAAAGTCCCGTCGGTAGGTTCAGCGTCTTCTGCGCTCCCGACGACGGAACCTCGATGATCGACAGCTGGCTCACGTCCGTCTGATCCTGGGCAAGCTGCGCATACGCATCAAACGCCAAGATCAGGTACGCCGACGACAGCGTGTTATAGCGACCTTTGCTGATCGCATCCACCAGCGACAGCAGCGTATCGGGCCCCAGGCTCTTTACCCGATCCGGGAAGTGCCGCGCCATGATGTACAGCGCCTGTGCGTCGCGAATCAGCGGATCGTAGTAGCTCTGATAGTCCGTCGCGCTGTCCTTGACCTGCCCAAGGCTCACGTTGGCAATGATCCGCTGCGCATCCCGCGTCTGCTTGAGCAGCTGGAGCGTCGCGGCCAGATAGATTCCCGCCAGATCTTCGCCCCAGTTTTTGTACTGACCTTCGAGCCGCTTGCGCACGCTCATCGCCGCTTGCGTCGTCACCACACCCGACCGCGTCAGCAGATACACCGCGTAGGCTCTCACCCGCTCCTCGGGCAGCGAGCTGGTTTCCCGCGACACAATCTGGTTCAAAAACTCCAGGCTCTTCTTGAGCAGCTCCGGCGGAACCGCCAGCCCACGCTCTTTCGCTTCCAGCAAGAAGTGCGTTGCATACACCGACGCGAAGTCATGCACTTGGTTCGGATTCGCCCACAGCCCGAAGCCTCCGTCGTCGTTCTGACGAGATCGCAGCGTCGCGATGATGTTCTGGAAGCTCAGCTCTGCCGCTTCGGACTTGATCCCAAACTCTGGACGCGCCCGACCGACGAGCGCCGGCACCGCTTGGCTCACTTGCTGCTCGGTACAGCCGTGCGGGAACTTTTCCAGATACTGCGAAAGACCTTGCGACAGCCCGAGCGGCAGCGGCGCAATGCCCGCCGACAGGATCCGATACTCCGCGAACAGCTCTCTCGGCACCGCCACTTGCGCCCGTCCACCACCCGGCGGCAAGTGTCCCACCTGCGTCGTCGTATACAGCGGCGCCGCCGGACGCACCGACAGATCCACCGTGTACTTGCCCGACTTCCCGCCGAGCGACGCCACAAACGTCATCGAGCCCGACCCGAGCACCTGCGTCGCCTTCAGCTTGAAGCGCGCCACCGACTCGCGCATCTCACCAATCTTTAGCGTCTGCGCGCCGTCCGAAGTCACTTGCAGGTGCTTGCTCGTCTGAAGCTGGACCGTCACCTTCGCATTGGCCCCCGAGCCCACTACGCTGTTCGCCACACCGACGGACACTTCAAACTCATCACCCGGTGCCACCACCGTTGGCACATTTGGACTGAGTACAAAGTCACCGCGAACCAGCGCTTTTTTGCTCCACACACCGACGGCATCAGGAGCCACCGCAACCGCCATCACCCGCAGCGTTCCGTTAAACGAATCGGGCACCTGATACGTAACCTCTTTGTCCTCGGTGTCCGCGTCGATGATCCCCGACCAGTACGCCACCGGCTTGTCGCGACGACGCTTGAACGGATTCAGGTTCTTTAGACCCGAGCCTTCTCCGTCGCCGCCCGGCGCTGCTCGCAGCAGTCGCGAAAACTCCGGCAGGATCAGATCCAGGATCTGCGCCGTCTTCACTTCCAGCGCGCGCTTTTGGAAAAAGTACGCCAGCGGATCCGGCGTCTGATACCGCGCCACTTGCAAGATGCCTTCATCGACCGCCCACAGCACGATCTTCGTCGGACGATCCGTGTGATAGCGCAGCTTGAACGGCTCCCCTGGCTTCACCAAGTCCGGCGTCGTCACCGAGATCTTTGCCGTCCGCTTTTCCTTCGAGATGCTAAACGGCGCAACGCCATACGTGAGCGGCGCCATAAACACATCCTGCGAGTCGATTCCGCGAATAAACGACACCGAGACATAGCCGTTGCCTTCCATGTCGTCGGGCACCGTGATCTTCTGAATCGACGCGTTCTGCTTGGCGTGAAACCACTTGTAGGCTCGCACCCGGTCGCGCTCGATGGTGATAAGACCCGCGCCGGTATACGGAGCCTTGATCTGCATCTCCAGCTCTTCGCCCGCCGACACGTCGGGATTTTTCAGCTTCAGCCCAAGCTCTGCGTTCTTTTCCAAAGAGCGCGTCAGGTTTCCTTCGCCAGCGACGGAAAATTCAATCCGATTGAGCACCTGATCTTTGTCGTTTTTAAACACCAAGAAGAAGTCGCCCGGCTGCTGCGTCGGCAGCGGATACGTCATGCCTCCCGACGGAATCGACAGCTTCTTGTCTTCGACGACCAGCTCTTTTTTGACCGACTCATACTTGTACGTTCCGTTGTCCTGCTTCACCAGCACCGACAGGTAGCGTCGCTCAAACAGCATCGCGCGAATGCCGGACTGCGCGACCGATGTGCCATGCGGACCGACTGAAACCAAGTGAACGCTGCGACGGCTCGACTTGCTCAGATATCCCAAGTCTCCGTCGGGCTTAAAGCCAAGCAGATACGCCAGCGGCGACACCGTCACCTGCGTCTCAGCCGCCACCGAGCGACCGCCCTCGGCCTCAAACCCTTGCGCAACAAAGCGCAGCCGATACGTCGCACTCGAAAACCGCGCCAGCGGCAGCTCAAACTCTGCTTCGCCCTTTTCGCTCGTCTCCCCTTCTTCGAGGTTTTCCGTCAGCGCCTCTTTCGCTTGAACCGGATCGAAGAACTGATACTCACGGAACTTGCTAAAGCTTGGCAGCGTCGGAGACAGCATCAGCGTCGCCTTGACCCGACGACTTTCCGCCGGTGTTCCAAACAGGTTCTGAAGCTGCACATGCGCCTTCAGTCCGTCGGGAGACACCCAGCCTTCCAGCGACTCTTTGCTCAGCCGCGTCGAGATCTTCAGACGATCCGGTAGAAACTCTTGCACCCGCACCGCCACCGACCCGAGCAGCCCGCCGACCTGACCGTCTTTGACGATGTGAACGTTCACATTCCACGTTCCCGTCGCCGAAGCTTCCAGCGTCTGATGGCGAATTTCCTCAAAGCCTGCGTCGGACAGCCGAAGCTTTTCCCGTCGCACCGTCACGCCGCGCGCATCTTCGATCGACAGCTCCAGCGGCACGCCCGCAAGCTTCTGCTTCCAGTCTTGGCTCTTTACGATCAAACCGATGCGAATCTCGTCGCCGGGCCGATACATGCCGCGATCCGAAAACAGATACGCTTGCAGTCCCTGCGGCTTTTCCGCGTCGTGAATGCCTTCAATCGGGAAGCGCGAAACGTCGAGGTATCGATCGCTGCGTCCATACGGCAAAAACGACAGATCCCCACCTTTGCTCACCACATACGCCAGCGGCGCTTGCTCTCGCACAAAGTCGCTAAGCTTCGGAAAGCTCGCGTGTCCATCCGCATCCGTCGTCGCGGTCTGAATCGCCACGCCGTTTTTGCCAATCACCTCGACGGTCGCGCCCTTGATCGGATCGCCGTTTTTCAGCGACTGCACAAACACATCGTGCGAGTGATCGACGTTGTCCTTGACCAGCACGCCGAGGTCCGTCAGCAAAATCAGCCGCTGATCGCTCTGTCCCGTCGATTCTTTCTTCTTCGGATCCCAGCTCTCGACCTTCAAAAAGAACAGCCCGAGCCGACTTTCGCCCTTGCGATCGAAGTACTTGCCCAGGTTCACCGCCGCGTACTGCGCCTTGCCGTGCCCGAGGTTTGGCATCTCCATCTCGTCGGTGAAGCGCTCGGTCAGGTTGTCCGGTGTGAAGCGATAGTTTGAAAAGTCCGGGTTCTGAAACGATCCCGTGTTCTGCGAGATCATGTGCTGTAGCTGATTCGGCAGCAGTCGCCCAATCTCGACGCGAATCGACTCAATGTCGCGCCCAAACAGCGGCACCTTCCGCTCACCCGACATCGCCAAGATCGCGCCCGTCTGCATCACCCGCAGCTCTTTGGGGAACTCCGGCACCGTCAGGATGTGCTCCGACGGACGACCGAGTACGTAGCCGCCCGCCGACTGAAGCCCATTTTTCACCGTCACATACAGCACCGCGCCAACTTCTGCGACGTAACGGAACGACTGCGTCTCCGAAAACTCTTTTTCGTTCGGAATCTGCTCGATCCGCACCGGACGCGACGCGGCCAGCACTTCTTTGCTGATCTCGCTCAGCGCAAAGCTGTACTGCTCTTTGCTCCCGCTCGTATCCCCCAAAGGCCGCTTCGGAAGCACCACCACCGACAGCGACTTCTTGATCTCTGCCTCTGTCACGCCAGTGTTCGTCGAGATCACCAGCACTTGCTCCGGTTCCATCTGCGCGTTGTTCACGAGCTGCAAGCTCGCGCCGGTCACTCGCAAAAAGTCGTACAGACCCGGAATCGTCACCGACGTGCTGATCGGCTCTTTGAGCGGAGCCCCACCCCGCGCCGCCTTCACACCCTTTTGCACCCGCACCACCATCATCGAGTCATGGTCGGGAATCTGCACCGGATCCGAGTGGATATACACCGTCGCTGAAAACCCGTCGTACGTCGTGCTAAAGCGATACGGCGTCTTCTGCGAGACCCCGTCTTTTTTCGTCACCAGCTCGACTTCCAGCCGCTTTTCCAGCTCCTCTTTGTCGATCGGATGACTAAACGCCAGCGTCGCCACAACCTTCTTGTTCGCTGGATTTTCGGGGTCTTGATAAAACGACTGCTCGCGAAAGTGCGCCGTCAGCGGAGCGCTCTCGAAGTTCAGCGTGTAGTCCGTCAGTCGCACGTCGTCCGCGAGCAGCCCGCGCTTTTGTAGCCGAATCGTGAAGCGCTCACCGACGGGCCAGTCTTCCTTAGGCACAAACGTCAGGATCCGATCCGAGTCCCAGCGCCAGCTTCCTTGCAGCGGCGGCGACAGCTCCACGCCCATCGTCACCGGCTTTTTCACCAGCGCAATCGGCGCCGCCGAGCCGCCAAACAGCACCCGCATCGTGCTTGGCTTCGCGCTCTTTTCCAGTCGCATCGCCTCGGGAGGATCGACGCGCACCGACATCTCGATCGGCTTCGGCTGCTTGTCCTGCCAGCGCTGACCAACGTAGGCCAGGCCGCCGATCAGCATCACCGCGAACAGAAGCACCGCCGTCGCTGGCTTGTTGGCAGAAAGCCATCCAGCGCCCCGCGACAGCCCGCGTCCAATCGCCTCCAGCCACGGAGGCGGCTGCCAGCGAAGCTGTCCGAACAGACCACGACCGATGCGCCGCAGCACGCCAGGAGGTCGAAGGTCCGACGAATCAGCCGGGGCACCAGGCTCCGCAGGCGCGGAAGTTCCCGTTGCTGAGGCTTCAGAAGAAGGCACGTCCGATGCAGGCTTGTCGGTCGGTTCCGTACTCACAGTTTCTCCTTCGACAAGGGATCAGCATAAACAAACACGCCACAGCCGGTCGAGCACTGCGCTGTCTGCGGCGGGAACCAAAGCTACGATTCCTAGCGCGCGCGAACCGACCATGGACCACATGCCGCTTGCAGCTTGGTCCGCATCCCGTACAGCAAGCCATCGCTCGGCTCACTGGACATTCGAAGAAGCTCCGACAGCCCTTTCTGATCGTCTTTCGGAAGCGGCGCACGCTGACGCTGACAGATGCGCAGCACCGCATCGGCAGCGCCTCGACGAAGACCGATGGGCACATCGCGATCCAGTCTCCCGAGCAGCGTCGCCAAGTCCCGTCCATCGCCATGCTCACCAATCGCGCGCAGACACTGCACCGCAGCCACCACACTGCGATCGCCTGCCATCGGATCGTCGATGAGTTCAGCCAGTCCATCCGCCAGCGCTTGATGCGCTTTGTCGGCCAGCGCTGCGTCGGAAAGCCCGAACTTCGCCACCAGCTGACAGCTCCCACCGCGCACCGCAGCCTTGGCTTTTCCGTCGGTCAAGATCGCCAGATAGCGCGGCATTCCCGTCGCCCCCAGGCAGCGTGACAGTCCCTGTAGCCCAAGCTGTGCCACCACATCATCGTCATCACTCAGCGACGATCCGAGCGCATCCACGACCCCTTGCGACGAGCCCGCGCCGAGCGAGCACTGACTGGCCAGAACTTCCGTTGCAGCCCGACGAACCATCGGCCAGCGATCGCGCGCAACCAGCTGTGACAGCTGCGAAAGCAGCGCGTCCTGCCTTCGTCCCACAAGCCCCGCGAGCAGACTGCTCCGCACGCCCGGATCTGCGTCTTGTAACACGCGCTCCGCCAGCTCGCTCGGCACAGGCTGCGTCCGCGACAGCACCCGCGCCGCCTGCTGTCGCAGCTCCGCCGGTTCACTGACCTGCAGCGCATCCACCAACATCGACGGAGCCTGCACAAGCTGAAGCCGATCCAGCGCCCGCAGCACGCGATAACGCAGCGCAAAGCGAGCCTCGTCGGGATACGTCGCACTTGTCCGCCACAGCTGCGCCAGCTGATCCGCCACGAGCCGCTTCGGAGCCTCGTCGGAACAGCCCAGCGCCGACTCTGCCAGAGCGTCCCCGAGCAGCGCTTGCCACGACGAAAGCTGCGGATCTGCGCCCAGCGAATCGACCACCAACTTCCAGCGAGGCTCGACGGAAGACACACAGTGCAGCTTCCTCGTCAGCGCCCGCTGGATGCTCTGTCGCAGCTTCGGCTCACTCGCCAGCTGCTTGCCCATTGTCACCAGCGACACCGGCTCACCGTATTCGCCCAGCCACAGCAGCGCTTCCCCTCGCAGCGTCAGCGGCAGCTTGCCATTGAGCGCCAGCGCTTCCACCGACGGAACCACCGACGCACTCGACGATGTCTTGAGCCGTCCCAGCGCCGCAAACAGCGCCGCACGTTCCTCCGCTTCCGCTTGACGAATCGCCGACAGCAGCGCATCCCGCAGCAAGTCTCGACCCGCGTCCGACAGCGTCGCCTGCTTGCGCGTCAGCGCTTCGAGCAGCGCATGGATCCGTCGCCGCGCACTGCTTCGACTGGTGGACAGCTCCGTCTGGATCGCTGGAATCAGCCGATCATTTCGTCGCGCATCCCCCGCCTCGATCCGCGCAAGCAGCGCGCGCTCCCCAAGCTCGGCTTTGCGCATGTCGCCCGAGCCCAGCAGCCCGACCAGCACCGCCTGCGCATCCCCGCCATCGAGATCGCCATACACGCTCACATCGCCGATGGCGCTCAGCTGACCATCCCGCGTCCCGCTCTGCTCAATCGTCAAGGACACGCAGCTTGTCGGCACGGGCTGGGGCAGAACCACCCACAGAGGCCGACCCGCAACGACAGGCCCCGACAGCGACACACGAAAGCGTTCCTTTGGCGACACCGTCACCACCACCTGACTCGGCAGCAGTCCTTGGCTGGACGGTGCGGGATCAATCCGCAGCGCCACCAGCGCTTGCCCGGGCAGCTCGGCCCGCCAGGTAAAAAACGTGCCACGCGCATCATGCGCCCCACGCCACGCCGTTTGAGCCTGACCATCGTCCAGCTCTCGCGGCGCCGTCAGCAGATCCGCTCGCGAAATGCCCTCTTGCCGACTCGTCGAGATCAGCCGATACAGGCCCAGCGGTCGCTCCACCGGCGACAGGTTCTTCGGCGGAGCCACGCTGGCCGAAATCGTCATCGCTTCAGCAAGCGCTTGCATCGTCGAATCCGGCGCAGGCCGCCAGCGCCCGTCTGCGCCGTACGATTCAACAAACAGACGCTTTTCTCCGTCGCAGCGCTCCACCGTCGGACTGGTCTGATAGCGAAGCAGCACACCGTCAGAAATCTCCACGCCCAGCGAATACTCACCGTCGCTGCCAACTGGACCAATCGGTCCGTTATAGATTGCAGTCAGCCGGTTCGCTCGCCACTCAGCCCAGAGCGCAAGCCGCCGCCCATTCGCCTTGTGAGCCGTCGCCACAATCAGTCGCTGACCGCTCCGCAGCATGTGTTCCGACAGCACCGCCCGGCTCAGCTTCGCCGCGCGATCGCCGACGTCCAGGTTCACGGTCTGCTCCGCACCAGCTTGACTGGATGGACGAACCACAAGCTGACCCGCGTCATTCAGCGTCACCGAATCGGTCCGACCATCGCCATCAACGTCCAGTGCCACACTCACCGGGAACGCAGCGGACGAAGGCGCACTCCGCGCCAGACCCGGCAGCCACAGTGCCAGCGCAAGTCCAGCGCCCGCCAATCGACCTGAAAACGAACCCACATGCCGGCGCGAAAAAGGGCCTGGCACAAACCGGCTGCGGAGCCTAACTTCTCGATTGTATCCGAGTGAGCACATGGGTCACAGTAATACAAAGCAGTTGACCCAAGTGACAAGGTTTGCTACTCACTCCGGCTTGCTGCATCAAAGCTGCCCGTCCGATATTTGGAGGCGTTTTCCGTGACTTGCACCCTGCTTGGCGTTGCAACTGCCCTACACAGCGACCCGTCTAGCCAGTCGACTGGCCTGCTGGCTCAAGCGGCACAGGGCGGCGGTGGCCTGATGGCCATGAGCAACCTGCTCCTGCCCGTTTTTCTTATCGGGATTTTCTACTTCATCCTGATTCGGCCTCAGCAAAAGCGACAGCGTGAGCTGGAAGACTGGCGCAAACAGATCAAGCGCGGCGACGAGATCATCACGTCGGGCGGTCTGTGGGCCAAAGTCTCGGCGGCGTCTGATAGCAGCCGCTACATCACCGTCGAGCTACAAGACAAAGTCCGCGTGAAAGTCCTGCGTGAGCACATCATCAGCAAGGCGCCACCAGCGGATGCTTCGGTCCCAGCGGCCGACGAAGCCAAGTAATCATCGATGGTTTGTTGTCTGTACTGTCCTGCCGAGGGCGGTCACTCGCAGCCCTCTAGTTAGCCTGGGAGCAACACACGCATGGAGCGGTCCTTTTACTACCGCGTAGCTAGCTACTCGCTCATTACCATCCTGTCAGTGATGGTCCTTTTGCCGTCGCTTGCCGACTGGACGCAGAAGACCGATCGACTGCCGGAATGGTACAAAAAGACGTTCGCTCGCAAGATTGCGCTCGGACTCGACCTTCAGGGTGGCTTGCACCTCGTCTACGAGGTTCAGGTCGACAAGGCCGTTTCCGACAAAGCGGACCGTCTGGCGGCGCAGATCGAAGAAAAGCTCGCGCGTGACCGCAAGGTCAAAGGCGCACGAGTGATTCGCGAGGGAGAAGGCGCCGATGCTCGGCTTCGCGTCAACTTCCAAAACAAGTCGGACTCAAAGAAGCTCGACAGCAACTTTGAGCGAGAGTTTGCCAAGTATCTGACCCGCGACGGACAGAACGAGCAGACCGGTGAGACGGTGTACAAGATCGACGCCGACTACATCGACGAGCTTCGTTCCTACGCAGTCAGCCAAGGCGTCGAGACGATCAAAAACCGCGTCGACAAGCTCGGTGTCTCGGAGCCAGTGGTTCAGCGCAAGCAGAACGACATCATCGTCGAGCTGGCCGGTCTGTCGCAGGCTGACTTCGAGCGCGTCAAGAGCCTGATCGGCAAGACGGCGCAGCTTGAGTTCAAGATGGTCGACGACGGCTCCGAGTACATGCAGCGGCTTTCGGCCCACGCTGAGGGCAAGAAAGCGCAGTACGTCGGTCTGGATGTCGGCTTCGACGCGTGGCAGCAGAAAGACAACGGACAGCAGCACACCGATGTCTATCTGAAGGCCAAGGACAAGGCGATCCTCGAAAAGTTCCTCGCGGAGCTGCCGCCGGAGCTGGTCGTTCCCGCCGATCACCAGATCCTGTTTGAGCAGACCTCGCGACGCAACGATGACGGAGAAGAGACGCAAGACAAAATCTGGCGCTCGTACTATCTGCACCGTCGCGCTGAGCTAACTGGTGAGTATCTGACCGACGCAGAAGTTCAGTGGGATCCAAACACCGGACGGCCTGAAGTCGGCATCACCTTCGACAGCGAAGGCGCCAGCCTGTTTGAAAAGGTCAGCGGCAACAACATCGGTCACCGAATGGCCATCATCCTCGACGAAAAGGTCAGCTCGGCCCCGACGATTGAAGGACGAATTGGCGGCGGTCGTGCTCGCATCACTCTCGGTGGTTTTTCCGATCCGTACCAGCTTCAGCAGGAAGCCAAAGACCTCGTCGCAGTGCTTCGGACGGGAGCCCTGCCCGCGCCGCTGCGCAAGTCGTTTGAAACGCAGGTTGGTGCGACGCTTGGACCCGAGGCTGTTTCGAAGGCACGCACCTCGATGGTGATCGGAACCCTCGCCGTCGTCCTCTTCATGATCATCTACTATCGCGCCGCCGGCATCATCGCCGACATCGCAATGGTCTTTAACGTCGTCTACCTGCTCGCGATCATGGCGCTGATTCAAGCGACGCTGACGCTGCCTGGTATCGCCGCCGTCGTGCTCACGATCGGTATGGCCGTCGACGCCAACATCATCTTCTATGAGCGCATCCGCGAAGAGCTACGCGCCGGGAAGACGCCTCGCCAAGCCGTCGAAAATGGCTTCGGACGCGCCTTCTGGACCGTGTTCGACGCCCACGTAACCAACCTCGTCGCTGGCATCGTGCTTTATTCGTACGGAACGGGACCGATTCGTGGCTTCGCGGTGTCGCTGATGGCCGGTATCGTCTGCAACCTGTTTACGTCGGTCTGGCTGTCGCGAGCGATGTTTGACTTTATGGTCGGGCGCAACAAGAAGCGCGCCACCCTGAGCATCTGAGGCGCCCCATGGCACAGCACTTCTTCGAGCTTATCCGCCCAGACCACAACTTCGACTTCGTCGGCAAGACCAGGCTTCTGCTCTTGTCGTCGGCGGCTCTGGTTGTCCTGTCGTTCCTGATGCTGCCGATCAACCTGTTCATTCCGGGTCGCGGCCACGTCCTGAACTTCGCCGTGGACTTCCGAGGCGGCAGCGAAGTGCGCGTCGACTTCAGCAAGGACTTTTCGCCGACCGCGATCCACGATGCGATGGAAGAAGGCGGCTACAAGGACAGCGAAGTCGTCTCTCTGCCCGAGTTCAAAAATGCGTATCTGATTCGCTTCCCGGCGGTCTCGGCGCTGTCGCCCGAGCTAGCCAAGCGAGCCGAATCGACGCTGCGCGAAAAGCTCGGTCAGGACTCGCTGCGCAAGTTTGAGTTCAGCGAAGGCGGCGACAAAGCCTACGTTCGTCTGTCCAAGCCCGTCGAGCCGTCGCAGATCCAAGACATCCTGCGCGGCATCAACATCAACACGAACCAGGTGCAGCGCTTCGGTCGTCCCGAAGACAACACCTACGAGATCGTGCTGGTTGGACTGACGGCAGAGATTCGCAAAGCGCTCGAAGCCAAGCTGGGAGCAGGTTCGGTGGCAGCGATTCCGTCGCTCGGTTCGATCAGCGCCAAAGCCGGTAAAGAGCTTCGCGACAACGGCATCGTCTCGCTGCTCGCGGCGATCGGCTTCATCATGCTCTACATCCTGGTCCGCTTCGACTTCCGGTACGGTCCAGGCACGGTCATCGCGCTGCTTCACGACGCCATCATCGTCGTCGGAGCCTTCGCTGTGACCTACAAAGAGTTTTCGCTGACCACCATCGCGGCGATTCTGACGGTTATCGGCTACTCGATGAACGACACCATCGTCGTGTTCGACCGCATCCGCGAAAACGCGAGCAAGATGCGCGACAAGAAGTTCACCCAGATCGTGAACCTGTCGGTCAACGAGACGCTGTCGCGAACGATCCTGACCTCGGCGACGGTGTTCTTCGTCACGCTGGCCATGAACATCTGGGGAACCGGCGCGATTCGTGACTTCGCGTTCGCAATGAACGTCGGCGTTCTGGTCGGAACGTATTCGTCGGTGTTCATCGGCAGCCCGATCCTGATCTGGCTGAACGACAAAGCGATCGCGTCGCAGAAGAAGTCCGCTCGCAGCCGCAGCGGCACCACGCCGGTCTAGGTTCGTCCGCTCTCGCCTTGCACCGATCGCGTGCGAGGCTTCGTCCCTTCCGCCTTCCAGCGCGTCCCAAGCCCTTCAAATCGCAGCCAAACGGCCCGTAGGCATGCCTACGACAGCCAGCGCTTGACCACAGCCTGCAAGATTCGCTGCGCCGCTCCGCCGTCCTGAAGCTGCTTGGTGAGCATTTGCGCCGCCAGCCGCATCCGCTGGTTTTCAGAAGGAGCCAGGCTCTGTAGCCCACGCGACACCACATCGTCTTCCCGATTGCCAAGCAGCGTCGCACAGCCAGCGTCGACCAAGTAAGACCACTCCGTCTCGTTGCGCAAGATCAGGACCGGCGTTCCGAGCGCGTACGACTCTTCTTGCAGTCCGCCCGAGTCGGTACACAGCGCCTGCGCCCCGAGAAGCAGCGCCAGCATGTCCAGATATCCCACCGGCGGCAACAGCTTCACCCTCGGAGAAATCGGAAGCTGTAGCTCCACCAGCAGACGCTGCGTGCGCGGATGCACCGGCCACAGGATCGGATGCTGATCGGCCAAGCGATTCAGCCCGCGCACAAGTCCCGGCAGCACCTCTGGCCTGGTGTTTTCCGCGCGATGAACCGTACACACCAAAAACGGCGTGTCCGACGGAAGTCCCAGCTGCAAAAGCGAGTCCGTGGCAATCGAGCGACCGACCGCACGCGCCGCAAACGCCCGCGCCGCATCAATCGCCGTCGAGCCAACGACTGTAATGTCCGCCTCGTCGATTCCTTCGTGGGTCAGCTGCCGTCGCGCCGCTTCATTCGGAGCCAGAAGCTGCGCTGCGCTGTGATCGACGAGAACGCGATTGATCTCCTCGGGCATCGAACGGACAAACGATCGACAGCCCGCCTCGATGTGAACCACGGGAACGCTCAGCTTGGCCGCCGCCAGCGCCGCCCCGAGTGTGCTGTTCGTATCACCGAGGACCAGCATCAGCTCAATGCCGTGCGTGCTGATCGCTTGCTCGACGCCGGTCAGGATCGCTGCCGTCTGAACCGCATGACTCGACGATCCCACCGAGAGCTGCACATCGGCCCGCCGCAGCCCCAGCTCGGCGAAGAACACCGCATCCATCGCAAACGAGTAGTGCTGTCCGGTGTGCAGTAGGACCTGATGAAAGCGCGGATGCTCGTCGAGAAGCGGAATCAGCGGCGCCAGCTTAATGATCTCGGGCCGGGTTCCCAGCACCGTGCAGATCGTCTTTTTTGACATCTACAGCCCCAGCCGATCGAGGTGACGCAGCACCGCACGCGGCAAAATCCCGGCTTGAAAGCGCAGGTGATCGCGCAAGATCTTCGCCACTTTGGCCTTCGACTGACCGTACTTGCGAACGTGAAGCACCGTCGGAAACTCTGCGACCACAAAGCCCGCAAACAGCGCTTCGCTCAGGATCTCGGCCATCGACAGATAACCGGGCGACGAAAACTGCACGGCATCGAGAACGTGTCGTCGGTACGCTCGAAACATCGCGGTATAGGTGTGAAGCTGTGGATCGAGCAGCAGCCGATATACGAGCGACGCACCTTGCGACAGGATCAGCCGATAGGCGGGAACTCCGTCGACGCCACCTTCGGGATGATACGGCGATGCGGTGACAACATCGACGTCGGGCGAAAGCCGCGCGCACAGTCCCAAGATCTCGCCAAACTCGTACGTTCCGTCGGCATCTGTGGTGACAACGACATCGCTCGACGACGCGGAAAAGCCGGTCTTGAGCGCTGCACCGAGTCCTCGATTTTGCGGATGAACCAGCACAACGAAGCGCGGATCGTGTCCAAACCGTGAGCGAAGCTGCGTCAGCGTGTCATCCGTCGAGCCATCGTCGACAAAGTAGACTGTCACTTGACGATAGCGTGTCGCCAGCTTGTCGATCACTTCCGGCAGTCGCTGCGCAAGCTGCCCGAGCGACTCGGATTCGTTAAAGCACGGGATGACGATCGACAGCGACTCCGATGACGAAGCCGAAGGCTCAGAACGCGGCGAGGGTTGGGTCACGGTCCGCATTCTACTGAAGTCCGCCGGGCCGAGCCTATGCGCTTGATGTCACGACGCCGGCAGGGTCCGCGTGGCCGATGAAGGGAACAGTCCGACCAGCGCGCTATCGGGCAGTGCCGTGGCCACGAGCTGCGCGTCTGCGGGACGACTCGGATGATGCAAGAGCACATCGAGCGCACGCTGACTGAGCCCACGCGCCAAGTCATCGACGAAGAACACCGGCGACGGCTGCAGCGGATTGGCGATCACGAGCGGCGACAGGTGCAACAGCCGCAGCGTGCTTTCGGACAGCTCTTGCGGGGAAAAATCGCTCTGTCTTCCCGACGGTCCGTGCATCCCAACTTGCAGCGCGGTCAGGTACAGATCGACAAAGTTTCCTTCTCGCTCGGCAATCAGCTCGCCGTCTTGGGTCTGCACAAACCCGTCGCGATAGCCGAGCAGCGCCGACACCACCTGCTTTTGTTCCGCTTCGCTTTCAAAGTAATCGGGCCCAATCGGCGTCCGTCGCGCCGCCACGTGCGTCACCGGCAGTCCCACCGCGCGGAGCAGTCCCGCCAGCTTCTCCGCAAAGTCTGGATGCTGCGCACAGCGCGCCGCCAGTCCCGTCACACGCGGCTCGGGTCTGACCAGCTGTAGCGTCTCGGCCAGCCACGCACCGAGCGGACGCACCACTTGACAGTCCGATCCGAGCGCCATCGTCAGCAGCGGCAGATCCGTCGGCAAGTCGAGCGCCAGCGACTCCAGCTGACCACGATCGCGCGCGGCACCATCGCCCACTTTCACGTCGGTAAACTGCAAGATCGGATTTTTGCGCTCACGCACGAAGATCATCGACTCGGGCTGTCCCGCATGCTGCACAAACAGCGACTCAGCGTCGATCTGACCGCCTTGCTCACTGCGCAGTGCCAGCTGGTAACGAAACAGCGCTCCGTCAGCCAGGATCGAAAGCTCAATCCTCGTCGAAGGCTGCACCGGATCGAGCAAGCGACACGACGGAAGCTGCGGACGATGACCTTGGCCTTGGCGATTTCCGTGAAGGAGAAGCTGACGCAGCAGCGAAAACACCTTCAGCAGGTTGGACTTTCCTTGACCGGCTTCACCGACGATAAGCGCACGCTCTAACACTTGACTTCCGTCGGGAAGCTCGCGACCTGGACCATGCAGATCCAGCTCCCACATCGGACCAAACGACAGCAGGTTACAAACGGCAAGTCGGACCAGCATCGGGCGCGGACTTTGGCCTCACCTCGCTGCGAGGTCAAGCACTTGTCGCACCCCGAGCGCTCTGTTACCGTCCGAACGAAGGAGTGAATCATGCGTAAACTGCTGTGGAGTGCGGCCCTCGTGATGTGTGTCGCCACCCAAGCGTGCTCAAACGAAACGGCGGTGCTGTCGGTCGATCCGCCGCAAGGCACCTATTCTGGCGGTGAAGACGTCGTCATCAAAGGTCGCAACTTTCCAGCGGGCCGAGGCGGTGTCAGCGTGATGTTCGGTCGTCGCCCCGCCACCAACGTCATCATCGACAGCCAGAGCGCCATCCGCGTCACCACACCGGCGGGCGATCGCAACACCTCCGCTGACATCGTGATCATGTTCGACGACGGACGCGCCTATCAGCTCAAAGAAGCGTTCCGCTATCTCGACGCGACCGACAACAGCAAGGTCATGAAGCACTTCGGCAACAAGAAGTAGCGTCGCTCTTTCGTTTTGTGGCAAGACTGCGCGCGCATGTCTGGCCACACACCTTCGCCGCGAATTTCTCCCGATGAGATCCGCGTGACCGCCGAGATGGCGCGTCTGCTTCTCTCGGAATCCGACATTCCCAAGCTATCAGACGAGCTGTCCGCGATCTTGGCGTATGCAAACTCGCTCGCCGAAGTCGATGTGACAAACGTACCGCCGATGACGCATGCGGTGCCTGATCACTGTCCGCTGCGAGGCGATGTCGTCGAGCCTCACATTGCACGCGAAGCCGCGCTGCGCAACGCCCCCCAGCGAGAGTCCGCCTATTTTGCCGTTCCAGCGGTATTTGCTGGATCGGACGAAGGCTTCGACAGCGAGGGATGATGAACATGTCGACTTCAAACACCCTCGGGGATTCCTTTTCGTCCGTCGCTGATCTGGCCAAAGCGGTTCGTAGTCGTCAGGTGTCCGCCGTGGAAGTGACGCGCCGCCAGCTCGATCGGATTGCCAAGCTCGACGCTGCGCTCGGCTGCTTTCTGGCCGTCGATGAACGAGGCGCGCTCGCTGCGGCTCAAGCCGTCGACGATCAGGTTCGCGCAGGCGGTGGCGATGATCTGCTGCTCGCGGGCGTTCCGATCGGGATCAAGGACATGATCTGCACCGAGGGACTTGCGACGACAGCAGGCTCGAAGATCTTGTCTGGCTTTGTGCCACCCTACGATGCGACGGTGGTGGCCAAGCTCCGCGCCGCCGGTGCGGTGATCATTGGCAAGCTCAACATGGATGAGTTTGCGATGGGCTCGTCGAATGAAAACTCGGCGTTTATGCCCTGCAAAAATCCGTGGGATCTGACGAGGGTTCCGGGCGGAAGCTCGGGCGGATCAGCAGCGTCGGTGGCGGCGTCGCTGTGTCCAGTCAGCCTCGGGACAGACACGGGCGGTTCGATTCGTCAGCCGGCTGCGCTGTGCGGCGTCACCGGCATGAAGCCAACCTACGGACGCGTCTCTCGCTATGGCGTCATCGCGTTTGCCAGCTCGCTCGATCAAGTGGGACCGCTCGGACGAAGCGCCGTCGATGTGGCCCACACACTGCAAGTGATCGGCGGACACGACGCGCACGACGCAACCAGCCTGAACCTGCCGCAGCCGGACTACATCGCAGCGACGGAAAGTCCGCTTCATCCACCGGGTCGGAAGCTGCGCATCGGGCTGCCGAAGGAATACTTTGCCAAAGGGCTCGATCCGCGCATCGAGTCGTGTGTCCGACAAGCGATTGCGACGCTCGAACGCGAAGGAGCCGAGCTGGTCGAGGTGTCGCTGCCGCTTACGCAGCATGCCGTCGCGATTTACTACCTGGTTGCCACGGCGGAAGCGTCGAGCAACCTGTCGCGTTACGACGGGGTTCGATACGGTCAGCGTGTCTCGCCACGCGACGGAGAGCTGCAGCCCGGTCAGTCGGCGCTCGTCGAGATGTACAAACGATCGCGGGCCGCAGGCTTTGGTCCTGAAGTTCGTCGTCGCATCATGCTGGGAACCTATGTGCTGCGCTCGGGCTACTACGATGCCTATTACCGTCGAGCCAGCCAGGTTCGGACGCTGGTGGCGCGTGACTTTGCGCAAGCCTTTGAGCGCTGCGATGTGCTGATGACACCGAC
Source organism: uncultured Myxococcales bacterium (assembly GCA_937868485.1). Classification (GTDB taxonomy): domain Bacteria; phylum Myxococcota_A; class Polyangia; order Palsa-1104; family JAEUJZ01; genus JAEUKA01. The sequence goes on along the minus strand of CALMML010000391.1, from coordinate 22,318 downwards.
GTCGCCAGTCTTGCCGTTCCGTCTCGGAGAGCGAACGAGCGATCCGCTGGCGATGTATCTGGCCGATGTGTACACGATCAGCTGCAACCTCGCTGGGCTGCCCGGTCTGTCGATGCCGTGTGGTTTTGTCGACGAAGAAGGAAGTGGTCCGCTGCCGGTTGGACTACAGATCCTGGGTCCGACGCTGCACGACGAACAAGTGCTGCGCGTGGCAGCGGCCTATCAGCGACTGACCGATTGGCACACACGCAAGCCAAGCTCTCTCGGGAAGGAGTCGGTGTAACCATGACCGCCGCAGACGAGTTTGAGCCGGTCATTGGGCTCGAAGTACACATTCAGCTTTCGACGCTGAGCAAAGCTTTTTGTGGCGCACAAGCCGCCTACGGTGGACCGCCCAACGCGCACATCGATCCGTACACGCTCGGGCTGCCGGGTGCGCTGCCGGTGCTCAACCATCGCGCCGTCGAGTACGCGATTCGCATGGGCCTCGCTTGTCACTGTGACATCGCGCTGCGTAGTGAGCTGTCTCGCAAGCACTACTTTTATCCCGATCTGCCGAAGGGCTATCAGATCAGCCAGTTTGATCAGCCGATCTGCCAAAACGGCTTCGTCGAGTTCATCCTCGGCAGCGAGCGTCGGCGCGTCAGGCTTCAGCGCATTCACCTTGAGGAAGACGCGGGCAAAAACCTGCACATTCCCGGTGGCCGCACGTCGCTCATCGACTACAACCGCGCGGGCGTTCCGCTCATCGAAGTGGTGTCGCTGCCCGAGATCACGTCTGCCGAAGAAGCCGGAGAGTACCTGCGTGCGCTGCGACAGCTCGTGCGCTTTTTGGGCATTTCCGACGGAAACATGGAAGAAGGATCGCTGCGCTGCGACGCCAATGTCTCGATTCGTCCGCGCGGCAGCACACAGCTCGGACAGCGCACCGAGCTAAAGAACATCAACTCGTTTAAGTACGTTCAAAAAGCGATCGAGCACGAGATCCTGCGTCAGATCGACGTTGTGCAGTCGGGCGGTCGCATCATCATGGAAACTCGAGGCTGGGATGCGGCACGCGGAACGTCTCGCAGTCAGCGCAAAAAAGAAGAAGCGCACGACTATCGCTACCTGCCCGACCCGGACTTGCCGCCGCTGGTGATCGATTCGCTGTGGCTTGAGTCGATTGCTGCGACGCTGCCTGCGACGCCGATGCAGCGACGAGATCAGTACCTGGAACGGCTTGGGCTTTCGCCGTACGACGCGTCGGTGCTGACGTCCGAGCGTGAGCTGTGTGAGTTCTTCGATCGCGTGCTGCTCGCGGCGGGGCTTCCGCCTGGAAACACCGCGCTTCTCGACGCGCAGCGAGCCCGTGCCAAGCAGAGTGCGAACTGGCTGTCGTCGGAGCTTCTCGGGCTGCTCAACAAAGACAATCGAACGATCACGGAATCGCCGGTCAGCGCCGATGCGCTGGGTGAGCTGGTTCGCTATATCTCCGACGGAATCATCAGCGGCAAGCAGGGCAAAGACGTGTTCGCCAAGATGTATGAAAGTCGCGAAACGCCGACGGACATCATCGAACGACTGGGCCTGCGACAGATCAGCGATCCCGAGCTCATCACCGCCGCGTGCCGCAAAGTGGTCGACGATCCGGGCATGCAAAAGCAGGTGGAAAAGTACAAACAGAACCCGAAGCTGCTCGGATTCTTCGTCGGAAAAGCGCTGGCCGAAACGCAAGGCAAAGCAAAGCCTGAGCTTGTGTCCGAGATCATGCTGCGTCTGTTGTCGGAGAAATAACGTCCATGAATCAGCCAACCTTGCTGCTGTCGCCGCTGCGCTTCGATCACAACGCGGGACAGCTTGAGCTCATCGATCAGCTGAAGCTGCCGGGTACCGAGCTTTGGCATCGCTACAGCAGTCATCGCACCGTCGCTGAAGCCATCAAAACGATGGTCGTTCGCGGCGCACCAGCGATTGGCATTGCCGCAGCGTTTGGTGTCGTGCTGGGTGCGAGAGAAGGTGCGCCGCTCGATGCGGTGATTGCGACGCTGCGAGCGACTCGACCGACGGCGGTGAACCTGTTTTGGGCGCTCGATCGGATGGAAAAACGAGCCGAAGCGCTCCGATCCGCGTCTCACGGTGAGCGAGTGGCCGCACTATCCGCCGAAGCCCAGGCGATTTGGGACGAAGACGTGGCGATGTGTCTGCGCATGGCGGAACACGGCGCGCCGCTGCTTCCGGCGGGACAAGTCCTGACGCACTGCAACGCGGGTGGTTTGGCAACGGGCGGATACGGAACAGCCGTCGGTGTGATTCGCACTGCGTTTGCGCAAGGTCGCATCACGTCGGTGTTCGCGGATGAAACCAGGCCGTTTCTGCAAGGCGCTCGGCTCACCGCGTACGAGTTTCAAAAAGCCGGCGTTCCAGTGACGGTGCTGTGCGACAACATGGCGGGCCATTTGATGGCGCGCGGAGAAATCCAGAGCGTCATCGTCGGTGCCGATCGAATTGCCGCCAATGGAGACGTGGCCAACAAGATCGGAACGTACTCGCTGGCCGTGCTGGCCAAAGCGCATGGCATTCCGTTTTTCGTGGCCGCACCGCGATCGACGCTGGATGCCAAAACGGCAAGCGGACAAGACATTCGCATCGAAGAGCGCAGCAGTGATGAAGTGGTCCGACTTGCTGGAGTGCAACTTGCTCCACACGGAGTTGCCGCACGTCATCCGGCTTTTGATATAACGCCTGCGCAGCTTGTCACCGCGATCATCACGGATGCTGGCGTTGCAACCGCTCCGTATCCGCAGAGCTTACGCACGCTCGAAGCAGCCACGTAAACGACAAAGCACGTTGGCTGCACAAGTGAAAATCCTGCAAAATCAATATTTATTGGGCCAGCGCTAGTTGGCCGTCTCAACCTTCGTGAGCCGAAAGGCAAACGGGGAGGATGTCTTGGAGAAACTGAAGGCTGGAGGGGAAACCTCCGCGTATTGTACGTCATGTAAAGACATGCGGCACCATGTGGTCGTTGCCATGAGCGGCGACGTTCCCGCCAAGGTCGAGTGTCTAAGCTGCCACAAGCAGCACAAGTTCAAAGCCGCTCCGCCGGGGACCAAGGTGGCCAAAGTCGCCAAGTCCTCCAGTGGCGGCTCGGCAGTGAAGAGCAAGTCGCGTCCTGCAGCAGGCTCGGTTCCCGCGTTCACGGGTCCGAATCCACTGGAAGCCATCTTGGCCAGCCGTGGCACGGGCGGTGCGCGCAGCTACTCACCCGCAGAGCGTTATGCGATTGGTGAGCTGGTCTCGCACCCGAGCTTTGGCATTGGGGCAGTCACCGCGACGCCTTCGCCGGGCAAGATGTCGGTGCTGTTCCGCGATACGACGCGACTGCTGCTGCACGAGCGGGCTCCGGCTGTGGTTGCACCGGCTGCCAAGCTGGCACCGCCACCGCGCCGAGAAGACGTGCCGACCGGCCCTGCCGATCGTCCGCCCAAAGTGAAGCCGATTCTGTAACTCGGCACAGAAGCCCAGGCGGACACACTGTCTTTTTGCGGTGTTTCGTCGCAACCGCCCGGGCTGTGCGCGCAAGGCCGTGATAGGCTTTCGCGCTTGTGAGCATTGCGACGCGCGTCACGCTTCTGACGGTCCTGCTGGTCACGCTGGCACTCGGCGTGTACGGATCGCTCAGCTTGCGTGGTCGTCGCGCCGAACGAACGGCGGATCTGGAACGACAGACGTGGCTGTTTGGCTCGGCGCTGAAGGTAGCGCTCGAAGCAGCCGTGCAAGACGGCCTATACGAAGACTTGCATCGCTTGATCGAACGAATGCAGGTCGCAGAGCGCAACATCGAGGTCGCGTATCTGGACTTGCTCCAGCCGGGCGAGGACACGGTGTTTTTGCCTCCGTCGAGTGCCGCAGCCAAGACGGGACCACCGCTGCTGCGACCGCCAACGCCCGATGCCGGTCGCGAAGAGCGTCGTCGTCGCGTTGAGATCACGCATCAGCCCTACGGCGAGCACCTGTTTATCCAAGGTCGCGAGGTCTACGCCTACACGCTGCCGATCCACGACAACAAACATCGCATGGTCGCGATCATCGACCTGGTGCGCGACAAGCAGGAGCTAGAGCAAGAGCTGCTGCGAGCGACGCGCGATGTGGTGATGACGCTGGGCGGACTCGCTGCGCTGCTGGCGATCTTGGTCAGCTTGACGGTGCGCCAAGAGTTTTCAGCGCCGCTGCTGCGACTGGTCGGCGGCATCGACGAAGTGACTCGCGGCGACTACACCGGCGCGATCTTGCGAGAGCGCAACGACGAAGTGGGACTGCTCGCCGATCGCTTCAACGAAATGACCCAGTCGCTGCGCGAGGCCCGCAACGAGATCCTCGCGGGCGTCGATGCCAAGCTGGGACTGGAGCAGCGCCTGCGACACTCCGACAAGCTGGCGACGATCGGACAGCTGGCCGCCAACATCGCCCATGAGGTCGGAACGCCGCTCAATGTCATCGGTGGACGCGCTCGCGTCATGGCCAAGCGCGCCGACGATCCGACGGCAGTGCAAAAAAACGCTGACATCATCGCGACGCAGGCCGAACGGATCACCAAGATCATTCAGCAGCTTCTCGATTATGCGAGGCGCAAAGCACCAGCGCGCAGCGACGTGGATCTGCGCAAAGTCTGTGTCAGCACGCTCGACTTTTTGGAAGTGCAGCTGACGACGCGACATGTGGTGGCACAGCTTCAGCCGTTTTCGGTTCCCACGCCGCCGCAGCCAGAGTCGCACATCGAAGCAACCGTGCGAGGCGAGACGACCGATGCCGCGCTGAAGCCGCCGATTTCTCCGATTGTGATTGGCGACGCGGATCAGCTTCAGCAAGTGTGTCTGAACCTGTGCATCAACGCGATTCAAGCGATGCCCGACGGAGGCTCTCTCGACTTGTCGCTGGAAGGCATTGTCCGTCGGAAGCCAGGCTTAGACAAAGCACCTCCCGTCGCCTACGTAATGCTTGCCGTCGCTGACACCGGCATTGGCATCGACGAAGGCGACGTTCATCGCATCTTCGAGCCGTTTTATTCGACCAAGACCCACGACGGCAAGACCGGCAAAGACGGTCCATCGGGAAGTGGCTTGGGCCTGTCGGTGTCCGCCGGAATCGTCAAAGATCTCGACGGATGGATCGAGTGCGAGCGTCGTCCGACGGGCGGCACCATCTTCCGCGTGTTTCTGCCCGCCCCCGAGCGCGAAGAGCCAAGACCCCAGCGCAGTCGTCCGCCCAGCCGACCGCTCACGAGCCCATTTCCCGAGTCCCGCGAGGGCAATTCGTTTGAAGAGCCCGACGTAAGCGTGTTATCTCAAGCTGAGATCAAACCATAATGGCCCAGCCTCCGAAGACGACCAGCAAGCTGCCGCAGGTCCCGATTCCGTCGGGGAAAGCCACTCCACGCACTTCGCCGCCGCCGCTACCGAGTGATACCGGCAGCGATCGTCACAGTCGTCAGACGGTGCTCGTGGTTGAAGACGATGCTGCGATGCGGGATCTGCTCGAAGACTCGCTGCGCGATGAAGGTTATCGCGTCGAGACAGCGGCGGGCGGACATGCTGGCGTCGCGCGGGTTCAAAAAGGTGGAATCGATCTGGTTGTCACCGACGTAAGAATGCCGGATCTCGACGGACTGGATATGCTGCGCGAGATCAAGAGCGCTCCGCTCGATCAGCCGCCGCACGTCATCGTGATCACCGCGTTTGGCTCGATTGATACCGCGATCAAAGCGGTTCGGCTCGGCGCGTACGACTACATCACCAAGCCGTTTAACATGGAGACACTGTTTCTTGCCGTCGAGAAAGCGCTGGCTGAGCGCGGTCTTCGGCATGAAGTGTCTCGTCTGCGACGCGAGGTTGAGCGCCCGTATCAGTTCGACAACATCATCGGACGCTCGCCGCTGATGCAGGAAGTGTTTGGGCTGATTCGTCGGCTGTCTGGTTCGTCGGTGAACGTGCTGATCACCGGGGAAAGTGGCACCGGCAAAGAGCTGGCCGCGCGCTCGATTCACTATCACTCGTCGCGGGCCAAGCAGCCGTTCGTCGCGGTCAACTGCGCAGCGATTCCCGATCAGCTCCTCGAATCTGAGCTGTTTGGCTACAAGCGCGGCGCATTCACCGACGCACGCAGCGATCGATCGGGACTGTTTGTGGAAGCCGATCAAGGCACGCTGTTTCTCGACGAGATCGGCGATCTGTCCCCGGCGCTGCAAGCCAAGCTGCTGCGTGTGCTGGCCGAGCGTGAGATTCGTCCGCTCGGCTCGTCGCGACCCGAAAAAGTCGATGTCCGCGTGATCTCCGCGACGCACAAAGACCTAAGCCAAGGGATGCGCGCCGGGACGTTTCGCGAAGACTTGTACTACCGTCTGAACGTGCTGCAGATTCACCTGCCACCGCTGCGAGAGCGCGCCGAGGACATCTTGCCGCTCGCCGAGCACTTCCTGGCCAAAGCCAAAGAGCGCGGAGGCAAGCGTGTGACGGGAATTCATCCGCAGGCGACGAAGCTGCTTCTGGCGCATGGCTGGCCGGGCAACGTCCGCGAGCTGGAAAACAGCATCGAGCGCGCCGTCGCTCTGTGTGAAGGTTCGCAGATCTTGGCGCACGATCTTCCGCCCCAGCTTCGAGAAAAGCGCAAAGAAGACCTTCTTTCGTACGCGCTGGCTCGCAACATGACGCTCGAGGAGCTAGAGCGCGAGTACATTCTGCGCGTCATGAAAGACGAGGGCGGCAACAAGACGCGGGCGGCGCAGCGACTCGGGCTCGACCGAAAGACGCTGTATCGCAAGCTGGAAGAAGCGGGGCGCGCGGCGGATGGAGAGGGAGACTCGGACGATGGCTCCGCCGACGACAACGACTAGCGAGCCACTGCCCCGAGGCTTTTCCCGGCTGATTCGCGCGTACTCCGTCACGATTCGCGTGATCCTGTCGTACTACTTTTTGCGACTGCGTCTGCGGCTCGCCGGACCGGATGCGCAAAGTCGGCTGCTGCTCGATACGCACCGACGGAACGCACAGCGAATTCACCTCGCGATCGAACGACTCGGCGGTCTGTTTATCAAGGTCGGGCAGCTCATCAGCATCATGACCAACGTGCTGCCCGAGCCCTTTCGCGCCCAGCTTGAGACGCTGCAGGATCGCGTTCCGGCCCGTCCCTACGCCGACGTCGAGCAGCGCTTTGCCGAAGAGTTTTCCGGTCGCGTCCCGAGTGAAGTGTTCGCATCGTTTACGCCCGAGCCCGTCGCATCCGCGTCGATCGGTCAGGTTCATCGCGCGCTCACTCAAGGCGGACAAGAAGTCGCGGTCAAGGTTCAGTATCCCGACATCGACGAGATTGTTCGCATCGATCTCGCCGCGCTCGGACGGATCTTTTGGCTGCTGCACTGGATTGCCCCGGCCCACGGTCTTGACGCGGTGTTCGTCGAGATTCGCGCGATGGTGATGCAAGAGCTCGACTTTTCCGCCGAGGCCAGCAACTTGCAGCGCATCAGCGAAAACTTTGGACGCTACAAGCCGCCGCTGCCCGTCGAGTTTCCCAAAGTCATCAGCGAGCTATCGACGCCGCGCGTGCTGACCACGACGTGGATGGATGGCATCAAAGTGTCCAACCTGACGCGGCTCGACGAGCTGGGCGTAGACCGTGACAAGCTCGCGCGGACGGTTGTGACCGCGTACTGTCAGCAGATCTTTCGCGACGGGCTGTATCACGCCGATCCGCATCCAGGAAACCTGCTGGTCCTGCCGCCACCGACGGAAACTGGGGAAGCAAAGTCCGGCGCAGAGTCCGACGCTGTTCCGACACCATGGCTGACCCTCGGTGGTGCCAAGCTGGTCTTTTTGGACTTTGGTGCCGTCGCGGAGCTTTCCCCCAAAATGCGTCGCGGCATCGTCGATGTGCTGCAAGCTGGGCTCACTCGAGACACCCAGAAGCTGATCGTCGCGATGAAGGACATGGGCTTTATCGCACGCGGCGCCGATCCGCAGATCTTCGAGCGCGTCGTCGACTTCTTCCACGACAAGTTTCAGGCCGAGTTTAAGCTCGACTCGCTGGCGCTGTCCGAGGTCAAGCTGTCGCCCGAGCGTGCGCTGGCGGACCTCGCGGATCTGCGCAAGCTCGACGTAAACCTCCGCGACTTGATGGAACACTTTCACGTTCCCAAGGAGTGGATTTTGCTCGAGAGAACGCTGCTGCTTCTCCTCGGGCTTTGTACGGATCTGGCACCGAACCTCAACCCGATGCAGGTGATTCGTCCCTACGTCGAGGAGATGGTGCTCGGGCAAGATCGCGACTGGTCCAAGCTGATCGTCGAGACCACCCGCGACGTCGTCAGCCAAGCTGCGCAGCTTCCCGGTGAGCTTCGCAAGTTTTTGCACCGTGCCCAGCGAGGCCAGATCGAAGTCCGTTTCCGAGGCCAAGAAGACACCGCGATCTTGATTCACGCCGTCGCACGACAGCTCATCGTGACCGCGCTTGGCATTACCTCGTTTGTGACGTGGCTCATCCTCGACGCACGCAACCAGCCCGAGCAAGCCGATGTCGCGCTCTACGTCAGCATGGGACTCGGTGGATACTTGCTGTGGCTGATGCTGACCACTCGACTTCCGCGTCGTCGCTGATTCGTCTGAATCGAGCGCAAACCGGACCGCGCGATACGCCAAGCTGGCGCTGCCCCAAAATCCCCATTAGCATCGCGGACATGACGCTTCTTCAGCTCGCCCTGTGCGCTGTGCTTTTGCTCGCTTCGAGTGCCCGCGCCGACATCGCTGCGCCGCAGCCTCATGTCTCGGTTCCAGCGCCTCGCAAGCCGACGCCGCCCAAGCCTGCGCAACGGCCACAGCCGAGCCCTTCAGCGATGGACAATCCGCGTGATCCGGTCAGCGTCGCGCGCAAGACCCCAGAGATTGCCAAGCGCATCAGCCAAGCGCGCAGCGGTCCGATGAACCCAACCAGCGATCAGCCGTCGGCGCAGCTCGACGAAAAAGTGACACAGATTCCGCTCGAAGGTCAGTGTGGCTTCGCAGGCTGTTCGTCGTCGACGCTGGTGGTGTTTACCTATCAAACCAAGGGAGCGAACACGGCCACTTCGTCGGTGATGGCGCTGGTGGTCTGTCCGCCGATCATGCGTCAGGGCTGCGCTGCCGTCCTCGCCGAAGTGAAGCCGCAAGGATCGCTCGAGCAAGCGCGCTGACAGATCCCGAGATGCCAGCTTCGAAAACTCAAGCTGTCCTCCCGCTCCAGCCCATTCCGCCCGCTTTTTCGGCCTCGCTGTTTGTGGCCGGTGTTCCAGGTCCGTGGACCGATGCTGTGGTCGCGGCCCTGGGTCAAGCCGGGTGGGATGGTGTGGTCTTTTTGCCCACGCCGACGGATGAAGGAGACGCCAGCAAACGAAACGAACTTGCCCGTTGGCGAGATGAAGCGCTGCGTCACAGCGACGGCGTTTTGCTCTGGCTAGGCGACGGCGGTCACAGCGAACCATGGCTGTTTGAGCTGTGGGGTGCGTGGCAGCGCTCGTCGCGCATCGTGCTCGGCGTACCCAAAGAGCAGCCAGTGCCCGATTCGGCGGGACGCCTGCACATTCCGATTGCGCGAACGGTTGCAGAGGCCGTCGAGCAGTCGCTCCATATGCTGCGTCCAGGCCAGCCGCGACGAGCCGGAGAGCGCAGTGTGCCGCTGCTTTTGTGGCGAAGTCCTGGCTTTGCCGCTTGGTATCACGCGCTGCGCAAAGCGGGACACCGACTCGAAGACGCGCAGCTTGAGTGGTCTTATCGCAGTCGTGCCGCCGGACGTCCGCCGCTGCTGTGGGCACTGCGTCCGCGCGTATTCGTCGTCGGAGAGCGTCGTCACAAGAGCGGCGAAGTCGTCATCGGTCGCACCGACGTAAGCGCCAGCGTCTTGTATTATCCCGACGACAGCGGCGATGTGCTCGATACGCTGGTGGTGCTGGTTCGCGAGTATCGCTCGGCGGTGCGCAATCGGCTGGGCTTTGGCCTGATGCTGCCGGGTGGATCAGCGGCGATGGCCAGTGAGCGCTCTCACGATCCACGTCAGACGGCGCAGCGCGAAGTCACCGAAGAAACCGGACTGCACATCGATCCGACGCAGTTTGTTCCCGTCGACGCTGGGGATCGTCAAGTGGCTGCTTCGCTCGCGAGCTATCACTGTCACTTGTTCCGCGTGCTGCTGCGCGACGATCAGCTTCGCGCGCTTCAGGAAATGGCGGCGTCGGGACAGTCAAACGGAGCCAACGTCGGAGAGCGCTGCTTTGTGACGCTGCGAACCGTGCGAGAGCTGCTCGCTTCGCCCGATCTCGACTGGAGCCAGCTTGGCATGGTGCTGCACGCGCTGGATGTTCGCAGCCTGCCGCCCGGACGTCGCAGTCACCGCCCGTTTTAGCGCCCGTTTTGGGCTAGGATGCTGAGCCATGAGCACGCCCGTTTCGACTCCCAGCCTGTCCCTTCACGGTAAGGTCGCGATTGTCACTGGTGCCAGCCGAGGCATCGGAGAAGCCATCGCGCGCGGCTTTGCCACAAACGGTGCCAAAGTCGTCCTCGCTTCTCGCAAGCTCGACGGACTGGAGCGCGTCGCAGCGTCCATCCGCGAGAGCGGCGGAGAAGCCATCGCCCTCGCCTGCCACACCGGACAGCCCGAGCAGGTGGAAAAGCTCGTCGCGGACACCATCGCCCAGTTTGGCAAGGTCGATGTGCTCGTCAACAACGCAGCGACGAACCCTCACTTCGGCCCGATGATGTCGATCGAGTGGTCGGCGTGGGACAAGACCTTCGATGTCAACGTCAAAGGCTATTTTGCAGCCACGCGCGCCGTCGCCAAGCACCTGATGGAACGTGGCGCACCGGGTTCGATTGTAAACGTCGCCAGCGTCGTCGGACTGATTGGCTCGCCGCTGCAAGGTGTCTACGCGATGACCAAAGCGGCGGTGGTGAGCATGACCAAGACGCTCTCGATGGAGCTGGGCCAAGCCGGAATCCGCATCAATGCCATCGCACCGGGGCTCATCGATACCAAGTTCGCGGCGGCGCTGACGCAGAACGAAGAAATCCTGAACATGGTCTTGCAGCGAACGGCGCTCAAGCGCGTCGGTCAGCCCGATGACATCGCCGGAGCCGCGCTGTTCCTGGCGAGTGACGCTTCGCAATATCTGACGGGACACACAATGGTTGTCGACGGCGGCTGGACCGTGGCGTAAGCGCTGAGCCGATACGAAAACACCTGCGTCCACACAAAAAGGCCACGCAGGTTGCACCATAGGCCGCGATAGAATCACGTGATGCCGCTTGCTCGGGTTTGTTTGCGACACGCGCGAGTCTTGGGCCTGGCGATTGCGCTGGGCTCGATGTCTGGCTGCGCTCCGCCGGTCTTGAGCCTTCAGAGCGAGACCGAGCCGACGGGAACCAGCTATGAAAAGTCACGCGATCGCTGGAGCCGTCACGGTCGCGTCTTGTCGAACACCGAGTTTGATACCCAGCTGGTGGTGTTTGCGACGCTGCGCTCTCGATCGTTTCAGCGAGCGTACGTGGACCAATATTTGAAGACGTATTCCGTCGCCGATCCGTGGGAACGCGCCCGGATCGAAAAAGAGCAAGCCGAGCAGACCCAAAACGGGCTGTCGCTGTTTGTGCTGACCAAGACGCACGCACCGACGTGGAATGAGCTGCGGCTATCGGCGGGCAAGTGGCGACTGTCGCTGCTCGATGATCAAGGACGCGAAGTGCAAGCCGACCGAATCGATACGCTGACGACGCGCCAAGCGGTCGAACAGACCCTGCTCGGAGAGCCAACCGACGCCTTTACGAAGCTGTGGAGCGTTCACTTTCCGGTGAATGCCAGCGACGGAAAACCGTTTCCGCAACCCTCAACCCACAAGATCAGCTTGCGCGTCGCCGGTCCCCTGGGGCAAACCGAGTTGACATGGCTTCTGCAATGACGATCGCGCTCGAGGTTCTGTCGGGTGGCCAGCGTGGACAGCGATTCTTGGTCCGCGAGCCGAGCTTTACCGTCGGACGCGCTCCGCATAACCACATCGTGCTGCCCGACGCACACCTGTCGAGCGAGCATGCCCAGATCTTTCGCGAAGACGACAAGTACATCTTCAAAGATCTGAAATCGACCAACGGTTCACGAATTCAGCGACGAGACGGATCGCTGGTCTACGTCGATGGAACGACCGGCTTTGAATCGGTGCTCTGCGACGGAGACAAGCTGCTACTTGGAGATCCCGTCGAGCCGGTGATGATCGGCTGTGCGCTGTCGTCGTCGTCCAGTCAGCTGGAGCCACTTTCGCCGGTGCCTGGAAGTAGCTCTCCGACGGTTCCAGCGATGCAGCTTGGCCGCAGTGCGCAAGCGCCGGTGACGGGAAAGAGCGCGCAGCCCGAGCCCGCCGAAGCACAAGAGCCCGAGCATCGCATCTTGGCTCGTCGTCCGCTCACGGAAGCCGAAGAAGTCGCGGGCAAGGTCGAGCGAGATCCGGTGCTGGCGTCGGGACTGCTCGCGCTGTCGAAGCGGCTCGGTCGACGAGGGCTCGATCTGCAAGCGGTGTTTGAAGGCATCGCAGAGTCGGTGTTCGAGCTGCTGCCGCTCGGGACGCACATCGCGATTGAGCTAACCGACGGTAGCGAAGCGAAGATGGCGACGGTGTTTGGCTCGGCCCGCAGAGGTGAACCGAAGCCCGATCCGAAAGCGACCGACGGAAAGCCTGCGTCTCCGATTCGTGCGTCGCGTGCCGTCATTCGCCGCGTGCTGTCAGAGCGTGCCGCCGTGCTGTGTGCCAATGCGCCGCAAGATCTCGCCGGAGCCGCGTCGATCATGGGTGCTCGCATTCAGTCGATCATCGGCGTTCCGCTGTGGGATGGCGACGAGATTCGTGGCGTGATTCAGTGTGACAACCGCAGCTCAGCGGCGATGTTCCGAGAGCGCGACCTGGAGCTGCTGCTGGTTCTCGCCGGACAAGCGACGCTGGCCATCGAAAACGCGCGACTGCATCAGCGCTTGCGACTGGCCGAAGAGCAGCTTCGCACCGAAAACCGCTACCTCAAGAGCCGCGAAGAAAAGCGTCGCACCGTCGAGCCCATCGGTCACAGCCCGGCCTTTCGCGAGGTCTTAAAGCAGGTTCAAAAAGTCACCGACACCCGCGCCACCGTCTGCATCGAAGGCGAAACGGGAACCGGCAAAGAGCTGATCGCGTCGCTCATCCACGCGCAGTCAAGCCGTCGCGACAAGCTGTTCGTCGCGCAAAACTGTGCCGCCGTGCCCGATACGCTGCTGGAATCCGAGCTGTTCGGTCACAAAAAAGGCGCGTTTACCGGCGCGGACTCCGACAAAAAGGGTCTGTTTGAAGTCGCCGACGGTGGAACCCTGTTTCTCGACGAAATTGGCGAGATGTCACTCGGGCTACAAGCCAAGCTGCTGCGCGTGCTGCAAGAAGGCGAAGTGCGCGCCGTCGGTGCGACCCAGCCACGCAAGGTCGATGTGCGGATCTTGTGCGCGACCAACCGCTCGCTGGAAAAGGAAGTCGCCGAAGGTCGCTTCCGTCAGGATCTGTACTATCGCCTGAAGGTGTATCCGATTCGGCTGCCGGCGCTGCGTGAGCGACGGGAAGACATTGGGCTGCTCTCGGAGCACTTTTTGCACAAATACAGCAACGAGATGAAGAAGCCGGTGCCGGGCTTTACCTCGGAAGCGCTGGCGCAGCTCATCGCGTACAACTGGCCAGGAAATGTCCGTGAGCTGGAAAACGAAGTGCATCGGCTGGTGATTCAGGTCGATCCCGAGTCGTTCATCACGCCGGATCTGCTCGCGCCGCGCATGCGTCAGGCCGAAGGGCTGATGGATCGCATCGCGCCGCAAAAAGGACAGCTCAAAGACATGATGGAAGAGGTCGAGCGCTTCCTGCTGATTCAGGCGCTGAAGGACCACGGCGGCAACAAGACGCGCACGGCAGAGACGCTCGGCATCACGCGCGAAGGACTGCACAAAAAGCTGGCCAAGTTCGGCCTGTAGGCAGTCGTCCGACATCCACCGCACAATCGGTCGCAAGCCTACCGATTTTCTATCTTTAAGTTTTCCAAATTACAGAAAAACGAATAAGCGTCGCATGGTAGCCTGGATACGATGGCGACGTTTATCCTGTCTTATCCCGATACAGCCTTCGTTCCCCACGGCGCGCAGGCAAACCCAGCGGCAGCGAGTCAGGCCTTTGCGCAGTGGCTCAAGCTGGCTGACGAGATTCATCGTGCGCACGGACGCATCTTGGTGCTCGATCCCGGCTACGTTGGCAAGCTGTCGTCGGTGTATGCGGCGCTGCTCGGCTCGTCGTTTCTGTCGCCGGGCAAGCTGCCAAGGCCGGTGTTTCTGCGCAGCAATCACGGTGAGCCCGTCGCAGAAGACGCCATCGGTCGCACGATTGCCGACGCTGGACTGGAACTACGAGTCGCGACGCAGCCGTGGCAAGGCCAAGTGGATGTGATTCCGCTCGAGCGCAACCGCTTTGTCATCACCTACGGTGGCGTCAGTGGCTCGTCGGCGGCTTCGGTCGAAGAAGTCAAAGCACTGCTGCCGATGGGCGCGCAGATCCTGACGATTGAGCTGGCCCCAAGCTGTCCGCGAGGAAGTGCCGCCATTGGGTTTCTGAATCCGTCGAGCGGTCGTCCCGTGCTGCTGGTTTCGCGTCCGTTGCTGAAGTCGCACACGCCCGAAGACCTGGGACGATTTCTCGGGGACAAAGTCGATGTGCTGATCATGGATTCCGACGATACGGCGGCGTTTGCGTCGGAAGCGCTCAATGTCCGAGGCACGCTGATCCTTCCGATGGGCTGCTCGACGATCCTGCGCGGTGTGCTGTTCCGTCGCGGCTTCCGTCTGGTGGAAGTCGATGTCTCGGCGCTGGTCGGTCCTGCCGGTGGCGGTCCAAAGCTGTTGACAAGCGAGCTATCGGGCCTGGTGCTGTCCGACGACGCGCCTTCGTATCTGCTGCGCCGTGACCGTCTGGTGAGCCTGCAAGCAGAGTATCCAAGCTAACCCTCGCTGCCCCCGGAGTTTGCGATGAGACAGCTCGCTCCCGCCTTTGTCTTGCTGCTCTCGACCCTGACGTCGCCGCCTGCGCGGGCGATCGATCATGCGGACTCGGCTTCGACGATGGCCGCGCCCACCACCGACATCACCGACCTGTTTTCGTGGATGTCGAGCGACGGCAGCAAGGTCATCTTGGCGATGACCGTTTTCCCGAGCGCCAGCGCCGGATCTCGCTTTGCCACCGACGCGCTGTACGTGTTTCACACCGTCAGTCGCACGTCGCTGACCGCAACCACGGGCGTCCAGACCGATATCTACTGCGGCTTCGACGACAGCCAGCGCATCTCATGCATCGTCGGAGATCCGTCGACGTCAGCCAGCGGCGATGCATCGAGCCCGAGCGGAATCACGTCCACCAACGGCAAGCTCAAGGTCTTCGCCGGACTGCGCAAAGATCCAAGCTTTGTCAGCATCCCGAACCTTGTGAACTTCAAGACCGCTGTGACATCGGCACTTGTGGGCGTCACTGCCGACGCTGCGGGCTGCAAAGCACTGCCGGTGAGCGCAGGAAAGACGTCCGCTCAGACCGCGCTGGCGGGCACAAGTCCGTCGATCAACACCTACGCGTCGAGCAGTGTCCTTTCGCTGGTGATGGAAGTGGATCGCACGCTGCTCAGTCGAGGCGGACCGATCCTGTCGGTCTGGGGCGCGACGCACAAGAAGCTGAAGACCAACTAGCGAGGGCAGCCCGATGAAGCGCGCACTTTGTTTGACCTTGCTGGGACTTTTCGTCGGCTGTGACGCGGTTGTTCCCGCGCAGCCTCCGTGCAGCACCACCGTCTGTGCCGCCGGACAAGTCTGCAATCCTTCGACGGGCGTGTGTGAAGTTCCGCCGAGCCGCTGTCAGAACGTAAGCTGCACCAGCCCGATGAGCTGCGACGGAACGACCGGCCTGTGTGTCTTTCCCGCCGGTGACTTGATCGATCGCGCAGGACGACCGCTCATCAACATCGCGTTGTCCAATCCGTTTGATCTGCTCACCGTCAGTGGTCAGCTCGAAACGGGCAACACCACCCGCGAGCGCTATAACCACGACAAAGCCTTCCCGTGGTCGTCGTGGGCGGTTCCGTTTGCGCAGACGCTGGCGATTTATGATGGTCTCGACGGAACCTGCGGACATCCCTTCGCGCCATCGACGCTGACCACGACGCGCTATGCGACCTTGGCTTCGCTGCTCGCGGCAGATGCCATCGTCGTCGATACCAGCAAGGCCAGCTGCAACTCCTTTCTTGCGGTCGAGCGCAGCACGCTGGCCGGGACAAACGGCACCGACTGCGGCGGACGCAAGCCCGACTACGATGTCGTCGATCTGACCTTTTCCACGCTGTTTGGCGGCCTTGCCACCGACAACGTCGTCATCAGCAATGCTCCGAGCGCCGTGTTCCCGTACCTGCCGTAGCAAGACCGGACAAGCCGATGCAGTCCGGGTAGCATGCGAGGCATGACCCCTTCGCCGCTGACTCCGCAGAGCGAGACCGACATCGCCATCGATCCCATCTGCAAGATGAAGGTCGACCGACGCGCACCCAAGGGCGGTTCGCACGAGTTTTTGGGCACGACCTACTTTTTTTGCAATCCGCGCTGTCGCGACAAGTTTTCCGCCGACCCTGAGCGCTATCTGTACGCGCAAAAGCCCGCTAAGCCTCCCGTCGCTGCGCGCTGGATCTGTCCGATGTGTCCCGAGGTCAGCGAAGAAAAGCCCGTGCCTTGTCCCAAGTGCGGCATGGCGCTGGAGCCCGATCAGCTTGTGCTCGACGCTCCGCAAGGCAGTCCCGACGGTGAGCTTGCGCAGATGACCCGGCGGCTCAAGCTGTCGCTTTTGGCGACGGTGCCCGTGTTCGTGCTGGAGATGGGCGGCATGCTCTTCGGTCATCACGGCTCGACGTGGATTGTGCTGTGCGAAGCAGTGCTGACGACGCTGGTGCTGTTCGCGTGTCAGGAGCTTTGGCGAAGAGGCTATCGCTCGTTTGTCGACTGGCGACTCAACATGTTTTCGCTGATTACGCTCGGAGTGGCGACGGCGTACGGCTATAGCCTGGTGCGGCTCGGACAGTTTTTCGCGTCGGGGCTCGTCGGACATCCGCCCGCTGTGTATTTTGAGTCGGCGGCGACGATCTCGACGCTGGTGCTGGTCGGTCAGGTGCTGGAGCTGCGGGCTCGTCACAAGACCGGCGAAGCGCTGCGCGCACTGCTGACGCTGCTTCCGGCGATGGCGCGACGGGTCTTTCCATCCGGCGAAGAGCGCGACGTTCCCGTCAGTGAGCTGTTTCCCGGTCATCGCGTGCGGGTGTTGCCCGGTCAGCGCGTCGCTGCCGATGGAATCATCCTCGAAGGAAGCAGCCAGCTTGATGAATCGCTGCTCACCGGCGAGTCGATGCCTGTGGCCAAGACCGTCGGCGAGCGCATCGTCGGAGGCTCCGTCAACGGCAACGGCGCGCTCATCATCCGTCTCACCGAAGTCGGAGCCGATACCATGGTCGGTCAGATCGTCGACGCGGTTCGTCGGGCCCAGCGCAGTCGCGCACCGATCGAGCGGCTCGTCGATCGCGCTTCCGCTGTGTTTGTTCCGACGGTGGTGATCGTTTCGCTGATCACGCTCGCGACTTGGCTGCTGATCGGCGGTCTGGCCAAGCTGCCGCTCGCGGTGGTGTCGGCGGTGTCGGTCTTGATCGTCGCGTGTCCGTGTGCGCTCGGGCTGGCGACGCCGATGTCGATCCTGGTCGGCTCAGGTCGTGGCGCCCAAGCCGGTGTGCTGTTTCGCGACGCAGAAGCGCTGGAACGACTGGCGGTGGTTCAGACGATTGTGCTCGATAAGACCGGAACGCTGACCGTCGGAAAACCAAGTGTGGCCGCGCTGGTTCCGAGTGATGGAGTCAGCGAAGACGCGCTCCTGTCAGCGGCAGCCAGCGTCGAACAGGGCAGCGAACATCCGCTTAGCATCGCGGTGGTTGGCGCAGCGAAAGAAAAGAAGCTGTCCTATGTCGCAGCGAGCGACGTCGAAGCGCTGCCCGGTCGCGGACTGCGTGGTCAAACGAGCGAAGGCAAAGTGCTCGTCGGAACGCTGACGCTGCTGGAAGAAGAAGGCATCCAGCTTCCCGCCGACAAGCGCGGCGCACTGATCCTGCTTCAGCACGAAGGTCAGACGGTGATTCAAGTGGCGCAAGCGGGACAGTGGCTCGGAGCGATCGCCGTCCATGATCAGCTGCGCGACGGAGTGAAGCAGACCGCCGACAAGCTCCACAAGCTCGGGCTGAAGCTGGTGCTGGCGACGGGAGACAACAAGCACACCGCGCACGCAATTGCGCATCAGCTCGGCATTGCGGAAATTCACGCAGCGCTGCGACCCCACGACAAAGCAGCGCTTATCCGGCGACTGCGTGGAACGTCGTCCGTGATTGCGATGGTCGGTGATGGAATCAATGATGCAGAAGCGCTCGCGTCTGCCGATGTGGGCATTGCGATGGGCAGCGGCACCGATGTTGCCATCAAGAGCGCAGCCGTGACGCTACTGCACGGCGATCTGTCGGCGCTGCTGCGTGCGATCACGCTGTCCAAAGCGATCCGTCGCAACATCCGCCAAAACCTGTGGTTTGCGTTCGGCTACAACCTGCTCGCGGTGCCGATTGCGGCGGGCGCGCTGTATCCGCTCATCGGTCTGCTGCTGAGCCCGATGCTGGCCAGCGCCGCGATGAGCCTCAGCTCGGTGTCTGTGATTTCCAATGCACTTCGTCTTAAAAACGTGACTTTAGATACATAAATTTGCTCTACAATTGATGCGGGGAGGCTCCTGTGAACCCTGTCCGCGTCCTAACTGCTGTGCTCATCGCTGCGCTATCGAGCTGCTATCCCGAGTCAGACCTTCAGCCTGAGTCGCTGGCCAACCCGGCTGACTGCGGCGCTCGCGAGCGGATCGATGCCCAAGTCAAAAACCAAGCGCTCCTCGACTTTGCCAGCATCGGCAAGCGCTGTGAGCCTTTCGCCATCCAGACTTTCGTCCAAAATCAGCAAGAGACGGTCTGGAAGGCCTGCTGCTACGAAAAAGCCTTTCACTACGCGTACTACCCAGCCAAGTGTGTGGTGCGCAAGGTGTCCGGCCCGGTTGAGTGCACCAAAAACTAGCGCCAGCACCGCACTGTTGGCCTCCGCCCGTCCCGCCTGGCCACGATTCGCCGCACATTCTGCGCGAAATCGACTTTTTTGAGCCGTCCTGCGCCCCATCTCCCACTGTGTGCATAGAGGTCAGTGCTTTGGCGTAGCATCCGCTGTGGCGAAAGCCGATCCCGAACACCCTTTTGGAGAATGTACGATGCAAAACGGACAAAACGGGCTTGGTCGAAACAACACCTCACGCAAGCGTCCTTGGCTGTTTTCGGTCGTGGCCGTAGCAGCGCTCCTCGGAGCCTGTGACGGAGCCCCGGTCGATCAAGCCGCCGGAGAAGTCACCACCGGCGAAGATGTCAACGCGCTGTCGCCCGACGTTACGCCGCGCTGCGTCACGATCAAAGAAGGCGGCGCCACCAGCTGCAAGGATGAAAAGACCTGGCGCAGCTACGGCGAAGCCTCCTGTAAGGCCAAGGGGCTCGCGCTCAAGAACGTCATGCTCGCCACGTCCTGTGGAATGGCCAGCTGGCGCGAAGCAACCTACACCTGCTGCGATGCGATCACGCCGCCGCCTCCTCCTCCGCCGCCTCCTCCTCCCGGCATGTGCTTTACCGAGTCGCTCAAAGATCCGATGGGAACTTGCGTCGACGACTCGACCTGGAAGACCCGCGCTGAAGCGGTCTGCAAAGCCAAGAGCGCCACGGTCAAGAACCTGACCTACGGCACCGTCTGTCGCGCGTCCGGCGCTACCGGCCACTTCGACGTTCGCGTCGAGTGCTGCGGACCCACCACGCCGCCTCCGCCGCCACCCGTCGGTCGCTGCACCTGGAATCCGCTCCCGAGCATGGGCATCTGCCGTCTGCCCGATGTCTGGAAGCGCGAAGCGACGACGTTCTGCTCGACGAAGATGCAGACGCTGCACGATCTGAAGCTCGACAAGCCCTGCGCCGTCGGTGGCTTTGTGGCAGCGGAAGCCGAGTGCTGCGACGCATCGATGCCGCCGACCCCGCCGCCGACCACCTGCGTCGGTGCGGTGATTGGAAACCCCATGACGTGCCAGACCGAAGTGGCGCTCAAGACGGAAGCCGAGCGGACCTGCGTGGCGCGCGGACTGAAGCTGACGACGTTTGTGGCCTACGATCCATGCGGAGCCATGGCCCAGTTCCATCACGCCAAGTATTCCTGCTGCAAATAACGGCTCGTTGGCTCGGCGCCCCCTCGATACCGCCGCCCCGGTACGAGGCTCCTCTCCTTCTCGGTGGGCGCCGAGCTGACGGGGCTTTTGTCCCACACCCTGCCCGATTCCCCTCGACTTCCCCGCACAGCACACGACACCTCGCTGGCTTCCCCCTGCACTGCGACCCGCTTGTCCAGCCCTGACCCGGCACGCATCCCCTGGTTTTGAACTGAAACTACAGTTTCAAAACGTAACAAAAACTACTTATTTAATTGGGTGTAAAATCAGCTTGTGACCCGTCAACCTCTGGCGGCTTGGGATGGATTCTTCCGATGAGGAATCCTGCCCTGAACCAGACCATTAACTCTTCAGGGGAGCACGCATGACTCGCACTACATATCGTTGGATTATTAACCCTTTGTTTCTGCTCTTTACCGCGACCTGCGGTGAAAACAACATCAGCGGCAGCAGCTGCCTCTCTGGCGTGGACAGCGACAGCGACGGTCTAACCGACGACGTCGAGTGCAGCGCCGGCACCGATCCCAACAACGCCGACAGCGATGGCGACGGCGTCAGCGATGGTCAGGAAGTCGCAGCGGGAGCCAACCCGAACTCGAACGACTCTGATGGCGACGGTGTCTCTGACAGCGTCGAGTTTGGCTATCCCAAGGCGTGCGTTGCGTCGGACAACTTCGCGCAGCGTCGTCCCGCGCCTGCCTGCACCACCAACGAAGAGTGCCAGCCGGGCGAGACGTGCAAAGGACTCGATCCGACCAAGAGCGACAGCGACGGCGACGGCGTGCCCGATGGCCAGGAAGACCGCAACTTCGACGGAACGATTGACTCCGTCGGTGGCGAAACCGATCCTCGGCTGTGGGACACCGACGGAGACGGAAGCTCGGACAAAGACACTGGATCGAAGATCTGCCGTCCCGACGGACTCGGCAACGTCACCATCGATCAGGTTTCGGGCGCGTCGCACCAGCTTGGCTACGACCCAGTGTTCGGCACCGACAAGAAAGTCCAGGGTGCCAACAACTCTGGCGCGATCATCGTCGACGACAGCGCAACTGGCGTCGCGGGTCTGTCGGTGTCGAAGCTGACCTCAACGGCGGATGTTCGCGCCGATGCCACCGCAGCGGAAGCCGTCGTCACCACCGAGCTACCGAAGATTGCTGGAACCGCAGTCATCCCGGTTCTCGTCGGACGCGCGCTGACCACGCACGAAAACTTCCCGGCTGTTACCTCGACCTACCGCGTCACGACGGCGGCGGGCGGCAATGCGTCGAAGCTGCGCGATCAGCTGGTAAATGGCTTCATTGCGATGGCGGCTCCGGGTGGTTCCACCGTTGGCGCAGCGACGGAGTTCTACCTGGATATCACCACCGTTCGCCGCACTGGAGCGGTCGATATCATCGTCGCAGTCTCGCCGCGCACGCTGTATGACGATGCGACCAAGCCGACGGCGATTCGCGTCAACGACATGGTGAACTCGACGGGCGTGGCCGCACCGAACAAGACGCTCGACTATCGCTGCCAGGGCTTTAAGGCCGACCGCAATCCGACGGCGGACTTTTTGTGGACGGTCGATACCTCGGGCTCGATGGGACCGTATCAGGCGGCGCTTGGCAACACCGCCAATGCCTTCGTCAACCGTCTGAAGAGCGCAGGCGTCGATATGCGCGTCGGTGTCGTGACGGCTGGCTATCAGCCGATCGACTTCACCACGCCGGGCTTCAAGTTCATCAATGGCACCAGTGCGACGCCCGCGCTCGATCTGTGCCGTCAAGTGACCTCGAACAACCTCGGAAAGTGCCCGCTTGATGCAGCCGAGACGCTGAGCCCGTATACCATGAAAGGTGGCTTGGAAGAGCCCATTGCTGGTGGCGTCGTTCTGCACGATCAGTTCAAGAAGAACGCCGCGATGGGTAACACCAACGTCGA
>CALMML010000390.1 GCA_937868485.1 uncultured Myxococcales bacterium | reverse complement strand
TGACCAGCACGAAGTCCATGTAGTTGGTGATGTCCGCCATCATCTGCACGCCGTTCGGCAGCGTGCTGACGAAGAACTTGAACATGATCGGGAAGACGATGAAATAGGCGAACGCCGCGCCGCAGCAGAACAGCACGATCGGAAAGATCAAAAACAGAAACGACAGACCCGCGATGGTTCCAAACAGAGCCACTGACAGCGCGGTCAGAAGTCCGAGCGCCAGCACGAACTCGATGACCTTTCGCACAGACACGCTACGGAAGGAAAGCTGCGCCCGATACAGCGATAGCAGCGTCGGTGTCACCATCAGCGCACCGAGCACATCGCCGATCCACCACGTCACCCAGGCGCGGGTCGCTTCTCCCACCGGAATGATGTGCTGTGCGGTCAGGATTCCGATTCCGATGGTTGCGCTGCACATCGTGGCAAACAGCGCGGCACAGATGATCGCAATGGGCTCGGTCTGGCTTCCGAACAGACTCCGATACTGCGAAAACTGGCGAAGCAGCAGCGCTCCCACAACTGCTTCTAGGGTGTTTCCTACCCCGATGATCAAGCTGGTCGGTAGTGCGGTTCCGTTGTCGTAGTTTGCGAGTGCGGCTCCCACAAACACGGCAGGCCAGACCCGCAGTCCGAACAGACTACATGCTGCGATCGCAAGACCTGTCACAGGCCAGACTGGCGACGCTTGCTTGTGTGCGGTCGCGAACAGCAGTCCGAGTCGTGCGCAGCCCACGTAGAGCAGCGTCAGCAGCAGCAGCAGCGCGATGCTCTTTACGAAGTGGAGTTTGCTGCCCATCGGATTCTCTGACGCGAAGGTTGTCGGCTGTTTGTGCGAACGGCCTGACACTGTGCGCGGTCACGGGGGATGCAGCAGCATCGGCTCGCAACCTCCGATCATAACGGGCAACCGGATAGGAAGGGAACGAAACGGAAAGGGAACGAAACGGAAAGGGAACGAAACGGAGAGGGAGGGAAGGACGAGACAGACAGACAGACTACGGACGCGGACTGCTCTGCGCGGTGAGCAGACAGAGCCGAGACAGAAGGCGCGCTCCGACGATGGCGTCCCACTCTCCGTGACCGGCGACTTCCACCAGATCGAAGCCAATCACCTGACGACCGCTTTCGACCACGGTATCGAGCAGATGGATCGCTTCATCCCACGTCAGTCCACCCGGCACCGGCGTTCCGGTCTGCGGACACAGCGCGGGATCGAGTCCGTCCACATCGAAGCTGATGTAGACCTGCTTGGGCAGTGTCTCGACGATGTGCTGACAGGTGCGCGCCCACGGTTCGCCGTGAAAGCCTCGCGTGCGGAGGCTGCGCATCGAAAAGAAGCTGACGCGATCGCCGGCTTGTCGCGCGGTCTGTTCTTCCTCTTCGCAGTAGTCGCGGATTCCGACCTGCGTGATCTTGCTGACATGCGGCAGGTGCAGCACGTTTTCCATGATCGACGCATGCGAGTACTGAAACCCTTCGTAGCCGCGCCGCAGATCCGCATGCGCATCAATGTGCAGCACGCCAAAGGAGTCATAGCGAGTCGCCAGCGCGCGAATCAGCCCAAGCGGCACGCTGTGGTCGCCTCCGAGCACGCCCACCGCTTTGCCAAGCGACAGGTGCGACTGCGCTTGGCGCTCGACCCAGTCGTTTAGCTCGCTCGATGCCGCGTTCACTTCGCCTTGTGGCACCAGCAGATCGGGATCGTCTTGCGCGACGCCTTGTTCCATCTTGCGGATGCACTCGGCGGCGACGGCGCGCATCGCTTCGTTTTTGGCCTGCCACTCGCGAGAGAGCGGCAGCATGTAGTAGCCCGCGCGCCAGCCGTCCGGCCAGACCGGATCGAACAGATCCACCTGCGTCGACGCTTCGAGGATCGCTTGCGGTCCCTGCGCGGTTCCTGCGCGATACGACACCGTCACTTCCCACGGCACCGGCAGGATCACGACGTGGCTGTCTTCGTACTCAAACGGCAGACCGAACAGCTTGCCATTGCGAACGCCGACGCTGCTCGGGTTGAAGTCTAGGTATTCGTCAGTCTTGCTCATCGGAACGGATCTCTTTTTCTGGTTATCGGCTTGCGTGCTGCGGGTTCCCGTCTAGGCGCGTTCCCCGAAGATCGATCGCCCGACACGCACAATCGTCGCGCCTTCTTCGATCGCCACTTCATAGTCCGACGTGCTGCCCATCGACAGCTGCGACAGCCCGAGCGACCGTGCAAGCGCCCGCAGCGCGGCAAAGTGCGGTCGGTTGTCTTCCGGTGTCCACGGAGTCGGCGGCTCCGGCTGCGGCGGCATACACATCAGCCCCACAAGTCGCACACCTGCGACCTTGCGCACCTCATCCGCCAGCGACGCCAGCTTTGATGGTGCGATTCCGCACTTGCTGTCTTCGCCCGCGATGTTGACCTCGATCAGCACGTCGATCGGCGGCTCGCTGCGGCGCTTGCCCAGCTCGATCGCGATGTCCAGGCTGCACAGCGCGTGAAACGACTGCGCGACCTTGGCGACATACTTCACCTTGTTCGACTGAAGCGGTCCGATCGCGTGCCAGCGCAGCCCGGGCAGGTGCGCAAGCTCACTCGCTTTGTCGCGTAGCTCTTGCGCGTAGTTTTCGCCAAAGTCGCGCTGTCCCGCCTGATACGCCTGCTCGATGAGACCACTTGGCTGAAGCTTGG
Organism: uncultured Myxococcales bacterium; assembly: GCA_937868485.1. Taxonomy (GTDB): domain Bacteria; phylum Myxococcota_A; class Polyangia; order Palsa-1104; family JAEUJZ01; genus JAEUKA01. The sequence goes on along the minus strand of CALMML010000390.1, from coordinate 43,569 downwards.
ACACCGCGATCAGCGTCACCTCATCCAGCGATCGACAAGCGCGCTGACACGCCGCTGCCATCTTGAGCCGAACAGACGCAAGGTTTTCTTCGATCTGGTTCACCGTCACTCCTCGACTCGCGTGCGCTTAGAAGCCCGGCGTTTCCATCGGTCCGACGCTGCTGCCGCTGACAAACTGACGGACGACAGGATCTTCGGTGGCGCGAAACTCGTCGGGCGTTCCGAGCATGTGAACGCGACCTTGATAAATCAGGGCAATGCGATCGGCGATCGAAAAGATGCTGGTCAGGTCGTGCGACACCACGATCGAGGTCACGCCGTGCGCGCTGCTGAGCTTGCGGATCAAGGCATCGACGCGACGTGCGCTCACTGGATCCAGTCCCGTCGTCGGCTCGTCGAACAGCAGATAGTCCGGCTTCATCGTCAGCGCGCGCGCAATCGCAACCCGCTTGCGCATTCCGTCGGACAGCGTCGCGGGCAAGTGATCGGCAAACTCCACCATGTGGACTTCGCCGAGATATTCTGTCGCTGCTTTGCGGGCCGCCGCGTCGGACAGCCCTTGGTGTTTGCGCAGCGGCAGCGCCACGTTGTCCACCACCGACATCGAGTCAAACAGCGTCGAGCTTTGAAACACCATCGCGCAGCGACGACGCACTTTGTATAACGCTGGCTCGGACAGCTGATCGATGCGCTCTCCGTCGAGCCAGATCTCGCCGCGATCGACGCGCAGAAGCCCGATGACGTGCTTGATCGCCACCGACTTGCCGACGCCCGAAGCGCCGATCACAAACAAGATCTCGCGGTCTTTGACGTGCAGCGTGAGCCCGCGCAGGACCGCTTGGCTGCCGAACGACTTCCAGACCGAACGGAACTCGAGCACGACCTACTTGCCGCTCTGCGCCTGTCGATAGACGTTGAGGTACGCGCGCGCCGACGTCGACCAGCCAAAGTCCGCTCGCATCGCACGCTTTTGCAGCGCCAGCATGCTCGGTTCGTCGCTGTGATACGCAGCCAGCGCACGCCGAATCGCATTGCCGAGCGCCGCCGTCTCAAACGGCTGGAACGTAAAGCCCGTGCCGCTGCGTGACCGTGCGTCGAAGTCCACCACCGTATCGAACAGTCCACCGACGCTGCGAACGATCGGAATGGTTCCGTAGCGCATGCTGTAGATCTGGTTTAACCCACACGGCTCAAAGCGCGACGGCATCACGAAGAAGTCACCGCCGGCTTCCATTCGGTGAGCCAGCCCTTCATCGAAGGTCAGGCGCAGGGCAATGCGCGTCGGATGGCGCTCCGCGAGCATCCGCAGTCGCTGCTCAAACGCGGGCTGACCTTGCCCAAGCAGTGCGAACTGGAACTCGCTGCGGCTGTGCAGCTCTGACTCCAGCCACGAAATGAGCAGGTCGATGCCTTTTTGGTCCGTCAGCCGCGAGATCGTAAGCAGCAGCGGCGTCTTCGGACGAACCGGCAGAGACAGCTCGCGCTGAAGCTCTGCCTTGCAGCGCGCTTTGCCAACCAGCTCTGCCGCGAACGCATCTTCCGACAGCGTCTCCAGCTCGGCGGGCGGACGACCGAAGCGAACCGGCAGCGATCCGTCGAGCCATGGGCTCCAGCGATCGTAGTCCACGCCGTTTAGGATGCCCGTCAGTCGTCCTCGACGAGCTTGCATCACACCATCGAGACCGTAGCCAAACTCCGGCGTGCAGATTTCCTGTGCATAGCGCGGGCTCACCGTCGTCAGTCGATCCGCGAGCTGAAGACCCGCTTTGATAAACGACGCCTGACCGTAGAACTCGATCCCGTCGGGAGTCAGCAGCTCCGGTCGCACACCCAAGCCCTGCGCCTCGGACAGCGGAAACAGTCCTTGGAACATCAGGTTGTGAACGGTAAACACCGTCGCGGGCGGCGTATCCCACTCGGCCTGCTGCGCGTAATACACCGCGAGTCCCGCTTGCCAGTCGTGCGCGTGAATCACATCGGGACGCGGCACCAGCTCCTTGGCGAGACAGATCGCCGCTTGCGACAGCAGCGCAAAGCGCAGCGGGTTGTCGGCATAGCCTTCGCCGGGATTGTCGGGCGGACCGTAGACGCCAGGACGCTCGGAAAACAGCGGATGATCAATCAGATAGACCGTCACCTGCGGACCGGGACCAGGCAGCCGACCTTCGTACAGACCGACTTCGAAGGTCTGCGCTCCGACGGGAACGCTCAGCTTTTTTAAGCGCCGAGCCAGCCCGTGCTGCTGGGGATTGATCGATCCGTAGCGCGCCGAGACTACTGTGACGCGCGACGCTCCTTGTTGCGCCAGTGCGCGGGGCAGTGCGGCCAGGACATCACCCAGGCCACCTGTCTTAGAAAATGGAGCAACTTCCGAGGCTACATGCAGGACGTTCATCAGAAAAACCTTTGAAATGCCAGCCTACGCACCACGCAGATGGCCGAGCGCGGACACAATGCCCGACGGCATGGCACGCAGTCCAATCACCAGCATGTCGTCCTCGGTGGCCAGCTCGCGGATGACCAGCACTTCCGACACCGCTGCGATGATTCGCTTGGCCACCGGATTCTGTTTCAGCTTCGGAAGCTGGAGCAGGTCGAGCACGAACTCATCACCTTGAGCCGACAGAATCACCGTCGGACGGAACGGCAGAAACGCCAGCATGTCGCCGGGCTTCGACAGGTCCATCATCATCAGCATCGAGCCCATCGGACTGTCAGCGGGCGGCTTGACGGCCAGCTCTCGGACATGCAGCGTGACACGCACGCTTTCGGCTGATAGCTGCACCGTATCAATCGAGACCACCGCCGACACAAACAGCGGTGTACCCATCACGTTGAACGTCGCAGCGAAGCGAACACCCGGCGGAACTGCGGCCAGCGACAAGTCATCCGGCAGCTTGCCTTTGCTCAGCTTCCCGAGGAGCCACGTCACCGCATCCATCGGCACCCCGAAGCGGAGCTTGGTCGCATTCACGGCACTGCGCAAGAGATAGTCTGGCCTTGAAACCAGGTAGGCAAACGCTTGCTGGATCTCTTGTAGGGTGATCACTTTCATGCTCCGTAAGCTAGCCCAACCGGGCTTTCCTTGTCACGACGGATATCACCGGTTTTCCGGGCCTTTTCGCGCCGAAGGAAGCAGGGCAGGGCGTCCAGGATGTCGGTGGGATTGGGACGTCAGCGGCGCGCTTAGTTCGCCTGAATGGACTCGATGACCGAGATGCCTTTTTCCGTGAGCACCCACACGCGACCGCGTACGTCGACGCCCATGTTCAAGATCTTGTCGTCGAGCAGTCCCGAGCGCGTGCCGATCTGATACGTGCGCTTTTCCGACAGAACTTGGATGACGCCGCGATCGGTGCCGATCCAGATTCGTCCGTCGGGATCGCGAGTGAGCGCGCTCGCCTTCACGTTGTACGGCGGCTCTTTGGGGAATGCCCAGCGATTGCCGTCCCACACACCAATGCCTCGGCTCGTTGCGATCCAGATCTGACTGCTCAAGCCTTCGATGACGTCGTGAACCAGCTCGGATTCCAGGCCGTCGTTTTCGGTAAAGACTTTGACGGTCTTGTTGTCGACGAGACGAACCGCACCAGCGCCGGACGCAAGCCACGCTTCCGTGGATCCCTTCCACGCAATCGCGGTGACATCCGACGGAACGTTCACACCCTGCGAGACACCTGGCTGAGTTCCCGTCGGACGCTGTCGGTGATACACCACGCGACCGTCGTCGACGTACACTTCCGCTGCACCGTAGGCGCGCGCATCTTGCTCTTTGTCGACGTAGCGCAGACCCACCCAGAGCTGGCCTTTGGGCGAAAAGTTTGCAAACGACAGATCCGGCACGCCGGTTGGCACTTCCAGCGGCGTCAGTCCCACTGGGGCCCAGTCGCCTTTGCTTCCAACGCGCGAGATTCGTACCACGCGGCTGCTTGCGCCTCGGTGAAGTGCGATGACCGCGCCCATCGGATCACGAACCACCGACAGGACGTGCGAGCCTTTTTCGGGATCGACATTGGTCACTTCGAACGTCTGTCCGTCGAAGCGCCAGGCCTGGGTTCCTCCGGTCGCGACGTAGCAGTCATTGTTGTTCACGCATGCGACGGAAAGTCGCTCGGCTCCGGCGGTCAGATCGAACAGGCGAAGCGGTGTCTGCTTGCCTTTCTGAATCCGCATCACCCCGAGGAAGCGCGTGCCAACGTACAGCGAGTCCGCATCGGCAGAGACCGTCGTGATTCCGTCGGGAAGACGAACATCAACCAGATCTGTGTCAAACAGCGGGGCTGCGCCTCCCGATCCACCGGGACCAGCGACGAGCCACGGACGAACCGGTCGCGGACCTTGGGGCGAAGCCGCTTCCATCGTCGCTGATGCGTAGGTTTCCGTCGAAGGAACAGACAGCGCGCTTGTCTTTTTGCCAGCTTTGTCTTTTTTGCCGCCCTTGGCCTTGGGATCGACGGGCGGTGGTGGCGGCGCAGCTTCCGGCGGCGGGGGCGGTGGTGCCGCGTCCTTCACAATCATGCCAGCCAGCGGCTGCGCCTTGGGGGCACCCAGCGACGGACTGCCCGAATAGGAAAACTTGATCGGACCGCGAACCTCTGCTGCGGTCGCGACGCGCTTCATCGTCCACACCGACTGACCCGCACCGAGGAACAGATCGCTGCCAACGCGCTGGACCCACTCAATGACGTTGGCGTTGTCGACGCGATATGACCAGAAGCGGTTGCCGTCGAAGAATGCGACACGCTGACCGCCGGGACCGTCGCCCACCGATAGGAGCGAGCCACTCGCATCGGCTACCATGGCGCGCACGTTGTCGATGTCGTTGCCTTCGGCCATGCCGTACTGGAGCATGTCCTGCTTGACGACGCGCATGATGCCTTTGCCGCTCGTCCCGATCCAGACGCCGCTGCCGCCGTCGTGGACCAGCGATGTCACCGTCGTGCCTGCAGCGTAGCGTTCCCACTGACCGTCTTTGAGCCGAGCCAGACCGTCGCTGCCGCCGACCCACACGTTGTCGCCATCGGGCGTGACAACGATGCCAGCGACGAGATCTCCGACGGGAGCTTTCGGGTACTTTGTCCAGCTTCCACTGGCGAAGTGACCGACGCCTTTGGACGTTGTGACCCAGACGCCGCCTTTTTGGTCGAGCGCGATGCCTTCGATCCGATCGGCGGGCAGTCCGTCGATGGTGGTGAGCACTGCGGGCGTTGGCGGCTCAGACGTGGTGCTCCAGCGAACCAGGCCGCGTGGCGTACCGACCCAGACCAGTCCCGCAGCGGCGGCCAGCGACTTCACCGGGCGCGAGTCCGAAAAGCTTCGGACCCGAACAGGCGCGCTGCTTCCGCCGGTGTTGGCCGCTGTGACGGTGCCGCTTGGCTTGACCTCTGAGTTCGTCGACGGACCGCAGCCAGTCAGTGAAACCTGGCTCGTCAGAAATCCGAGTCCATAAAGTGTGAATGCGGCAACGCGGGGCAGACGTTTGCGTGTACCGACAGCCGATTGCTCGTGCGAAGGGGTCCGCTTGTTCGTGCTCATCACTGTTTCCTGAGGCTGCCAAGGTGCGAAAGCGCCGCATCGGAGCGATTGTCGGCGGGCACGGGCAAGACAGAGCAGCCTGATAGGGCAACATGCCGGATGCTGTAGGCGGGTGTCAAGTCCGACGGTAGGGCCGCTTGCGTGCTCAAGATCTCTGACCGTTTTCCAGCCGTTGCGAGGATCGCCGCGGACCGCACTTCGCTAGTTGCCGCGAGGCTTGATCATCTGAAAATAGCGCTTCACGTAGAAGCGATAGCCCGGTGGGACGCGCTGCTTCGACATCACTTCCTCGGACACCGATGTGTAATCGCCATAGACCTTGCGATAGGCCTGCGTCGCGAAGCCTTTTTCGGCAGCTCCCAAGATGGTCTGAGAGCGCGTCGGACCCGCGCCTTCTTTGCCATAGACCCGCGTGAGCTTGCGCTTGCTCTCAATCTGCGTCACATCACCGACGAAGTTCGGATCGTGATTGGTACCCGGCTTGTCGCCCGACTGACCTTGTCCCGGTCCGCCTTGGCCGTTTTGGTTTCCTTTGTCGCCTTGACCTTGACCCGACTGACCCTGACCCGACTGACCCTGACCCGGCATGAGCACAATCGTCGACTGTCCGTCTTGACCGCTGCCACCGAGCACCAGCGTCTGTCCGTCGCCATCACCTTGACCTCCGGCGCGACGCTTGAAGTCCTGCATGTCTTTTTGGCCCTGGCCTTGCTGTCCCTGACCTTGACCCGATCGCCCGAGCCGTCGCAGAACCTGCTTGATCTGATCCAGCGTGACGATGTTTTGCTTCTGGCCTTGCTTCTGCTTTTGCAGCTTGCGCACCTCGTCTTGGTATCGCGAGATGTCTTTTGCCAGCTCTTCCATCGCCTGACGCTGTTCCGGCGTCATCTTTTCCATCGACTGACGCATCCGCTCCGCCGCTTGCTGGAGATCGCGCTGAAGCTGCTCCATCTGCCGCTGCGCTTCCTGCTTTTCACGAAGCTGCCGTTCCACGTCGGATAGCTGCTGCTGCTTGCGCTCCAGCTCCCGCTTCGCCTGCTGATCCTGCGGGTTCTTTTTCAGCTGCTCTTTGAGCTTGCTGATGTCTTCTTCGAGCTTCTGCTTTTGCGCCTTGAGCTTGCGGATTTCGTCCTCGAACTTTTGCTGCTCGCGCTCCATTTCCGACATCAGCTTGCGCGCTTCGTTTTGGTATTCCGGCTGCTTTTCGTCGCCGAGCCGCTGAAGTCGTCGCTCGCCACTTCCGCTGTTTTCTTGCAGCTTCTGCTCCAGCTGTTCGAGCTGCCGCTGCGTCTTCTTCAGCCGTCGCTCCGACTCTTCGTCTTGCGGATTTTCTTGCAGCTTCTTTTTGAGCCGTCGCTCTTCCTCGCGCAGCTCTTTTTGCTGTTGCTCCAGCTCTTTCTGTTGCTGTTCCTTTTGCTGCTGCTCTTTGGCGCGCTCTTCTTTGAGCTGCTCGCTCAGCTTCTTTTCTTGCTGCGCCAGCTCGTCGAGCTTTCGCTGAAGTTCCTTGTCCTGCGGGTTCTTTTCCAGCTGCTCTTTGACCTTGCGCTGCTCCGCCGACAGCTCGTTGAGCTTCTGAATCAGCTCCTCGGACTTGCCTCTGCTCTGCCACTCGTCTTTTTGCTTCGACGGATCACTTGGGTCCGCTTTGGCTTTGTCGTCGGGACGGCTCTGGAGCGCACGCGCCGCGCGCTCAAACGCTTCCGCCATCTGCTGTTTGTCCGTCGCTGCCGCCTTCGCCAGTGCCTTGTCCGCCAGCTCTTTGAGCTCTGCCTTCGCTTTTTCGACGTCGTCTTTCGACAGTGCTTTGCCCAGCTCTTTGGTCAGCTTCGACTCGCTCAGCTCATTTCCCGCCTGATGAAGTCGTCGCTCCAGCTCAGCCAGCGTCGCGTCACTGCCTTGCAAGATGCGCTGTTCGATCTCGCTCAGACGGTCAAACGCTTGCTGCCGCGTCAGCTCGCCCCGCTCGACCTGCGACAACACGCCCAGCATGTCTCGCAGAAGCTGCGCTGTCTCGTGATCACCGCGCTGCTCCGCCTCGGCCAGCTTCTGCAACAGCTCTTCTTTTTCCGGTCCAATCAGCTCGGGATCGATCCGCAGCGTTGCTTCCGACGGTTCGGTTGCGCTCACTTGGGTCTTTCCCGTCGGAGCCTTCAGCCGATCGAACCGTACCAGCGCCACCAGCCCGTTGAGAACCAGCAGTCCGCACAGCACCGGCAGCAGCAGCGGTCGCTTCCACGGTGCCGCTTGCGAGGATGTCACCGACGCTGACGCTCTCGCTGCATCGGCAATTGCCAGCTCGACCAGCCCGCGTGCTGTGTCCGTCTTCGGCTGCGCCGTGTGACCGCGTGCCAGCTGAAGCGCCGACGACAGCCGATCGCTCAGCGTATGACTTTTGTCGATCAGCGATGCAACCCACAGCGAATCAATCCGTCGCAGCGCCGAAGCCAGCACCGTCAGAACCACGCCAAGCGGCAAGCAGTACGTCACCGTGCGCAGTCCCGACCGGCTCAGCACGCCGAACCGATAGAGCGACAGCGCAAGCAGCATCACCGTCGCAGCGGCAATCAGTCCGAACACCAGCCCTTGCACCGCAGCTTGCAGTCGAAGCCGTCGTCTGACGAGATCGACCGCACGCTCGACCTGTGCCAGATCGACGCTGGAAAACGATGAAATGGGCGACTCGTCGCGCTGCAGTTGTTTGTCCATGCCGAGAGCTCTGACGCTTTTCAGTGTATCGGCCCGCTTCTGGGTTTGCTACCGCCGCAGTCGGAGATCCGCCTGCTTTAGCGCTTCCGGCGTGTCGATGTCACAGATGATCTCGGGATCCTCGACGGCAATTCGCAGCGCCGGATGATGATCTCGCAGCGCACGCAGCGACGAATCCACCGGCAGCGCGAGCACATCCGACCACAGCGCAGCCGGCAGCCACACCGGATGACCTCCGCGACCTTCACTTGTCGGCACCAGCCAGCGCTGCGCCGCGTGCTGCAACAGCGTTCGCACCGTCTGTTCTTTCACCAGCGGGACATCAACCGGCCACAGCAGCGTTCCCGTTGCACGTTCGTCGAGCGATCGCAGTCCGTGCTGAATTGACGACAGCATCCCATCGCTCGGTCGCTGATTCCACACCACACGCAGCGAGTGAAACCGACTTTCCAAAAGCCAGCGACAGATCGCGTGTCCATGCGGTTCTGCGACGACAATCGTCGCCAGGATCGGTTGCTGCGCGCTGCTTTGTTCCAGCGTCGTCAAGATTCGCTCGAGCAGCGTCTGATTGCCGAGAGAACAGAGCGCTTTGGGTTGACCCATTCTCGTCGACGAACCGGCACACAAGATCAGGGCCTGGCTCATGCTCCGCGTCGCCTGCTGCGAACCTGCGTCAGCTCTGCGGCGATCGACAGCGCGATCTCATGCGGCGTCTCCGCGCCAATCGGCAGCCCAATCGGTGCGTGTAGTCGTGCAAGCTGCTCGTCGGAAAACCCTTTGTTTTGCAGGCGCTGTCGAAACGTCAGCACTTTGCGCTGTGAGCCAATCATTCCCACATACGCCAGGTTCTTCGGCAGAAGCTGCTCCAAGATCGCCTGATCGGTCGAGTGCTCGCGCGTTACGACGACCACATAGGTATGTTCGTCGAGCCGAATGCCTTTCCAGTCCCGCACATCGAAGCTGTCGACGATCTGCTTGGCGTCGGGAAATCGCTCAGGACTTCCCAGCTCTGGCAGGTCTTCGACGACAATCGGCGTAAAGTCGAGCGCTGGCAGCAACGGAACCAGCGCTTTGCCGACGTGACCGCCTCCGCACACGACGACGATCGGATCGGGGAAAATCGGTTCCATCAAGATCTCCATCTCGCCGCCGCAGCACATCGCCAGCTCGTGGGTCAGGTGATAGCGAACACGCTCGCTCTGTGCCGACGGACCCATCGCAAGGAGCTGCTCGGCCCGCTCGACGACTTGCCGTTCCACGCGACCGCCACCGATGGTTCCGACGATGCTGCCGCCTGCGCGAACCATCATTCGCGTCGTGTGCTTACGCGGCGTGCTGCCAGCGGTTCGAATCACCGTACAGAGCACCACCGGCTCTGTCTGCGCGTCCGCTTGGACCAGCGCTTCAAAGACCTCGATTCCTCGACTCACCGCAGCGTTCCTTGACTCGGCACCGCACCCTCTTAGCACACTTGAGGGCGGGCCGAACCAGCGGTTCTTCGCTCGGTGGGATTAGCTTCCGCGTGGGCCGGTGGACTCTTTGCGCATCACCGCATCGACCAGGAAAAACAGCGCAAACATCGCATCTTCCACCGTCGAGCGACTTGCATCGGCGCTCTGACCGACCTGACGGAAGCGTAGGTAGCGATCGGCGGGCAGTCCCAGCGCGAGCGCTCGCCACGCCGGACCTTCGTCGGGATCGCGCGTGGTGTCACTGACTTGCAGCGAAAAAAAGATGCTCATCGATCGTCGGACGGCTTGGACAAACTGCGTCGACTGAATCAGCCGCTCAACCTCTTGCACTTGCGCACGCATCGGACCGGGCGAAAGCAGCAAGCTGATGCCTTGATCGCGCGTGCTCGACTCCATCTTCGGCGGAGTGGGCGCGAGCGGCGGCTTGCTGCGCTGCGGAATCCGCGTGCCCGGCATGGTCTTATCGAGCGCGGCTCCTCCCGGCGGTCGCAGTCCCGGCTGTGCCAGCGTCGGATCGCTCGGTCGTGGCGTCGATCGCAGTGGCTGATTCGGTCGTGGACGGAGCGTCTCTTCCAGCACCTGCGCGCCCGTCGGATTGTCGAGCTTAACCGCCGCAAGCGCGTCGTTGGACTGCTCCAGTGCGGGCAGTGGCGGTGCCGACAGACCACTCACGGGCATCATTTCCTGCGAGCGTCCGGCCTGCTCTCGGGCCAGCGCCGACTCATCAATGCGCAGCGGCTGATCGAGCGTGTAGCGACCCACCAAGCTTCGCAGCGCCATCTGCGCTTCTTGTGCGGCGAGCATCCGACGCGCCGTGACCATGTCATTGCCAAACGACAGATCGCTCGTCGGCATGGCTCCGCTTTGCGCCAGCTCCGGTCGCTTGCGCAGCGCACCTTCCAGCGCTTCCGTCGCCAGCACACGGAAGGCGTCAAACACACTCTGACCCGTTCGCGCGATCATCGGCACCGACTGAGCGCGCTTGATCCCAAACGTCGGCTCCAGATCCGACAGGGGCACCGCGTCGGACAGATCGCGCTTGTTCCACGCCACCACGAGCGGCACATCTTGCGGCTTTACGCCCAAATCGGACAGACAGGTTCGCAGCTCTTCCATCGCGGCGGTGTTTTCGGCTTCTCGTCCGCGTCGACTGTCCCACACGAACAGCACACCGTCACAGCCAGCGAGAAGCGCTCGACGGGTCGATTCGTTCTGAACCGTTCCCGATCCCGCAAACACCTGGGCATGAACTGGCGCACCCAGCAGCGGCGGTGGCGGTGGAAAAAAGTCGAAGAACAGCGTCCGATCCGCGCCGGTATTCACCGAGACGATCTGGCCTCGGACATCGGGACGAAGCAGCTTATGTAGCTGGGTCAGCGCTGACGTTTTTCCAGCTCCGGCTGGCCCGTAAAACACAAGCTTAAGCAGGACTTCTCGCGCCTGAGAGTAGAGCTGCGGCACAACGTAGCAGTTTATCACATGGATACGCCGCAGTTACAGTGTTTCCACCGTCGCAGATTCGTATCCGTGCGCTGCACCATGCTGACGGCACAGCGTACGGTTCGATGTACGAAAGGAGCTCTGCGCGCGATCGGCGCGAGGACTTACGGAAGGTAAATGCGGGTAAGGGCCTGGCCGCTTGCGTAGTGGCACAGGTTGCAGTCGACGCGCTGCGTGGCGCCCGTGACCGGATCGGCTCCGACCTTGAGCGTCATCGTCGCAACGCGTGTTGCACTGCTGCAGTCCGCGCCCGTCGACTCACAGATGCGAGCGCGGATCGGTGCGACGAACTTTTGCGCGGTGTAGAAGTTGCCACCGGAGTTGGTCTTCAGACGACCGTTGGGCTGGAGCGCGCCGGCCCGGTACGAGCCCATCGGATCGTCTTGTCCGTAGAGGATCTCGACGAATACGCCGGGAAGTCCCTCGGTGGAGTTACAGCTCGAGTTGGCGCCCTTGAACACCGTTCCCGAGACCGTCCACGGTGAGTTCTGAGCCTGGCCGCCCGTGCGATGACAGGCACCACACACGCGTCCGGGCAGCATCGCAGCGCCAGCCAGTTTCATGGCTTCGGTGGGCTCTTCACCCACGCAACTGGCTTGGGCCTCCGCGGTGACCGTTAGTCCGTCGTCGTTTCCGCAAGCTCCAACCCCCAGCAGAGACACGCAAAAGCCCAACGCCAACAGCCGACCGAGCGGCTTCCTACCACGATGCGAACTCATAGTGACTACTCCTTTTGGTCATCATTGGATGTAAATGCGGTCCCCCGCGATCCCAGAGGCCCAGTGGCAGCTCGCGCAGCCGACGGACACGTCAACTGCCGAGTTCATCTTCACACTCATGGTGCCTTTGGTTACCCGCGCCGAAACATTCTTAAAGTTGGTTGCACTCGGCGGGAAGTGGAAGTTGCCGACAGAATTGGTCGTGGTGCTTGCCACAACCTTGCCCGCCGTATCGAGCAGCTCTACCGTGACGCCATCGACGCCGCCGGTGTTGCAGGTCTTGCTGCTGCGTGCGCCATAGACCGTGCCTGCGGTGCCAAACGCTTCGCCGCTGGCTTGACCGCCGGATGCGTGGCAAGAGATGCAGTTTCGGCCTGGCAGCATCGCGTCGCCGGCATTGAGCTGCTCGGCAGTTGGGGTCTCGCAGCCCACTTTGGCTTGCGGGACCGCATCAAGATCAACGCTGTCGCAGCCAGCAATCGGCAGGGCCAGCATGAGGGCGCAAACAATCGTCCGTAGGTTCATCGTCACGTCTCCTTTTCTATGCAGTGCGTGCGAGTGCATCCTACGCTTTTTCCCCCCGGATCCATCTTATCTTCAAAGGCTACGAAACGAATAGGGGTGCTAAGGGGATCGCCTGGCTTGTGCGGCGGCGCTCCTTCGGTGCGACATCGCAAGAGCGGGTGCTGCGAAGGTCCGGCCATGTGTCCGCCGACGCCGCATCCTGTCGAGTGACAAGCGCGCACTGGGCCTTCCGTTTGTGTGCTGTTGTCATTGGCACCTACCTTGCTGAGGACGGCTGCCATGACCAAAGACCAAGCTTCTTCTGTTTCCAATCAACCCTCTTCGCAACCCGCGCAGAACGGCGAGCGTCGACCGATCGGGATCGATGCCATCGCGTTTGCGGTTCCTCGGGCCTACGTCGACCTGACCGACCTGGCCGCTGCGCGTGGTGTCCAGCCGTCGAAGTACATACAAGGGCTCGGTGTCTCGCAGATGTCGGTGGCGCACGCGGATGAAGATCCGGTGACGCTGGCGACCGAGGCGGCGCGACGCTGCTTGATGGCGTCAGGTCGATCCCCGTCGGAAATCGGTCTATGCATCGTCGGTACAGAAACCGCAGTCGATCACTCGAAGCCGGTTTCCTCGTATCTGCATGGCCTGCTGGGCCTGTCGAGCGCTTGTCGCGTGTTCGAAACCAAGCATGCCTGCTTTGGCGGTACCGCCGGTCTGATGAATGCGCTCGACTGGCTGGCGTCGGGATCGGCGCGAGGTCGCTGCGCTCTCATCGTCTGCACGGACATTGCGCGCTATTCCGTGGGAACCGCCGGAGAGCCGACGCAAGGTGCTGGCGCTGTGGCGATGCTCATCAGCGAGGATCCGCGTGTGCTGCAGCTCGAACCCGGCGTGAGCGGCACCTTTTCCCAAAACGTCCACGACTTCTGGCGTCCGCTGTATCGCAAAGATGCGCTCGTCGACGGACAATTTTCCGTGCAGTGCTATCTCGATGCGCTCGCCGGTGCGTATTCCGAGTGGCAGCGACTCAACCAAGATGACTCGCCGCTTGTTCGGACCTGCTATCACGTTCCGTACGGCAAGATGGCTCGCAAGGCGCACCAGCGTCGCTGCCAGATTGATGGTCTGACCGACGAAGCCGCCGACAAGAGCTACACCGACCAAGTGGAACCGTCGCTGCGTCTGCCCTCGCAGGTTGGCAACATCTACACGGGCTCGCTGTATCTGGCCCTGCTGTCGCTGCTGCATCACCAAGCCAGCGAGCTATCCGGTCAGCGCATCGGCCTGTTTAGCTACGGCTCGGGCTGCGCTGCGGAGTTCTTTGCCGGTCGCGTGATGCCGACTGCGGCGGCCCAGGTTGCGCGTGCGGAAGTGGACCAGACGCTCGCTCATCGGCAGCGGCTCACGATTCCTGCGTACGAAGACCTACGTCGCAACGATGCCAACGTCGATCAGCGACCGTCGGACTTCCCCACTGCTGCGGAAATGGGTGCTGCGCTGGCTCAATCAGACCGCTTGCCGCGCTTTTCGGGCATCGACAAAGACGAGCGCCGCATCTACACCGTTGCGTAGCTGGTTTCGTCGCTGACTAGCCTTGGCGTGCGGCTGTTCAACATCCCGCGCCAAGAAAAAATGAAGCGCATGAGGATTTTTTCTTTACAGCCCCAAAAACGGCATGGTAGTTAGCCAATCCTCACTCGCGCTTTGGGTGTATAGCTCAGTTGGTTAGAGCGCAGCCCTGATAAGGCTGAGGTCCCTGGTTCGAATCCAGGTACACCCACAAGTTAGTAGCCTTTGGTATCGAGGGGATACAAAAGGCTCGGAGAACCGGAAGCCTTGGTTCGTTTGCTATGGCGTCTGTGCTTATGCACGGGCGCTTTTTTTTCGCCCTTGGCTGGCGCGGTTGGCAGAGGTGCGTGGGTGTCAGGCTTCGCTGGCTCGGGTGCGGTCGGCGTTACGGGAACAGCCGGAATCGCTGCCGCAGCCACTTCGGGATGCTGACTGACCTTTGGCGGTCGCTGCTTGGCCCACCACATCATCGGAAGCGCCACGATTGCAATCAGCGCGGCCACAGGAAGCCATCGCGAGCGCTCCGGCGGCAAAATGACGCGCGTTCCATGCAGAACGGCTGTGGCGCTGCGCAGCGGCTGGGTGGAACGCTCCGCTTGATCCAAGCTGAGCGCCTGCGCGCCTTCAAACGACTGTGGTGCGCTGACGGGCTGACGACCCGACGCAAGCGGATGAATCGCGGGCAGCGAAGACAAGCTGAGCGCTGTGATGCTTCCGACGCTGATTCCAATCTGTAGCAGAACCTGTAGTGCCACCGCACAGTCCACGGGTCGATCTTCCAGCGTCAGCGAGAGAAACTGATCCAGTGCGGGCTGCAGATCTTCTGGAAACAATCCGCCAGGCAGCAGCGTCAGTAACCGCTGTGGCGGCGCAACCATCCGCGCCATCACCGTCGAGATCTCGGACCGACTGCTTTCTCCCCACGGTAGCTTTCCCGTCAGCATTTCCGTCAGCATCACGCCGACCGCGTAGACATCCGACTGCGTGGTCGCTTCTTCCCCTTGCAGTGTCTCGGGCGCCATGTAGTGCGGGGTTCCCAGCGCTGTCTGCGTCGCAGTGACTCTTGTTTTGCGACCAAGCACGCGCGCGATGCCAAAGTCGAGCACCTTCACCACTTCTTCGGTGCCGACAGAAAGTCGCTTGTGCGCGACGAAGATGTTCTCTGGCTTGACGTCGCGGTGGATGATGTTTCGGCTGTGCGCGGCAGCGAGCGCGCGGACCGCAGGAATCAGCAGCTCGAGCGCTCGGCCCACCGGCATCGGGGCTTCGCGCTGGATGACGCGATCGAGCGTCTCGCCGCTCAGAAGCTCCATTGCGATGTAGCTTTGTCCATCGCTCGTGTGACCGCTTTCGAAGATTGTGACGGCGTTGGGATGATCCAGCGAGCTTGCAATCTGCGCTTCACGCTCGAATCGTTTGCGAATCTCGGGGCTGGTTTCGTGTTCGCTGCGCAGTAGCTTGAGCGCGACGTTGCGTCCGATTCCGGCTTGGATGGCGACGTACACCTCGCTCATGTGACCGAAACCGAGCGGCTCACCGAGCACGTATTTGTCGCCAAAGATTCGCTGGTTGGCGACGAGCGGCGCTCCGTCTTTGGCACAGAAGTTCGCATCCGACTCAGGGGCGACGTAGATGCGATGACAGCTCGGGCAGTATTTGCCCAGCGTCGTGTGCGGTGGCTCAAACTGCCGGTTCGAGCCTGGTTCGTCGCTGTCCGTCATGGTTGCGGCCTGTCCCCCGTTTGCTCAGGCTGCCAGTCCCGAAGTACCCGTCGAGACAAGCACTACGATAGCAGGTTTGTGGGACCGCTGTCTCGTCTGCAAACACGGCTTCCGCAGGCGCTGAAATTTGGCCACAAATTCGCGGGCTTCTTGGTTCAGCCATCGAGCGGATGAAACTGCGCAGCCGCTTCGCTCACGCTGGCCAAAATCACTTCGTCGGATTTCCCTCGGGATGAAACTGTGCGTTTGTCAGACCCTCGTGCTTGGTTTTGGGAAGCAAAAGACGCAGCACACATCGACTCCTGCTCGCTGAACGCGTGAACTCAATCCACCGACGGTAGTGGTATCTAAACAATTGGTTCAGCTCGCATTTTTCGCTTGCCGCGATTCTATTGAATGGAATACATTCAATCTATCAATTGGGGCGGCACGGATGAGCCAGAAACGCGACGCGAAATCCTCGGTAGCGAAGAAGGGCAGCCGCGCAACCACAACAAGGATCGATTCAGTGCTGAGCGAAGAACTGCTGACACAACCTGCTGCGGCCATGACCGTCACCCGATCGGTGGCGAGTCGTCGGCCTCTGCGTGGTCGGCCCGCAGCGCAAAAAAGCCGCGTCAGCCACCTGCTGGAAGCGGATCTGGTTGAGCTAGAGCAGAAGCATCCCGAGGGAATGACGCTGTCTCAGGTTCTATCGGCATTCGGTGAGCACGGAATCAACCTGTCCGAAGCCACGTTTCGGAAATACGTCCAGCTGGGGCTGCTCGGTCGGAGCCGCCGCGTGGGGCGCAAGGGCAAGCACCAAGGCTCGCTGGGAATGTATCCAGCGACGACGGTGCGGCGTCTGAACACGATTCGTCAGATGCTGGCCTCGCACTACACCATCGAGGACATTCAGCGCTCGTTTCTGCGCTTTGCGGACGAGATCGACGGACTTCAGCGTGTGCTGGGCAGTCTGCTCGATGGTCTGTCGCGAGAGCTGGAGCGAGGGCAGTTTTCCGCCGATCGACGACGCGCAATGTCCAAAGAAGTGCTGGCCATTCGCAAGCTCGGCGGCGACGTGGTGCAGCGAATTGAAGCGCTCGAGCGGGAGCTGGTTTCTCCGCTGGAGCGCGCGGCACGGCAGCGGGTCTTTGGGACCGGCGGCAGCGACGAACTTTTGTAGATGAGGTGGTCTTGACCACCGGGCGAAATGCGAAATGAGGAGCAGTATGCACGACATTACCCAACCACCGGACAGCACTGAGTCTGCGTCTTCGGCAACCGAAGGCAGTGATACGCCCGAAGTCAGCCGCAAGGTTCGCAAGCATCACAAGCGCTCGCGCAGCAAGACGATTGCGCCGCGACGCTTGACCAAGGAAGAGCTTCGCGAAGCGGCGCTGCTTCCGATCATTGATGACTCAGACCGTCCGCAGACGCGGGCCGACTGTGCGAGTGGTCAGCGACCGTGCCCGTGGGTGTCGTGCAAGCACCATCTGTTCCTCGATGTGAATCCGGAGACGGGCAGCATCAAGCTGAACTTCCCGGACAAGGATCTGACCGAGATGCGCGAGACCTGTGCGCTCGACGTTGCGGACCGAGGCGGAATCACGCTGGAAGAAGTCGGTGCGATTCTGAACCTGACGCGTGAGCGCATTCGTCAAGTGGAAGTCCGAGGCCTGCTCAAGCTACGCGCGGTGAGCCCGGACGGCGACGTCGGTCGCGATATGCCGTAACAGCCACGCTCCTATCGATGCTCTCCTTCGTCGCAGAGCATCTTCCTTCCTCCGTCTTTCTATCCAGTTCGCCTGTTCATTTCGCCGCTTTTCCACACCTTGGTGTTCTGCGCGCTTCTTTGCGAAGTCGCTTCCGACCGTTTTCTTGGCGCTGAATCGAGTGCGCATAACAGGAATCGGCTCGCTTCGGTGAGCGAGCGAGGCGCTTGGTCTTCAGTTGTGCGGAAGTTGCTGCGAAAGAAGGGCGGGGCGGATGCGGTATGTGTGAAGTCGCGGAGCGCTTAGTACTGGTAGCCGACCTGAATCACGCCACCGAAGTAGTTGTCGCTGGCGCCTGCGGCCAGGTGACGTGCATCGCGACCCGTCGCGACATCGCCAGGCTCTTGGCTCGACAGGTTTTTGCCCAGGTCGAACGTGTACTGGAACATTTCGTAGTAGCCGCTCAGACGAACGGTGAGGCCCTTCCAGACCATCGCTTCGAGCAGCGTGACGTTGGCGCGCAGACCCCAGCCGCTCGCCGGACCAAAGCCACCGTTGCCGTAGATCTCGGGAACCGGACCCGACGAGGTGTCGGTGTTGCTTCCGTCAAAGCGGTTGGTGATCTCGCCGTAGCTGAGCGGAACGTGGAAGTTAAAGTGAACCAAGCCCGCGAAGTACAGCTTCTCGGTGACAAAGTACGGAATGCGCGCGCCCAGACCGATGGTCACGTACTGGTACAGGATGTCGGGCAGACCGTGATCGTTGATTCCGTCGGCTTTCTTCGGGTTGAAGTTTTCGTCGAGATAGTCGTACTGCTTCTGCTCTTTGGCGACGGCGAAGAAGTGCGCACCGTACTGCGCGTTGAACAGCACCGACGGCATGTTGCGCTTGTTCAGGATGTTGTAGTGGTAGCGGAGACCGCCTTCGACGCGCCACTCACGGGTGTTGAGCAGCACCTGCGACGTGCCCGAACCGTACTTCGAGTCCGGCCAGAACATGTAATCGAACGTGGCACCGAGTCCGAGACCCTTTACCGGGTTAAAGCGCAAAAACGCGAGCGGATATGCAGTCACATCGGCACGAACACCAGCGGCCACCGACGTTGCAAAGCCCGGGCAGGCTGGCGTGCTGCCACGCTTATACGGCAGATAGCGCGACACGTAGCCTCGTCCACCTGGATCCTTGGGATCGGGAACGCGCTTGTCGAGGTCGTAGCACTTGAGCGGCGAAGCAGCATCGGCATCCTCGGTATAGCTGAAGTTACGACCACCGATGATCGCGCCGGCGCTGGCATCAATGTACGGATAGTAGATCGGACGCGAGAGTGCTTCTTCGCGCTGACGCTTGGCGGCTTCTTCACGAGCGAGCTTGGCGATCGGATCTTCTTCCTTGCCAAGCGTGGAACCGGGCGTCGACGGAGGCGGCTCAATCTGCGCAACCGCGACCTTGTCTTCTGGCGGACCTGCGATCGCAGCCACCACCGCCGGGCCGATCTCCGTTTCTACCGTCGAGATCGTTGCGGCATCTACCTTTTCGCTCTTCAGATCGTAGCTGAGCTTGCCGACCGGTTTACCCGACGATCCGTGCCGCGCCGCGATGTTGAGCTTCCAGGTGCCGGTGTCCTTATCGGTCTTCACTTTGCCGGTGATGACGACGTCCACCTTCAGATCATTGGCGACCATCGCGACGTCTTCGGTGCCGTGGCCCGTCACGTTCAGCTTCTTGGCGGATGCGTTCCACTTGCTCTCGGGGACGATCGTGTAGTCCTTCTTGAGCGCATTTTCGATGGCTTTTTGCAGCTTGGGCGGACCGCCTTCAATGGCGAGAACCGCGACGCTCTTTTTGTCTTGAGCGAAGGAAGGAGTCGACTGCCACACCAGCGCAAACAGGCCGACCAGCATTGCCAGCATGGCATGGGGCAGGCGGCGTAGATGTGCGTAAGAAGGCAGACAAAAATTGAGGGGCCTAGAACTGGGGCGTCGCAAGCTCACCATGGGGTCTCCACGAAGTACAGAGGGCAGTTCATCGCGCTCAGAGGTTCTGCCACGGGCCAATACAAAACTCTGGAGCATAATATCACAGCAAGCGGTGGCCACTTCGGGGAATCACGGGGCGCGCCTTCATGATAGATTTTCCCGACATGGTACCGTTGGTGTGTCCGACCTGCCGTACAGAGGCCCCTTTGGGGAGTCGCTTCTGTGGCATGTGTGGGCAACCCCTTGGGCCTGCGGAGCGGCGCGACAGCAGTCCTGGTCCGGCTCTTTCTGGAAGCTCGCGTCCAGATGCCGATCGCGATGATGTAGAGCCGCAGCGTGCGCACAGCGAGCCTCCGAGCGCTGGACATGAAGTGCGGGCTTCGTCTCCCGATCGTCGCGTCCAGACCTCGCCGGTGGGCACCGTGCTGCCTGACGATGTGCTGTCCGTATTACACGCTGCGACATCGGACCGAGCTGCGGACAGAGCCGTCGATCGAGCGGTCGATCGAGCCGATGAGACACCTCGCCGTGCCCGGCCAGCCGCGGGGTCGTCTCAGTCCTCGGGACGCTCGTCGGGACGTCCACCGCGCACACTGCAACCGAATGTTGAGACGGCGCCTCAGTTTGTCGCGATGTCGTCGGGATCGCGTGATCGTGCGCAGCCAAGCGGTGTGCCGCGATCCGTGGCCGATGAGCCGACCGTTCCGATTTCCTATCGTCCCACGCAGACTCGCGCTGGATTTGGACTGCTGCGGTCGGTGCTGTTCGGTCTTTTGTGGCTGCTGCTCGCGGGGCTGGTTGCGATGCTGGTGGTGTGGGTGCTGCCAGAACGTCAGCCAGAACGTCAGCCAGAACGTTCGATGGAACATCCGAGTCCGCTGCAGCCGCAGGCGATGAGTCCGGCGACGAGCGTTCGCTCTGAGCCAGCTCGGACCTCGCGACCGACGAGCAAGCCGAGCGCTTCATCAAGTCCTGGCGCACTGTCATCAGCGCTGCCCTCGCAAGCTGGGTCTGCTTCGCTTCAGCCCGCAGGGAGCGCTTCAGCCTCGGTTCCGCCCAGTGGATTGCCTGCTGTTCCGCCTTCTTCTGCGTCGGCTGCGTCCCCTGCGATGGCCACTGCGCAGACGGCTCCAGCGAACGAAGATCGACCCCTGAGCGCGGCAGAGCGTGCGGCTTGGCAGCAAGATCTGGCCAACATTGAGTTTGTGGCCTCGACATACTCCGCACAGGTTCGCGCTTGCTACGAGCGAGCGGTGCGTGGACTCGGCGGGGAGCCTCCGCGTGGACGGGTTGAGCTGGTCTTTACGCTGAGCGACGTGGGAATGGCTCAAAATGTCGCGGTCAGTGACGATACATTGGGCCTGCCGGTGCTTCAGTCCTGCCTGTCTCAGCGCGTGTCCGAGTGGCGCTTTCCCCGCCCAGTGGGTCCGCTGCGTACCTTTCGCTTTCCGTTCGCTTTTTCGGGAAGCAAGCCCTGACTTTGTCGCATCGCTTGGTGATTTTTGAGATACCAAGCAGAAATGGATTGGGCTGATAATGAAGCAACACAGCTTTGGGTAGCGGCGCTGTGCCTGGGGGCCTAGGATGAGCAAACCTGGAGACGAAAAACAGTCGTCGATGCTGACAGAGTCGGCGCTGATTGTCTCACAGAGGCAGACGGCCCAAGCCGCGCTGCAGGATCTGCTGAGTCAATCCGAGATAAACTCCGTCGTCGTCGCTGATGCGGATGCTGCCCGCGCGGTGATCGCAAAGACGCCGTATCCGGTGGTGCTTATCGATGTAGACTCGCTGCCTCTTTCGTCGGTGCTGACGCTGCTGACCGAGCTTCGCCTCCTGGCTCCGCGTACCGATCTGATCGCTTTGATCGACGAACCGAGCTTTGACACCACGGTGCAGCTGGTCCGGCGGGGGGCGGTCGATATCATCTGTCGATCGACCGATGACAAGCGACTGCTTGGACCGCGCGTGTTGTCATCGCTGAAAGATGCCAAGCAGCGTGCCGATCGCAGCCAGATGCTGCGTGACTACAGCACGCTGGCGGAAGATCTTCTGTATCGTCTGACGGACACGGCGCGGCGCATCGGTGAGCTGAAGGCGCAGCTGACCCAGCGAGGCTCGGGATCTCCAGCATCACCGACGGATGATTACGTGAGCGTGCTGCTTGTGGAAGACGATGGCTGGCTGACGCAGTCGCTGTCGCCGCTGGTGACCAGTTCGTTTTCGCTGACGACGGTGGTAAGCGGTGGTGAAGCGCTTGATCGTTCGTCGGAGCGACCGTTTGACTTGGCGCTGATCAAGGAAACGCTGCCGGATCTTCCGAGCCGAACCGTGGTTCGCTCGCTGCAAGCGCAGTCGCCGGAAACGCTGGTGATGATGTACTTTCCGCCATCGCGAGGAAAGCCAGGCCGGATCGATCGGCTGGAAGGCTCGCGGGTGACCACGCTGGTCAGCGCGTTTACGTCAGCCAAGCAGCTGGCCGAGCGGCTCGTCGAGCTTCAGCAAGCACAAGCGGCCCGTCGGCGTGAGCGACGCTATCTGGCGGAGTTTCGATCCGAAAACTATGAGCTTCTGAAGCGAATCGCAGAGCTGCGCAAGCGCTACCGGGAAGTGGATAGCTCGCTAGGCCGCAGCAAGTAACGGCGGACACCGTTCAGCTTGACCGCTCGATGAAAATGGCGTCCCATAATATTGGGCTCTTATACCAGTAATGCGCTTTGACCTATCTACGTACCTCCGACGGATGTCTTGGTCTGCCCAGGCACCGCAAGGTGTCGCATGAGCGAGTCACCTTCGACCGGCGTCACGCGGGTGTGTGGGAACTGTCAACAGGTTTACGGATATAAAGAGAAGCATGTCTGTCCCAAAGGCGGCGCGGCAGAGGTTCCAGCCGATCCGCTGATTGGCGCAACGCTCGGTGGGCGGTATCTCATCGAGTCGTTTTTGTCGTCGGGCGGAATGGGCGTGGTCTATCGCGCCAAGCACTCGGTGCTCGACAAGCCGCTGGCGATCAAGCTGCTGCGCGAGGCGCAAGATCCGATGATGCAGCAGCGCTTTTTGCTCGAAGCAAAGAGCGCGTGTCACATCGGACACGAAAACATTGTCGACATCACAGACTTCGGCGTGCTCGACGACGGGCGTCCGTATCTGGTGATGGAGTTTCTGCAAGGTCAGTCGCTGGAAAGCGTGATTGCCAAAGGCGCGCTTCCGCCGCTGCGCTCGTGTCGGATTGCCGAGCAGATTGCGCGTGGACTGCACGCGGTTCACGAAAAAGGAATTGTCCATCGCGACCTCAAGCCGGGGAACATCTTTATCCTCGAGAGAGGACGCAAAGACTTCGTCAAGATCCTCGACTTTGGCATCGCAAAGGTGATGGCGGGTACTCGTGAGTCGCTGTCCGGTGGCGCGAACCTGCCGAACCTGCGAGCGACTGCGACGGGAACTGTGTTGGGAACGCCGGAATATCTGTCGCCGGAACAAGGCGCGGGTGAAGCGTTTGATGCGCGCGTCGATCAGTATGCGCTCGGCTGCATCATGTACGAGATGCTGACGGGCCAGGTTCCGTTCCGAGGCAACGGACCGATGTCGACGCTGATGAAGCACCTGACGGAAAAGCCGGTGCCGCCTCGCAAGCGTCGTGCGGATCTGAACATCCCGGAGTCGCTGGAAAAGATCGTCCTCAAGGCGATGGCGCAGCAGAAGGAAAACCGCTACGCGAGCATGGACGAGCTGGCGAACGTTCTTCAGGAGCTGATCGACAGCGGAACGCTTCCTCCTGACCCGGCGATGATGCGGCCTTCTTCGTCGCTGCAAACGGTGGCTACGTCGCCGTCACCGGGGACGCCGAGCGCTCAGCCAGAGCTGTCGCCACTAACGTCGGGAGACATGTTCGCTCCGACGCTGCAAGCGGCGATTCCGAGCAAGGCGGACATTGCGAAGGAAAAGGCGCGGCTCAAAGAGAATCCGTCGGGGATTGAGCCAAAGCCACACCTTGCGACCGAGCGAGTGCCGCCGATTGTGCTGTCGAAGCGCTCGTCGCTGCCGGTGGTGCTGCTTGGGGTGGCGGGTGTGATGGTGCTGCTGCTCGTGGCGGTGCTGGCGGTGAAGCTGGGCGGAGGTAGCAAGTCGCACGCCACCGAGGCTGCGGATCTGGGCGCAGGGAAGTCCGTGATGCCGTCGCTGGGCGAGCCTGCTGCACCCAAAGAGCAGAAGATTTCCTTCGAGAATCAGTCGACCGGTAAGGTGACGCTGCTGTGTGGGTCGAAGAAGAACTGCATTCTCGATGTCGGCAAGTCGTGTGAGCTGGTGCTGCCCGAAGACACCAAGTGCGAAGCGAGTGCGACGGGATTTCGCAGTCAGTCCGTCGATGTGGCCGATGCGATTCGCGGTGCCGGGAAAGGCAAAGCGGTGCTGATTCCGATTCAGCTCGACGCGGACAAGCCAGCGGGCAAAGCGGGCAAGGTCAAAAAGACAAAGGCGAAGAGCAAGAAGCGGTAGCGCGCTCGGGTTGTGGCGCACGCCTGGGTGCGTCGGAGCGGTTGCCCAAGCAGCCCCAGTTGCGGTACACCGCAGGGCATGGAGACTGCTGCTAAGACTGAATCTACGCACCCGGTACCGTCGTCGTTTGAGACCTCTCCGGCGCAATATCGTCACTGGAAGCTGGAGCTTGACGGTGACGTGGCGCGTCTGCTGATGGCCGTTCGCGAGGACGAGCCGCTGGTTGCTGGGTATGTGCTGAAGCTCAACTCGTATGACTTGGGCGTGGACATTGAGCTGTGCGACGCGGTGCAGCGGCTGCGGTTTGAGCATCCCGAGGTTCGCACCGTCGTGGTGGGCTCGGGTCGAGATCGCATCTTCTGCGCGGGCGCCAACATCCACATGCTCGCGCAGTCGACGCACGGCTTTAAGGTGAACTTTTGTAAGTACACCAACGAGACGCGAAACTCGATCGAGGACGCCTGTCGCAACAGCAATCAGCGCTACCTGGCGGCGGTGTCCGGTCCGTGTGCCGGTGGTGGCTACGAGCTGGCGATGGCCTGTGACGAGATCATCTTGATCGACGATGGATCGAGCACGGTTGCGCTGCCGGAAGTGCCGCTGCTCGGGGTGCTGCCGGGAACGGGTGGACTGACGCGGCTCGTCGACAAGCGCAAAGTTCGTCGCGATCGCGCGGACATCTTTTCGACGCTGGCGGAAGGCATTCGCGGCAAGCGCTCCGTGGAGTGGCGTCTGGTCGATCAGATTGCTCCGCGTAGCCGCTTTGCGCAGGTGGTTGGCGACAGGGCTCGTAAGCTGGCACAAGAAGCGAGCGCCGCGAATGTCAGCGCGCCGGGTCCGCAGACGGGCATCACGCTAGAGCCGCTGTCCCCGACGATTGAAGGCGACACGGTGAGCTATCGGTTTGTGACGCTGCACATCGATCGCGCACATCGCACAGCGCACCTGACGCTGCGGGGTCCAGGTGCAGATCAAGCGGTGAAGTCGGCGGATGCGCTGCATGCGCTGGCGAGTCGCGGGGAGCTGTGGGCGCTGCGTGCGTTCCGTGAGCTAGACGATGCGATCTGTCGTCTGCGCTTTCACGAAGCCACGATTGGTCTGGTGATGGTGAGCACGCGTGGCGCGCGGGCGGATGTGCTGGCGGCAGATGCGGCGCTGTACGCTCAACGAGGCTACTGGCTGGGACGCGAAGTGCTGCTGCAAATGGCGCGCGTTCTGCGTCGGATGGACATGACGGCGAAGTCGTTCTTCGCGGTGGCTGATCCCGAAAGCTGCTACGCGGGATCGATGCTGGAGCTTCTGCTCGCGTCGGATCGCAGCTACGTGCTGGACAGTCCGGACGTGCAGTTTGCGACGGATGTGCTAAACGCGGGATCGCTTTTGGCGGCCAACGGTCAGACGCGACTGGCGCTGCGATCGCACGATCGACCCGAGCGCGTGTCGGAAGTGCTGGCGCGCGGCGAAAAAGGTCCGATTTCCGCGACGGAAGCCGACGAGCTGGGACTGTGTACGGTGCTCGCGGATGATCTCGACTTCGACGATACGCTGCGACTGGCTGTGGAAGAGCGTGTGAGCCTGTCTCCCGACGCGCTGACTGGAATGGAACAGAACCTGCGCTTCCCCGGTCCCGACCTGAGCGAAGGCAAGATCTTCGGACGGCTGTCGGCCTGGCAAAACTGGATCTTCATTCGCGAAAATGCGACGGGTCCACTCGGTGCGCTGACCTGTTACGGTCGTCCCGAGCGACCGAGCTTCGACTGGCGTCGCACCTAGTCCGCGCTTTGTCTTCTCCTCGCTGGCTCCTCGGTTTCGCGTAGGCCGCTGGCGATGCGGAAAATGTTCCCAAACGACACATTTTCTCGTCGCAACCGCCGCTTGGTCGCACTGGTTCTTCCCCTGCAAGTCGTGATAAGACCGCTCCAAAGATTCCGGCGGCGGAATCTCAATCTCGAGACGCGCGAACAGCGACACACGAAAGGTCAGCCACGATGACCGTAGAACTCTTTGAAAAGATCCCAAACAACGTCAATCTCTCGGCGGATAAGCGTCTACAGCGGGCACTGGAGCAGTGGCTTCCGAACTACATCTCGTGGTGGAAAGAGATGGGGCCAGACCAGTTTCAGGAAAGCGATGTCTACCTGCGCACCGCCATCAGCGTCGAAACCGATGGCTGGGCGCACTTCGACTACGTTCGCATGCCGGAATATCGCTGGGGCATCTTCCTGGAGCCTGCGATTCCGGGTCGCACGATTGGCTTCGGAGATCACTACGGTCAGCCCGCGTGGCAGGAAGTTCCCGGTGAGTATCGCAACACGCTTCGTCGCATCATCGTGACGCAAGGCGATACCGAGCCAGCTTCCGTCGAGCAGCAGCGCATGCTCGGACACACCGCTCCGTCGCTGTACGATCTGCGCAACCTGTTCCAAGTCAACGTCGAGGAAGGCCGTCACCTGTGGGCGATGGTGTATTTGCTGCACTCGTACTTTGGCAAAGATGGTCGCGAAGAAGCCGAAGCGATGCTGGAGCGACGCTCGGGCGATCGTGACAAGCCGCGCATCCTCGGCGCATTCAATGAGCCGGTGAAGTCGTGGCTCGACTTTTACATGTTCACGATGTTCACCGACCGCGACGGCAAGTTTCAGCTGTGCGCGCTCAGTGAGTCGGGCTTCGATCCGCTCTCGCGTACCTGTAAGTTCATGCTCACCGAGGAAGCGCATCACATGTTCGTCGGGGAAACCGGCGTCGATCGCGTGGTGCAGCGCGCCTGTGAGCTGATGAAAGAGACCGGCTCGGACGATCCCGAAGCGGTGATCAAGGCGGGCGGCATTCCGCTCGACATGGTTCAGCGTCACCTTCACCTGTGGTTTTCGCTGTCGGAAGATCTGTTCGGTGGCGAGATCTCGTCGAACGCGGCGGAGTTCTTCGCGGCGGGGCTCAAGGGTCGCTACAAGGAAGACAACTACAGCGAGCACACCGGGCTCAATCAGTTCTACGAGATGCCGGTGCCGAGCGAAGGCGGCAAGATCGTGATGACGCAGGTTCCGCTGCGCAACGCGATGAACGAAGTGCTGCGCGATGGCTACGTCGCCGACTGTCAGCGCGCCGTCGACAAGTGGAATCGCACGATCGAGCGTCAGCTGGGCGACCGAGGCGCTGCGTTCAAGCTCAGCCTGCCGAGCCGTCGCTTCCACCGTCAGATCGGCATCTACGGCATGAACTCGGGCAACCACTTCGATCCGAGCGGCAACCCGATTTCCAAGGGTGAGTTTGAGTCAAACCGCAGCAAGTGGCTCCCGACGGAAGCGGACCGCGCGTATCTACAGCAGATCATGCGTGGGGTGATCGAGCCAGGCAAGATGGCGGGCTGGATTGCTCCGCCGGCGCGAGGCATAAACGGTCGTCCGATGGAGTTCGAGTACGTCCGTCACCTGCCCGCATAACGTCCGCGACAATCGGCCTGTGTGATGCAGGCCGATCCTTCCTTAGTGCGCGTCCGTCGCGACGACCTGCGCTGCCGACACAGCCTTCTGCGAGCCAAGCGGCGCCATCATCAGCCCAAGCAGCGACGCAATGGCAGCCATCGCTCCCCACTGCCACAGCATGTGACGTTCGAGCAGCAGCCCGGCCAAAAACGGTGCAACGATCTGTGCGACCGACTGAAGCGACTGCGTCAGTCCAATCACAGTTCCTTGCTCGTGCCGCGCGGCGCTCTGCGAAATCAAGCTGCTCAGCGTCGGACGAACCACCGCGTTTCCATACGTCGAGATCGAGGTCGAGATCACAAGCCCAGCCAGCGTGTCGGTTCCCGCCAAGATCGAAAAGCCAATCACCAGCGAGACAAAGCCCGACAGCACCAAGCCTCGCTCGCCAAAGCGCTTCACCAGCCGACCGATCATTCCGCCTTGCAGAATCAGTCCCAAAAAGCCGCTGAAGGCGAACAGATAGCCAATCTCACGCGGGGTAAACGGATGTCCGTCGTAGACGTAGCGACGCTCGGCGTAGAGCGAAAAGCCCGACATGAACACCGAAAAGCACATCGCGAAGAACAGAAACTGAATCAGCATCGCGCGGAGCACCGGACGCTCGAAGTACTGCAAGTAAACGCGCCACTCGAAGACCGACAGACGCTTGCCGCCGGGAAGGGCCACATCGCTTTGCGCAGAGCGAACGCTGACTTCACCGGGGAGCAGCAAGAGCGTACAGACCAGCGACAACGCAGACATCAGCGCAGCGACGAAGATCGGTGCAGCCAGGCCATAACGAACCAGCATGCCGGTGAGCGCCGGACCGATGAAGAAGCCGATGCCGAACGCGATGCCGATGATGGCGAACGACTTGGCGCGATCTTTGGCCTCGGAGTTGTCCGCGATATAAGCCTGCGCGATCGATAGGTTGCCGGCGGTGGTGCCTTGAATGACCCGCGCAAGATACAGCATCCAGATCGACGATGCGGACGCCATTGCCAGGTAGCCGACGATGGCTCCGAGCTGGCTAAAGATCAGCACCGACTTGCGACCGATGCGATCGGACCAGCTCCCGAGCAGCGGACTCGCAACGAGCTGACAGACGGCGAACACCGACACCAGCATCGTGGCTTGCAGCGGGGAAGCGCCCAGCTTTTCAGCATAAATGGCCTGAAGAGGAAGGACCAACGTCAGACCGAACACGTCCACAAGGACGATCAAAAAGATCGGGATTAGTGCGCGACTCAAAGGGACTCCGAAGGGAAGGCGAGGGGTCGAAAACCCGCAGCAGCCTACCTAACGATACGATAGCTTGTCTATGCGCTGTGGCTACAGGCGAGCTTGCGGCGGTTTTCGGCGACGGTACAAGGGCAGGGCATCGAGCAGCGCGCGTCGAGATGGATTGCGGCTGACTGGTGGGCGGGCGGCGCGGGTCGCTGTGACCACTGGAATGGATCGACGAACCGGCAGGTTTCGGCTTGGGCGAGTGAGCGGAAGAAGCTCCGCGACGACGGTAAGCGGTGTTCTTGGATCGATGAGCACGGCTTCGAGCAGCGACTGACCTTGCTGTCCACCGTGACAGACCACTTCGCGGAGAACCGAGGACAGCTCGTCTTCTGGAACCGAGCCCAGCAGATCGTCGGTTGCTCGTCGGAGATCGCTTGGTGATTCAATCGTCGATAGTAGCTCTGCGACGGAATCGGCGATGAACTGCTCGGGATTGGCCAGCGCGACATCTTGCGGCGGCGTCAGTCCAAGGTCCGCAACAATCGCCAGCGCGCGTGCTTTCACCACATCGGAGTGGCTCGGTGAGGTCAGCAGCTTGCCGAGTCGTGCCGCCACTTCCGGCATGTTCGCTTGACGCAGAAGCTGTCCGGCCCAGCTTGCTTCGTCGTCGCTGTCCGAAGCCAGCGATCGCAGCAGCTGCGGAAACACCGACGGACCAACGGTACGCATCAGCGACAGCAGCTGGCTTCGCTCCTCTCGGGAAGGAATCCAGCCCGATCGCGCCCTACGCAGCGATGCGGCCACCTGCTGAAGCGAGGCGAGCGCAAACGAAAGGTCAGTGGGCTCAGGCTGGGCGGCGAGTGTCATGTAGGCTCCTACGCGAAACGACCGACTGAAGCACAAACTACATGACATATATGGTCATTCTACGTCAACCGCGCTGTGTCAGACCGCTGTGCCCGGATGCTGGAGGAGACGCAGCGAATGCTGCTGTTTCCGTCGCTCATGGACGAGCAAGCAGGCTGGCACAGGATGCAGGAAACGGCGCGGTGGTTGTACCAATTTTGGGGCTTGTCAGGTATGCGGCTGTGTTAATTTCCCCGACATGATGGCCGAGAGTTTTCACAAAAAAGCGCTTGCTCGCGAGCTTCGCTCTGCGCTCTCGAAGGACGAAGCACTCGCCGAGGCCAACCGGTGTCTGTTCTGTTACGACGCACCGTGTATGCGGGCCTGTCCCACGCACATCGATGTTCCGCTGTTTATCCGTCAGATTGCGACGAGCAATCCGGGCGGCGCGGCGCGAACCATCCTGTCGGCGAACATCCTGGGCGCAAGCTGTGCTCGAGTGTGTCCGACGGAAGTGCTGTGTGAAGGCGCGTGTGTGCTGGAGGATCAGCACAAGCCGATTCAGATAGGACCACTTCAGCGCTTTGCGACCGACCATGCGATGGCGGTCAAGCAGAAGATCCTGACGCCGGGGACTCCGAAAGCGGGCTCGGTGGGAATCATCGGTGCGGGTCCAGCGGGTCTGTCCTGTGCGGCAGAGCTGCTCAAGCTCGGGTATCAGTCGGTGATTTACGAAGCAGCGGAGCGTCCGGGCGGGCTCAACACCTACGGCGTGGCGCAGTACAAGATGACGCCCGAGGTCGCGCAGGCGGAAGTGGACTGGCTGATCGAAGCTGGTGTCACGATTCGCTGCGGCGTGACCGTCGGAAAAGACGTCTCGCTGAGCGAGCTAGAGAGCCGTCACGACGCGATCTTCATCGGTGTTGGCATGGGCGCAATTCCCGGCATCCAGATCGAGGGCGAGTCGCTTCCGGGTGTGTGGGACGGACTCGACTTCATCGCGGCGCTCAAAAACGGTGATCGCGAGATCTTCGAGATGCTGCGTGGTGCTCGCGTCGCGGTGATTGGTGGCGGCAACACGGCGATCGACGTGGTCACGCAAGCAAGCCGGGCTGGTGCAGGGAAAGTCTGGCTGCTCTATCGTCGCGGACGTGAGCAGATGTCGGCCTATCCGCACGAGCTGGAGCTGGCCAAAGACGCGGGCGTCGAGCTGGTGCTCCATGCGGTGCCGCATCGCGTGCTCGGTCCGTCGCGGGGTCCGTCGCCCAGGCTGAGCCGAGTGAGCGGGCTGGAGCTGGGTCGAAAGCTTCCCGACGGTGGTGAGCGGCTAGAGACGCTGCCTGCGGATCTGGTGATTCGTGCGACGGGACAAAAGGGCGCCAAGCTGACCGCTGAGCTTCCGGTTCGTACCGACGGTGGCAAAGTGGTGGCAGATTCGAACGGACGGACGTCGAACCCTCGCTATTTTGCGGCGGGAGACTGCGTATCCGGTGGCCAAGAAGTAGTCAATGCCGTCGCTGAAGGCCAGCGTGCGGCGCGAACCATCGCGGACGAAGTGTTGGGCAAGCTCGGAGGGGCGCGCTAGGCGCCGGAGGTTTTCACGATGGCCGATTTGTCCGTCGATTTTTGTGGAATCAAGTCGCCGAATCCGTTCTGGTTGGCGTCGGCACCACCGACCAACACTGGCGACCAGATCATGCGCGCTTTCGACGCTGGCTGGGGCGGAGCGGTGTGGAAGACGCTCGGGCAGCCTATCGTCAACGTGTCGTCTCGTTATTCGTCGGTGGACTTTGCTGGGCGACGGATGATGGGGCTCAACAACATTGAGCTGATTACCGACCGTCCGCTCGATGTGAACCTGCGAGAGATCAGCGAGGTCAAAAAGCGCTATCCAAAGAACGCGCTGATTGTGTCGCTGATGGTCGAGTCCAAGCGCGAGACCTGGCATGACATCGTGCGTCGCGCAGAAGACGCAGGAGCCGACGGGCTGGAGCTAAACTTCGGCTGTCCGCACGGAATGAGCGAGCGCGGCATGGGATCTGCCGTCGGACAAGTTCCCGATTACACCTGTCAGATCGTCGAGTGGGTGAAGGAAGTCGCCAAGACGCCCGTGATCGTCAAGCTGACACCGAATATCACCGACGTGACGTTTCCAGCGCGAGCGGCGGAAAAAGGTGGTGCGGATGCGGTCTCGCTCATCAACACGATCAACTCGGTGACGGGGATTGATCTGGAAACGCTGACGCCGCGTCCGTCGGTGCATGGCGCGTCGGCACACGGTGGCTACTGTGGTCCGGCGGTGAAGCCGATAGCGCTGTCGATGGTTGCGTCGGTGGCTCAGACGGTGAAGATCCCGATCTCGGGCATCGGCGGCATCGCAAGCTGGCAAGACGCGGTGGAGTTTATTCTCCTCGGTTCATCGACGGTGCAGGTCTGTACGGCAGTGATGCATCACGGCTTTCGGATCGTGCTCGACATGATCGACGGGCTGTCTGCGTACCTGGACAGCAAGGGTTTTTCGAGCGTGCAGGAGCTTGTGGGCCTGAGCGTGCCTCGGTATCAGCGCTGGGAACAGCTCAACCTGAACTATCGAGTGATCGCCGACATCAAGCAGGACAAGTGCATCGGCTGTGGCGTCTGCTACGCGGCGTGCTACGACGGTGCGCACCAAGCGATTGCGGTCAAGCCAAACGATCGAGGCCGCTCGACGGTCGAGATCTTGGAGCACAAGTGCGTCGGCTGTAACCTCTGTAGCTTGGTCTGTCCCGTTGACGACTGCATCACGATGAAGCGGATCGATTCGTATGGGGAAGAGCGCCTGCCGTGGACGGAATACAGCAAGAATCCGTCGCTGTATCCCCACGTTCGATCCAACCGTCACGATCAGTAATCGATGGCTCCGTCGCTGCTTGGTGTAGCAGAGGCGCTGTATGCGCTGCTCTCGCTCGGGCTCTGGCTGCTGCTTTTGGCGGCGAGCCTGCATCTGCTTCGGCTCGGGCTGTGGGCGCTGCGGCATCCGCTGACCGACGAGAGCGTGCCGCTTCCTGACGAAGCGAGCTTGCCCGTTGTGACGGTGCAGCTACCGATGCGCAATGAGCGACTGGTGGCGGCGCGAGCGATTTCGGCTGCGTGTGCGCTGCGCTGGCCTCGGCAGCGGCTTCAGATTCAGGTGCTCGATGACTCGGATGCGACCGATGAGACGGTCTCCATCGTCGACGAAGCAGTCGCTCAGCAGCAGCAGGCGGGCTTTGACATCTCGGTGGTTCGTCGTACGGATCGTCGCAGCTTCAAAGCCGGGCACTTGGATCATGCGCTGCCGCTGGCGCGTGGCGAGTTCGTTGCGGTGCTTGACGTGGACTTTGTGCCGTCGCCGGACTTTCTGCAGCGACTGGTGCCTCGGCTGGTCGCAGCGCCTCAGCTTGCGTTTGTGCAAGGTCGCTGGTCGTTTTTGAACGAGCGAGAGAGCCTGCTGCTGCGCGTCCAAGCGCTGATCCTGCATGGCCTGTTTCTCGTCGAGCAGTCGTATCTTTCGGCGCACAACCAGCCGGTTCAGTTCAACGGATCGGGCGGCGTGTGGCGAACGGAAGCGCTGCGGCGCGCAGGCGGCTGGGTGGGTCCAGAATCGGACATGACCGCGTCGGTGACTGAGGATCTGGACCTTTCCTATCGCGTCCGTCTGCTTGGTTATTCGTCGCAGACACTGGCTTCGGTGGCGATTCCGACGGAGCTTCCCGAGCGCATGGCCGCGTTTCGGAGCCAGCAAAAGCGCTGGGTTCGCGGTGGTGCGCAGGTGCTGCGAAGCCTCGTTGCCAAGCTGCTTGTGCCGGGACGGTCGCTGTCGGAACGGCTGACGATGCTGCTTCATCTGACGAGGCACACGCGACAGCCTTATCTGGCGCTCGCGCTGCTGTTTTTGCCGCTTGGACCGCTGGGGATGCTGGATGCGCTGTTTTCGCCGCCGGGAGGACTGCGGAGCGCGGTGCTGCTCATCTGGCTGGCGCTGTCGGTGTATTACGGCGCGGCGCTGCGACGGCTGGGGCAGTCGGGAATCGCGGCGGTCTTTTTGTCGCCGCTCGTGATGATTCTGTCGATGGGCCTGTGCGTGTCGCTGACGAGTGAGCTTCTGCGTGGCGCGCTGTCGTCGCGACATGCCGCCGAGTTTGTGCGAACCCCAAAGACTGGCGGACAGAAGCAGGCGATGGGTCAGTATCGTCCCGTGTTTGATCGTCTGGCACGCGTCGAGGTCTTCATCGGACTGGCCTATGCGGTGATGGCGATTCTGCTTCTGCGACGAGGCGATTATCTGACGGCGCTCGGCTTTGCGGGTCTGATAGCGCCCGGACTGCTGTGGGTGGGCGGCGGCAGCCTGCGCGTTCGTTAAGCGCTGCTTGCAGACGGTGCGACGGCGGGAAGCTGGCTACGTAGCAAGGCCAAGCTGGTTTGCGCGCGTTGACCAAACGGAGTGCTTGCATAGGCCGCAGCGCGCTCATAGCGGCGACGGGCTTCGACGGGTTTTTGCTCCGCTTGCGCGACTTCGCCCAGCCAGAACCAGCGCTCGGACGTGCGTCCTGGATCGACCTGCCACTCGGGATCGAACTGGAGCGACACCGACTCTTCTTCACTGCGCAGCGCCGACACAAGCGCCGCTTCCGCCGCCGCGTAGTTTTTGCGATGCAGCTCGGCAATGCCGCGAGTGCCACTGATGCACGCCGACAAGAGGGGATCGCGCGACATGCCGTCGTCGCCCAGCAGCAGCTCCACCGCATCGTCCAGATGACCGACCGCATCGTCTGGCTGACCCAGAAACACCAGCGTATACGCTCGGTTGTTCAGCCACAGCGCGACTTCCAGCGGATTGAGCTGCTGAAGCTGCACGCGATCCAGCTCTTCCAGCGCCTGACGGTGATCGGCCAGTGCATTGAGCGCACACGCGAGGTTGATCCGAAGCAGCTGCTCGTCGCGAATCGGCATCGATCGCGCCAGTGCCACCCGATAGTAGCGAACCAGCAGCGCCGGATCGTCGCTCGGCAGGCTGGGACCCAGCTCATCTTCCGAGTGCTCGGACAAGAGCAGGGCAGATCGGTTGCGCTCGTGGCTGGTCAGCGCCGCGATCACGGTCACCCAGACAAGCAGGAAGAAGATTCCCAGCACAGCCTTATGTTACCCCGAGAGAGTCCGAGTTGCCCCGCGACTTGCGAGTCAGCTTCCACCCAGCGAAAGCTTGACAGCACGCGAAAAGAGCGTCGACAGAACCTGTTCAAGCTGCGTCACCAGCTCGGCGTCACCTGTCTTCCAGCGCTGACCGCTTGCGTCGGGATCGAAGTGCCACGCCTTGCGCAGCGCAGCCATCCAGATCTGTCGCGCGGCGCGATGCCGATTGATCACGATTTTCTGTCCCGATTCGTGCGTCAGATTGAGCACATCACCGCTCAGCTCGACGTCCAGCTCGTCGGGATCGAAGGTCGAGACAGCGCGCTCGATGCGACGAATCATCGCCTCGGCGATCTTGTCAAACTCAGCGTCCTGTTTTTCGCGCGGATTCATCAGGCAGCCAACCTAGCGCAGCGCGCAGGCTCGTACAGCGGAAATGTCACCGAGCCTTGTCGCGAAGTGCAGCGAGTGTAGGCTCGGCGAGGGGGAGACGTGGCGGGCTTACTGACGGAGCTGAATCGGGAACGCTTTGCCCAAGTGATCGACGACGCGCTGATGCGCTTTTTGAACCTCTTCGTCGGTCAGCGTTCGTTCATCCGAGCGATACGTCAGGCTAAACAGCAGCGCTTTCTTCCCGGCCTCGACGTGTCCCGCCTGGCGATAGTCTTCCAGCAGCGTGACGCCTCGCAACAGCGGCTCTGCCGACGCTTGCATTGTACCGAGCAGCGACGCCGCTTCGATCTCGCTCTGAATGAAGAACGACAGATCGCGGCTCACCGCAGGGAAGCGCGAAGCGGGAACGTACGCGGGCTTCACGATCGGCAGGTCCGGCACTTCCAGCTCGAACGCAAACGCGGCGCTTGGCAGATCCAACGACGCGCGCAGATCGGGATGCAGCTCTCCGAACGTCCCGACGACCGCACCGCTCGACGCTGACACAACCGCTGCCGCTGCGCCTGGATGAAGCATCGGAGCCTCGTCGCTCGTTGCAACCCGCACAAACACCGACGATGCGCTCGCCTGCTCTGGCTTCTGCCACGAAAGTGACAGACCGAGCCCGCTCACAAGCTGCTCGACCAAGCCTTTGACATCGTAAAAGTCGAGCGCGTCGCTGCTCGTCGGCTTTAGGAAGTAGTCGCGATGACCACACAGCACCGCTGCAACATGCGTCTTTTCCGTCGGAAGCTGCTGTCCTGAAGGCTGAAACACCTCGCCGACTTCAAACAGCCGAACGTCAGACAGTCCGTGCGAGAGGTTTTGTGAAAGCAGCCCGACGAGACCCGGCAGAAGCTTGGTCCGCAGCACCGACAGCTCTTCACGCAGCGGGTTGTCGATCGGTAGCGGCGCTGTCGTCGATGCTCGGCCTTCTCCGGTGCGCACGCGCTCGGGGCTGGTCATCGAAAACTGCATCACTTCCAAAAGACCCAGCGACGCACAGAGCTGACGCGCACGGTCGGCATTGCGATAGCGCGTCATTCCGTGATGAAGCGGCTGCGAGGCCGTCATCGCCAGCTTCGGCAGCGTCGCCGGAATGTTGTGAATCCCGTAGATGCGCGCGACCTCCTCGATGAGGTCAATTTCCCGCGTCAGATCGGGCCGATTCGTGGGAACCTCGACGAGCAGGTTCTTTCCGTCGATCCGCACCGTTAGGCCCAGCGCCTCAAGACACTCGCTCTGGGCCTGCGTCGAGATATCGAGTCCCAAGATCGCGCAGGTTCGCGCCGGTCGCAGCGTCAGCTTCTGCGTCGCAATCGGGCGAGGATATACATCGGTCGGCTGAGACGACAGATAGCCACCCGCAAGCTTCACGATGAGCGCTGCACATGAATCGGCGATCGCTGGCAGTCCGTTCGGATCGGTGCCGCGCTCGAAGCGGTGCGAGGCTTCGGTGTGAAGCTTCAGACGACGCGCCGTCGGACGGATGCTCGCGGGCGCAAAGTACGCACACTCCAGCAGCACTTCCGTCGTCGCTTCACTGACTTCCGATGACAGTCCGCCCATCACACCCGCGATGGCAACCGCTTGTTCCGCATCGGCAATCAGCAGATCGGACGTCGCAAGCTCACGGTCTTGACCATCGAGCGTCTTCATCTTTTCGCCCGCGTTGGCGCGACGCACGACGATCTTCTGACCGCCGAGCTTTCCGAAGTCGAACGCATGCAGCGGATGCCCGTGAAGCAGCAGCGCGAGGTTGGTGGCATCGACGACATTCGACAGCGCACGCACGCCCAGACGCTGAAGCCGCAGGCGATAAAACAGCGGGCTTGGACCGACGGTGACGCCGCTCAGTCGATGCGCAAAGTAGCGCGGACAGCCCGACGCATCTTCGATGGAAATGCTTGCGGGCGTTGTCTGCGGACCCGACCCTTTGAGCGCCGAGACATCGATCGACGAAGCCTTCCACGTCACGCCTTCGTGACGGAACAGCGCGGCAATCTCGCGTGCGACCCCGATGTGACCCAGCAGATCGGGACGATTCGGCGTGATGTCCAGCTCCAGCACCCAGTCGGGCAGTCCGGCGGCCTGTGCAAAGTCGGCTCCGATGGCGATGCCGTCGCTCGGCTGCAGGATCAGGATGCCCGCGTGGTCTTCGGAAAGACCCAGCTCGTCTTCGGCGCACAGCATTCCCGGCGACAAGATGCCTCGGACTTCGCGTGCGCTCAGCGTCATCCCCGATGGAAGCTGCGCACCAGGCTTGGCCCACACGACGCGCGGAGACGTGCCCGGCTCCGTCGGACTTGGCACATTCGGCGCACCACAGACCACCTGCGTGACTTCGTTTCCGTCAAAGACATCAACGAGCGTCAGCTTATCGGCCTTGGGATGCGGACGCTTCGCCCGGACTTCCGCGACGATCGCACCGTGAAGACCTTTGCCAATCGGATGAATCGCATCGACGGCAACACCCGAGACGCTCAGTCGCGCAGCCACGGTCTGCGGCGTCAGTCCGCTCGGGATATCGAGAAGCTCACAGAGCCAGTTCCAAGAAACCTTCATTGCAAACTCCTCCGGCTAGCGAAACTGCTCGGTGAAGCGGGCGTCTCCCGCGAAGAACAGGCGCAGATCGCTGATGCCGTAGCGCAGCATCGCCATGCGCTCAATGCCGGTGCCAAACGCGAAGCCCGAATACTTCTCGCTGTCATAACCGACGTGACGGAAGACCTCGGGATCGACCATGCCGCAGCCGAGGATCTCGATGTAGCCCGAGCCTTTGCAGGTTCGACAGCCCGAGCCTTTGCAGAAGATGCACTCGATGTCGACTTCGGCGCTCGGCTCGGTGAAGGGAAAGAACGACGGACGCAGTCGCAGCCCAACGTCGGCTCCAAAGAAGCGCTTCACGAAGTACAGCAGCGTGCCTTTGAGGTCCGCCATCGTGATGCCTTCATCGACGCACAGCCCTTCAATCTGCTGAAACATCGGCGAGTGCGTCGGATCGTCGTCTTTGCGATAGACCTTGCCCGGCGAGATGATCCGCACCGGCGGCTTCTGCGCGAGCATCGTGCGAATCTGAACCGGCGACGTGTGCGTGCGCAGCACCAGCGGGTCCTCACCGGGCGCTCCACGCAGATAGAACGTGTCCTGCATGTCACGCGCCGGGTGATCCTTGGGCATCGCCAGCGCTTCGAAGTTGTGGAAGTCCGTCTCGACCTGCGGTCCGGTGGCAACTTGGAAGCCCAGCTCTGCGAAGATGCCTTCCAGTTCCAGTCGAACCTGCGTCAGAAGATGCAGTCCACCCAGCTTGTGCGGCCTTCCCGGCAGCGTCACATCGAGCTTCCTCGCAAGCTCCGCTTGTCGCTTCAGCTCGTGTAGCTCGCGCAGGCGGCTTGCGAACAGCTCCTCGGCCTTTTGCAGCACGGTGTTGCCGGCTTGACCGACGGCTCGCTTGTCCGGTCCAGGTGCGGCTTTGAGCGCGTCGGCGAGTCGCTTGCGAATCTCACCTTCTTTGCCTGCAAAGCGAGCATGGACAACGCGCAGCGCCGGTTCGTCTTTGGCTTCTGCCAGCGCTGCTTGATAGCGGGACAGGGACTCATCGAAGAGGCGGGCCAGCTCACCCGCGTGGCTGTCACTTTGGTTCATCGCCGATTCCTTCCCCCAGAAATGACAATGCCCGCCGAAGCGGGCACTCAAAGCGCGTACAGACTATCCAGACCTCAGCCGTTTATGCCTGAGTCTTGATGCCCGCTTGCACCGCAATCGACTTAAATCCAGCCGGATCGCTGATCGCCAGGTCCGCCAGGATCTTGCGATCGATGCGGATGTTGGCCTGGGTCAGGGCGTGGATGAGCTGCGAGTAGGTGGTTCCAATCTCACGAGCTGCCGCGTTGATGCGGACGATCCACAGACGGCGGAAGTCGCGCTTGCGCTCACGACGGTGCCAGGTGGCAAATCGCCACGCATGACGAACCGTCTCGACCATCGCTTTCCACAGCGTCGCACGGCCTCCACGGTAGCCCTTGGCGAACTCCCGGATGCGATTGCGACGGCGACGTGCCTTAAAACCTCGTTTTGCTCTTGCCATGACTCGTTCGTTTCCTCTGGTGAACCGGCATCGGGGCTGCCTGCGTAGAGGCAGCTTGGAACCCTGAGCCTGGTGTTAGATGGCCAGCGATCTCGCCGACCGATAGAGAGGCATCTACCTATCACGCCGCAGCGGACCTTGTAAAGGTCGATAACTGCTGGGAAAAGGACGGCTACCGCCTACTTCTTCTTGCCGTGGTGGTACTTCATCAGGCGCTTTTCGCCGACGGTGTGGATCTTGTGATCCGCCACCAGCTCACCGAGCGGCTGACGCAGCTTGTTGGCCAGCTCAGCGCGATCCACGCCCACGGTGTTGAGCAGATCGTTCGAGATGTTGTCGGCGATCTCGGTGCGGCTCAGACCGCCGTTTGCGCTCGACAGGACGCTTACGATGATCCCTTTGAGCGAGTTCTTCTGACCTTCCGACAGGCGCGTGCGCTTGGACTCGCCGTCTGGCTTGGCCGCCGCCTTGACCTTGGCTCCGCCGATCAGGTTTTCAGCGAAATCAAGGATTCCCATCTCTGACACAGCAGCCCACACATCCTTGTGCTGCTTGAGTTCATTGATGAACTGCTCAACCGACACTTTATTGGTTGGATGAAGCTTGAAGAACATCGTGAGCGCAGCTTGGCGACGCAGATCTTCGTTGCGCGCCTGAAGCTCTTGCTCAAACAGGGCCGCAATGTCCAAACCGGTTCCAGCGCCAGCGGTCTTTTTTCCAGCCATTGTTTGTCTCCTGAGAGGTTGTTCGTTGCGTGCTTCAAGTCTGTTGATAGGACTTGATAATTAATGTGCAACGGTCTTGTTCTTTTGTGAACCAAGAAACCGTTCGCGCGCATTCAAAAACCACAGCGTGCGCCTTGTCAAGACAGACCTTTCCCTCGCTCATCTTGGTGAGCGTGATAGGATTGGCGCGCTTTCGACCAATGAGAATCCGACTCCGCTTTTCACCGCTCTATCTGAGCTTTCCGATCGTGCTCATCGCGGCGCTCGCGCTGGCTCGATACTCGTATCGTAACGCACGACAGCTGGCACAAAACAGCGAAGGATCGGTGATTGCCGGTTTGTTCGCGCTCGGTGATCAGACCCGCAGTCGCGTCGAGAGCTTCGTCATTGACTCCGATCGTGAGCTGTTCAACCTGGTCGACCTCGAACACCTGCAAGACTTCTCACGTCGCTGGTCGGAGATTGTTCGACTATCCCACGCGGTCGAAGCGGCGATTGTGCTCGATGAAAACCAGCAGCTCGTGCGGGGTGGTTATGTCAATAAACGGCGCAACAAGCCCGAGGCTGAAGCCTTCCTGCGACTGTTTATGGAACGGATTCGGCCTTCGCTGCCGCTCGAAGAGCAGCGAGCCGACTTCCATCGTCACCTGCATACCAACGTCGATGGTGTCGATTACCTGCTGAGCTACATCAAGCGCTACGATGCCGCGCGCAATCGCGTCTATTACATCATCTTGAAGGTCAACCTGGACTATCTGGTCGGCACCTGTTTTCCAGAGATGTTCCAGCCGATCGCCGGACGCTTCTTGGTATCGGTCATCGGCAGTCGCGGAGAGGTGATCTTCGGTCAACCGATCACCGGCGCAGGCAAATACCTATATGACAAGCGCTTTGAGTCAACTGTGTATCAGTGGCGACTTCAGATGGCACCGCTCGACAATGTGCGACTACGGGCAGGTGGTCAGAAGCAGGTGCTGGCTGATACGATATTGATTGGTCTGATGCTCGGGCTGATTCTGATTGGTACAGCCTTTTTGGTGTACTCCATCTCATCTGAGCAGCGAGTCTCTGCGCTCAAGTCTGAGTTTATCTCCAACGTCAGCCATGAGCTGAAGACGCCACTGTCGCTGATTCGGATGTTTGCGGAGCTTCTCATGCTCGGCAAAGTGAAGACGCCAGAAAAAGGGCGTGAGTACGCAGGAATCATCACCCGTGAGTCTGAGCGCTTGTCGCGGCTTATCGACAATGTGCTCGACTTTTCACGGATGGAGCGCGGCAAAGCAGCGTACGAGATGAAGCCCGGCGATCTGGGGGAAGTGGTGGAGCGGGCGCTCGACTTCTTTCGCTATCGCTTAGAGCGC
This sequence comes from uncultured Myxococcales bacterium, assembly GCA_937868485.1. Classification (GTDB taxonomy): domain Bacteria; phylum Myxococcota_A; class Polyangia; order Palsa-1104; family JAEUJZ01; genus JAEUKA01. The sequence goes on along the minus strand of CALMML010000390.1, from coordinate 2,374 downwards.
GAAGGTCGTCAGCTAGAGGTGGACATCGCAGCACCGATTCCGCGTACCTTGCTGGACGAAAATGCGATGACGCTGCTGCTGCTGAACTTGGTAGATAATGCGGTCAAATACGGTGGCAGCGGGCCGATCTCGGTCAAGCTGCGGGTGTCCCCACGCGGAAAAGAGATCCTGCTGAGCGTCACCGACCAGGGACTTGGCATCGCAGAAGAGGAGCAGCGCAAGGTCTTTGAGCGCTTTTATCGAACCCGCGCAGTGCGCAACACCAACATTCGCGGCTCGGGCATCGGGCTGGCGCTGGTCAAGCACATTGCCGAAGCGCATGGCGGCTACATCTCGGTCGATAGCCAGAGCGGCAAGGGCTCGACGTTTACGCTGACGCTGCCGCTTACCGTGATCAAAGAAGACGTCGAAGGCGGCGAGGACGCTGCCGGGAAAGAAGTCGAATAGGAGATGGCACTTCCTTCATCAGGCTCAGCAAGCGGCGCAAGTCCGTCTGGCACTGGCTCAGGCGAACACGGCAAGCGCGCGCGGATTCTGCTGGTTGAAGATGAGCCCGACATCGTGCGTGGACTCACCGACGTGCTCGAGTTCGAGGGCTACGAGGTTGTGACCCACATGCTCGGACGCGCGGGCGTCAAGGAAATGAAAGAGCGTGGCGCCGATCTGGTGATCCTCGACCTGATGCTGCCCGACATCAACGGCTTCCAGGTGTGCGAAGAGATTCGCGCCGAAAACCAGGTCGTTCCGATCATCATCCTGACCGCGCGCGGCCAAGAGCTAGACAAGATCCGAGGGCTCGAAGCGGGGGCCGATGACTACGTCACCAAGCCGTTTAGCGTGGGCGAGCTGCTTGCGCGGATCAAAGCGATCCTGCGACGCCTGACCCGCGCGCAGGTCAGCAAAGAGCCCGAAGTCATCAAGATCGGCGGCTGCGAGATCAACCTGCGAACCCACACCCTTTTGCGGGCGCGCAAGAGCTACATGCTCACGTTTTATGAGGTCGAGCTGCTCAAGCTGCTGCATGAGCGCGAAGGTCAGCCGGTGTCGCGCGATGAGATCCTCGACAAGATCTGGGGCATCGAAGCCTATCCCACGAACCGCACGGTCGATAACTTCGTCGTCAAGCTGCGCAAGAAGCTGGAAGAAAACCAGCATCATCCCCGCCACATCCTGACGGTGTATGGCTTCGGCTATAAGCTGGTGCCGTAGCCAGCGTGCGGCGCATCAGTCGATGATGGATGGACTGTGCCGGTGATCGACTTTCCCTTTGGAAAAGTTCAGATACACCGACAGAAACAGCATCACACCATAGGTGATGTTGAGGTGCAGCCGTCGTCCGCTTGGCCACAGGATCTGTAGCGCCACCGAGCCCAGACACAGCAGCACCAGCCACAGGTAGCGGCGACCTACTTTCGGTAGCTCGCTGGCAAACAGCGCTGCCAGCCCCACCATTTCTTGAATCAGGAACTGGTCCGCCGGCACAGCGAGCAAGACGCCAATGGCTCGCCCGACCACCAGATAGCCAATCGCCGACAGCAGGAAGTAGCTGAGCCGCCGATAGCCGGGCTGAAGATAGATCTGCTTGCGCAGCACATAGGTCACGCTCGCTGTCGCAACCATCAGTGCACATGCGCTGAGGAGCGCCGGACGCAGATCGGTCTTGGCGGCACTGCTTAGCAGCAGCAGCACACCCAGGCAGATCACCAAGAAGCTGACCGAGAGTGCCGCCAGAAAGCGCTGCTTGGACCGGCGACTGCTTTCCGAGTCCGCGTCGGCCAGAAGTCCCTTGGTCAGCTCGGCGGTCAGCTCTTGCATCGACGGATAGCGATCGGCGGGATTGATCGAAAGACCACGCAGCAGCGCATGCTTGATCTCGAGCGGAACCTCAAAGCCAAAGCTGGTTCGGGCCCGCAGCCGGAGCTTTCCTTCCAGCACGTTACGTCCGTAGCCATCGACGGTGCTGCCTTCAAACGGCTGGTAGCCGTAGATGGCTTCAAACAGCGCGGCACAGAAGCTGAACTGATCGCTGCGTGCATCGGCGGACTCGCCGCGTAGCTGCTCGGGAGACATATAGCCAGGGGTTCCCAAGATGGCGCCAAACTGTGTCAAGCGCTCGCCCACCAGCGCGATGGCTGGGATGGGTCCCGAGATCTCCCGCGCGCTTTCGTCATACGCCCGCGCAATGCCAAAGTCAGTCACCCGCGCTCGCCCATCTTCACCGATGAGGACGTTGTCTGGTTGAACGCTGGTTCGCTGTGCTTCCGTCGCACCCAGTGCAGCTGGCCGCGCTTGTGGGATGTCGGTGGGAAGCGGTCAAACAGGGTCGAGACCATCGCCGAACGGGTCAGCGAGCCGATGGGGAAGGGTCGAGACC
>CALMML010000389.1 GCA_937868485.1 uncultured Myxococcales bacterium | reverse complement strand
CGTCCATCAAACTGGGCCACACTTCGCATCACCCGAACAAACACTTCCTGCGTCACTTCCTCTGCATCTTCTTTGCGACCCATAAGCCGCAGCGCGCGACGGAACACCATCGGTCCGTGCAGCGAAAACAGCGTACCCACATCCTGTGCAGAAGACTTCACCACAGCGCAGCGGAGAGTCCCTTGCGAGCCGCCAAGCTGTCAAGTCAGCGACGCGAGTTTCTTTTCTTGGTTCGGCGCTCTGTCTCGTATTTGGCCACGCGCTGGCGCTGTTCCCACGCGACTCTGTAGCGATTCCTAGGCGCTCTCTGTTTGGATTCCTACAGTGCGCCCGAAGACTCCCAAACGCACTCTGTTTGCATTCCCAAGGAACTGCGCATTGTCAGATCAAAGTGGTATCCAAGCAGCTCAGGAGGAATGCATGAAAGCACGCACAAAGACCACTCACTTGTTACGCGTTCGTTGGTTGCAACTCTGGGCGCTGATGCTGATGGCAGCTGTCGGAGTTCACTGCGGATCGCCCGATCCGCGTGGACCGGATTCGCTGCAGCTCGCGCTGTCTCCCTCGAATCCGCAGATTGCGCACGGAACCTCGCAGCAGTTTCAGCTTCGTGGCTTTTCACAAGATGGACGGGTGCGCGATCTGACCGGCAAAGGAAGCTGGACGGTCACGGGAGCGGATGGCACCGCGCTGGTAGCGAGCGAATCGGGACTGGTCCAGCTCGACAAGCCGGGGCGTTATCACGTCACGGTGGACTATGAAGGACAGAAGGCCGAGACGGATCTACACATCACCGCAGCGACGCTATCGACGCTGTCGGTAAGTCCCAGTCTGCCGAAAGTTCCCAAAGGGCTGACGCAGCAGTTCAAGGTGATGGCGACGTTCAGCGATGGCACGACGCAAGATGTCACGACGGCATCGGCGTGGTCGGTCAAGGACACGCTCGGAACCGGTGTCGCGGTCGTAAACTCCGTTGGGCTTGCCACCGCAAAGAGCGTCGGCAAGGCACGGATCTCGGCGCGATATCTAACGAAGACCACCAGCACGACCCTGGAAGTCACGGCAGCGACGGTCAAGACGCTGACGCTCAGCCCGCTCAGCGTCGCGATTGCCAAAGGAACTTCACAACAGTTCAACGTCGTCGGGGCCTTTTCCGATGGCACGGTTCAAGATGTCACCGCCAGTGCCGACTGGGCCGTGCTCGATGTGGTGGGCTCGGGTGTTGCGTCGATCGATGGCACCGGCATTGCACACGGTGACGCCGTCGGAAAAGCAACCGTCAGCGCCGAATACCTGGGCGTGATTGCCGAGACAGATCTCACGATCAATCCAGCCGCACCGACGGCACTTGCGCTCAGCCCTGCGACTGCGACGCTGGCCAAGGGAACCACCCAGCAGTTTACGGCCACCGCGACGTTTACCGACGGAACCACACAAAACGTATCGGCGCTGACGACGTGGACATCGACGGATCTGTCCGGCACGGGTGTGGCTTCCGTCGACGCAAGCGGTCTCGCCAAGGGAAATGCCGTGGGAACCGCGACCATCAGTGCCAGCTTCCGAGGCTACGCAGCAGCGGCAACGCTGACGGTTCGTCCGGCGGCGCTGGTTTCGGTGGCGATCAGTCCCGCAAGCACGTCGCTGGCCAAAGGTCAGACGCAGGCATTCCGACTGATGGCAACGTACACCGACGCGACGACCCAAGATGTCACGACGTCTGCGGTCTGGACGACGACGGATCTGCTGGGAACTGATGTCTTGTCGGTGAGCGGCATCGGCAGTGCCTACGCCAAGAACATCGGTCAAGCGCAGGTGACGGCGGTACACATGGCGCAGACAGCGACGGCAGCTGTGACAGTGACCCCGGCGGTTGCGACCAGCCTGCGCCTGAGCCCGCAAGGGCCAGCCATTGCCGTTTCCGCGACGCAGCAGTTCACGGTGGAAGCGCTGTTTTCAGACGGAACCACCAAAGATGTCAGCAGCAGCGCGACCTATTCTGCCGTCGACATTGCCCCAGCAACCGGCGTGGCCAGCATCAGCGCAAGCGGTCTGGCGACGGGACTTGCCAAGGGTCGCAGCACCATCGCGGTGACGTACGTAGGGCTCAAGGCCGACACCGTGCTGTCCGTCGGAATGCCGCGAGGCGTCTGCTCGGTCGATGGCTACTGCTGGCGCAGCCCGACGCCGCAAGGAAACTACCTGCCGTCCATCTGGGGCAGCGACGCAAACAACGTCTGGGCCGTCAGCGACTACGGCGTCATCATCAAGTGGGACGGAACCGCCTGGACGCAGCAGAGCACCCCGACGACCAAGAACCTGCTTGCGGTGTGGGGAATCGACGCGAAGAACGTCTGGGCCGTCGGTGTGTCGGGCACCGTCCTCAAGTGGGACGGGACAACCTGGACGCAGCTGCCAACCGGCACCACCGCGAGCCTGTCGGGCGTGTGGGGAACCAGCGCCAGCAACCTCTGGATCGTTGGCGACGGCGGAACCATCCTGCGCTGGAACGGCGCGAGCTTCTCGGCACAGACCAGCGGCTCTCTCTCGTATCTGCGCGGCATCTGGGGCTCTGATGCCAGCAACATCTGGGCTGTCGGTGCAAACGGCGTCATCCTCAAGTGGGACGGCGCGGCCTGGACGACGCAGACAAGCGGCAGCTTGGCCTACCTGCGCAGCATCTTTGGAACCGACGCCAGTAACGTCTGGGCCGTCGGTGCAAACGGCGTCATCCTCAAGTGGGACGGCGTAACCTGGACGACGCAGACGAGCGGCACGCTGGAAATGCTCCGCACCGTCTGGGGAACCAGCGCCAGCAACCTGTGGATCGTCGGCTACAGCGGCACGGTGCTCAAGTGGAGCGGCAGCGCCTGGGTATCGCAGTCGAGCGGCGTCAGCGAAAACCTGCTGGCCATCTGGGGCAGCTCGCCAACCAGCCTATGGGCCGTCGGTGATGCTGGCCTTGTCCTCAGCTCAAACGGCACGACCTGGACCGCACCGCCCGCCTGGAGCCGCGCCGGGTACTACGCCGCCTGGGGCAGCGACGCCAGCAACGTCTGGTTCGTCGGGGCCGGTGGCAGCATCGTCAAGTGGAACGGCTACACGCTCAGCCCGCAGAGCAGCGGCAGCCGCGAGGGCCTGTCTGCCATCTGGGGCACCGACAGTAGGAATGCCTGGGCCGTCGGTGCTGCTGGCACCATCCTGCGCTGGGACGGCACCGCCTGGACCCCACAGGCCAGCGGCACCAGCGAGTTTCTGCGCGCCGTCTGGGCGTCCGATAGCAAGAACGCTTGGGCCGTCGGACACAACGGCACCTTGCTCCGCTACGACGGCACCAGCTGGACGACGCAGACGAGCGGCACCACCTATCACCTCACCGGCGTCTTTGGCACCGACGCAAACAACGTCTTTGTCGTCGGCGCAGGTGGCGTGCTTCTGCGCTGGAACGGCAGTGCCTGGTCCCTGCTGTCGTCTGACGGCGTGTCCTACTTCAGCAGCGTCTTTGCCAGCGGTCCCAACAACGTCTGGGTGACGGGCGCAGCGGGCCTGCTCAAGCGCTGGAACGGTCTGTCGTTCTCTTCCGCGCCGAGCGGCGTCACAACCCAGCTCAATAGCATCTGGGGCAGCGACGCAAACAACATCTACGCCGTCGGAGACAAAGGCACCCTGCTTCGCTACAACGGTACGTCGTGGACGCCGCAGGTGAGCGGCAGCTCGCAGCTCCTCAACGGCGTGTTTGGCATCGGAACCGGCAACATCTTCCTCGTCGGAAACACCGGCTCCATCCTCCATCGCGCACCGTAACGTCAGCCGCGCTCGGGGGCAGCAGCCTGCTCCCGAATGCGCTGACGAAAGGCGTCGAGCGGAAAGTGCTTCCCCACACACTCCTTTGGACCTTGTCCAATCACCGCCCTGGCTTCGTCGTGGCTGTACAGCTTGACCGCTGACGCCGAAAGTCCCAGCTGACGCAGCAGCGCCACGCTGACCGCCAGGCCCGATTCCAGCTGCTCGTCCGTCGGCGCTTCAAAGCGGAAGTCCCCCACAAACGCCACGCCAATCCCGCTGTGGTTAAAGCCCCGCGCGTGCGCCCCCGCTACATCCAGTCGCAAAAGCTGATGCACCGCGCCGTCCGGCTCGATCACAAACGTGTACGGGACGAACGCTTTTTCCTGATACGCAGCGGGCACACCATCACGGGTCCACTTGTCGATGGTGGCTTTTTTGTCATCGTAGCTACCATCCAGTGTCACCGTCGCCACGCCTTCGGGATGACTGGTAAAAAAGCGAATGATGCCATCGGTGTCGCGACCTTCTCCGCCGGGCAGCACGCCGCCGGGCAGGTGCGCCGTCTCCTCGGGCGATGGCGGGGAAAGCGGCTCACCGATGCGATGAAAGACCAGCGCGCGGCACGACTCTTCGCGATGCGGACGATGGAGCGCACCATGGCTGTGCTCCGTACGATCCTGAAACGGACCGCACGGCAGCTCCGACGCGAGCGACAGATCCAGGATCGGCTTCATGACTTGTGATCATAGCGAAGTTTCTGTCGGTAATCGCGTGGGGATTCGCCGACGAACGCGGTGAAGGCATGGCTAAACGAGCTGGGCGTCTCAAAGCCCACCGAAAGCGCCACTTCCGTGATCGACAGCGACGGGTCCGTCAGCCGATCCAGCGCCGCCAGCATCCGCTGCGCATGAACATAGGCGTGCGGCGTCAGGCCCAGCTCGGTCACAAACCGTCGACGCAGCGTGCGCTCGGACAGGGCCACCGCCTTGGCCAGGTCCGTCACCGACAGCGCTTCGTCCAGTCGGTCCACAATGATTCGGGTCGCCCGCCGCAGCGCTTCCGACTGTGGCACCGGCAGACGAAACGGCAGCGCACCGTGCTCGCTCCACTCTGCCGCAAGCTGACCCAGCGTCGAAAAATACGACTGAAGCAGCGGATCGCGCGGATCGCTTTGGTGGTTCCAGCGCATCGCGTACAGCAGCAGCTCTTTGGCGAGCGGCGACACCGTAAACACCCGACAGTCCCACGGCGGCGCGGCCACAATCGACGGTGCCAGATAGATCGTCCGCAGCGAAACCTGCTGGTCACAGCGCACCCGATGCTGCGTTCCCGCCACAAGGAACGCCGCCCGATGCGGAGGCAGCACCCAGTCACTTGTGCCCACCGTCAGATGCAAAAGCCCCGCGCTGGCATACAAGATCTGGTGTCGGTTGTGCGCGTGCCACTCCGAAACCAGCGGGGACAGCTCGTCGCTGAGCCCAAACGCCGGGGCCAGCGCCGCATCGACATCCACCAAGTCCGCAGCGGTTCTAGGAGTCGCCACGCGCGCAGCATACAGGACCGCCTCTCGCGCAGCATTTTGCCCTGTTAAGGACTGTCCGATTCGGTATCGTACCGTCCCAATCCGCAAGGAGGTGCGTATGTCGCTTTTGCTGCAAGCCCGTCGTCAGCTTGCCCCGCTCCTTTTGCTCGTTTCGTCGGTGGTCGCCGGCTGTGGTGACTACAGCATCTACAACGGCAAGATGTCTGATCCGTGGGACCCCGGACCGCGCAAGGAAGGATCCGGCTACGGGTCAGGCTCTGGCTCGGGAATGATGCCGCCGCCCCCGCCGATGTGCGATGTCAGCGAGCGCCGCTGCGAGCAAGAGTTTGTCTACCGAGGAATGGGCGGCACCAGCACCAAAGGCGATGAAAAAGTCGTCGAGCTACGTGGCGACCACAAGGCAAACGGCTGGGTCACGGGCGACGTGATGACCTTCGACGGCACCGCCTGGCGCGTCAAGGTCACGGTGCCTTGGGTATCGAAGTTTCTATATAAGTTCCGCATCGTCGATGCCACCGGCAAAGAGAGCTGGATCGCCGATCCCGAAAACCCCAACAAGGAATCGGACGGCTTTGGCGGCTTTAACTCCGTCGGAAGCGGCGTCACCTGTGTCAAGTACACCTGCGAAGCGCCCGCACCGACCTGCTCTGCCACCGCCGGAGACTTCGACTGGCGCGACGCGGTCATGTACTTCGTCTTCGTCGATCGCTTCTTCGACGGAAACCCTGCCAACAACATCCCGTACAGCGGCGGCGGCATGGTCGATGCGTCGGCGAACTGGAAAGGCGGCGACTGGGCCGGACTGCTGCAGAAGCTCAAGGACGGCTACTTCGACGCGCTCGGGGTGAACGCGCTGTGGCTGACCGTTCCCATGGACAACACCGACGGCATCGGCATCGGTGACGACGGACGCAACTACACCGGCTATCACGGCTACTGGCCGCGCGATCTGACCAAGCCCGAGCGTCGCTTTGGCACCGAGTCCGAGCTAAAAGCCGTCATCGCCGAGGCCCACAAGCGCGGCATCAAGGTCCTCGTCGACTATGCGATGAACCACGTTCACAAAGACTCGCCGGTCTACGCGATGAACAAGGGCTGGTTCAATCCGCTCGACCTCGGCGGGGGCCGCCAGTGCATCTGCGGCTCGTCCGACTGTCCGTGGGAAGGCAGCAAAGCGTCGGTCTGCTGGTTCCGCGACTACCTGCCCGACTTTGACTTCAACAACGCCGCTGCGCGCAAGTTTTCCGTCGATAACGCCCTGTCGTGGATGCAAAACTACGACCTGGATGGCTTCCGGCTCGACGCGGTCAAGCACATCGAGCAGTCCTGGCTCACCGACCTGCGCGAGCGCATCACCAAAGACGTCGAGCTGGTCAAAAAACAGCACATCTACCTCGTCGGCGAGACCTACACAGGCAACCGCGATCTCATCAAGTCGTTCATCGATCCGTGCAAAAAGCTCGACGGACAGTTTGACTTCCCGCTGCGCGCCGAGCTGACCAGCAAAGTCCTGCTCCGCCAGGGCCGGATGCAGGATCTGGTGAACTTTATGGACTCGAACACCAACTTCTACGGCACCGGGCTCAACTCGACGTTCATTGGCAACCACGACGTGCCGCGCTCGATTCACTTTGCCCAAAACAGCCCGCTGTGGACCGACGTGTGGGCCGGCGGCAAAGACCGCAACTTCGACCCGAACCGTCCCGGCACCGTCGGCGAGACCGAAGCCTACGAGCGACTCGGGCTGTCCGTCGCGATCCTGATGACCAACAAGGGCGTGCCGCTTCTCTACTACGGTGATGAGATCGGACTTGCGGGCGCAGGCGATCCCGACAACCGCCGCATGATGGACTGGAACAGCGGCGGCTATAACGGCGGACAAAAGTGGCTGCTCGACCGCACCAAGAAGCTCGGCGCCATCCGCAAAGCCCACAGCAGCCTCCGTCGCGGAAACCGCACCACGCTATCCCAGACCGACGACACCTGGGTCTACAGCATGGTCGACGGAGCCGACACCGTCTACGTCGCGATCAATCGCGCCGACTCCGCAAAGACCGTCTCGGGTCTGCCTGCCATGTCGCTCACCGACCAAGTAAGCGGCGGCATGGTCAGCGGACCCACCCTCTCCGTCCCTGCCCGAGGCTTTGTCATCCTTTCCAAATAGCCCGTCCACGAAAGCCACACACAGCGTAGTCCGGTCGCGATATAACCAAAGCTACGATGTCTGAGGCCGCTTCCTCCTCTCATTCCCTAAAAAAACATCCCTTCGCGAGCCCGTTTCGGCGGGCCAAGATCGTCTGCACCATCGGACCGGCGAGCCGCACGCCCGAGGTCATTGGTCACTTGATCGATGAAGGCATGAACGTCGCGCGGCTGAACTTTTCGCACGGCACCGTAGACGACCATCGTCGCGTCTACAGCGCCATTCGCGAACAGGCCGCCCGCCGTGGTCGCGCCGTCGCCATCTTGCAAGACCTCCAAGGGCCCAAGATTCGCGTTGGCAAGATGAAGCCGGGCACCGTCCTTGAAGCGGGCACCGAGTTCATCCTGACCACCGAGGAGATCCTGGGCGATGCCGCCCGCGCCAGCGTCACCTATGAAGGGCTGCCGCGCGATGTCAGGCCCGGAAACGTGCTGCTTCTTGACGACGGACTGCTTCAGATCGAAGTCCTGTCGGTCGAAGGCAGCGAAGTCGTCACCCGCGTGCTGATCGGCGGACCGCTGTCGAACAACAAAGGCATCAACCTGCCGGGGATTCACGTCTCCGCCCCGTCGATGCCCGAAAAAGACCTGGCCGATCTGATCGTTGGTCAGCAGTTCGGCGTCGACTTTCTGGCCTTGTCGTTTGTGCGCACCGCCCAAGACATTCACGAAGCCCGCGCCGCGATTGCCGCCGCCCGCACCAGCATTCCCGAAAGCCAGAGCCGTCCCCCCACGCTGATCATCGCCAAGATTGAAAAGCCCGAAGCGGTCGATCACCTGGAAGAGATCATCGATGCCGCCGATGGAATCATGGTCGCGCGTGGCGATCTCGGCGTCGAGCTGGGCCCGGAAAAAGTTCCGCTCGTGCAAAAGGCCGCCATTGAGCTGGCCAACCGCCGCGCCAAGCTGGTGATCACCGCGACCCAGATGCTGGAGTCGATGACGCAGAACGCGCGCCCGACCCGAGCCGAAGCGAGCGACGTAGCCAACGCCGTCATGGACGCCAGCGATGCCCTGATGCTGTCGGCAGAGTCGGCGTCGGGCAAGTACCCGCTCCTCGCGGTGCGCACGATGGATCGCATCATCCGCGAAGTCGAGCAGAGCGAGCGCTACTTCAAGCTCCGGCACAAGCTCGACTGGCCGATGATCCGCGTGACCTCCAACGCCGTGGCCCACGCAGCGGTGGTGGCGTCGCGGCTGGTCGAAGCGCCCGTGATCGTCTCGCTCAGCAACTCCGGTGGGGCCGCGCGCCTCTTGTCGGAATATCGCCCCGAAGCACTGCTCGTCGGCATGACCTCCAGCGTCGAGGTCTACAACCAGCTGGCCGCCTACTGGGGTGTGCTGCCGATGATGGCGCCGCAAGCGGACGACGAGGCCACCATGATCCGCTCGGTGCTCGCCCTGCTGCGCGACCAAGGACTCGCCAAGAGCGGTCAGCACGTCATCTTGACCATGGCCATTCCGTTCCGATCGGGTCAGCCCACGAACACGATGCAGATTCACCGAGTCGAATAGCGAATCCACCGAGGGGAAACATTGCAGCAGCCCCGATGATATGGTACGCCCCTCCACGGTATGTCGGCGCCGGTCATTCCACTCGATCAAATCATCCCAGAAGCCCAAAAGGTGATTCGTCACCTGACGCGGAGCGGCCACAAAGCCTATCTCGTCGGTGGCTGCGTCCGCGATCTGTTGCTCGGTCGCTCGCCCAAGGACTTCGACATCGCCACCGATGCCACGCCGAGTGAAGTCCGCGAGCTATTCCGCAACTGTCGGATCATCGGTCGACGCTTCCGACTCGCGCACATCATCTTCGGAAACAAGATCATCGAGACGGCGACCTTCCGCGCAAACCCTCGCGAGGAAGACGAAAACGCCCCCGGTGACGAGCTGTACATCCATCGCGACAACGTCTTTGGCACCGCGGAGCAGGACGCCCGCCGCCGCGACTTCACCGTCAACGGGCTCTTTTATGACATCGGCGCCGAGCAGGTCATCGACTACGTAGACGGTCTGTCCGATCTCGCCAGCCGATCGGTGCGCACCATTGGCGACCCGAACGTCCGCTTCCGCGAAGATCCGGTGCGCATGCTGCGGGCGGTCAAGTTTGCGGCGCGGCTTGGCTTTGACATCGAAGACCAGACCTATCGCGCGCTGCTCAGCCACGGCAAAGAGCTGGAAAAGAGCCCGGTGCCGCGCGTGCTGGAAGAGATCTATCGGCTGCTGCGGGGTGGCGCGGCGGTGGAATCGCTGATGCTCTTGCGGGAGTGCGGTCTGCTCGACGTGCTGCTGCCGGAAGTGGCCCCTCAGCTTGTGGAGCAGCCGGGCCTGCTCGACCCCTATCTGCATGAGATCGATCGCCACGTTGCCGCTGGTGATGTGCCGGTCAATGCCGTGCTGCTGGTCACGCTGTTTCTGCCGCAGCTGCTGCCCATCTTCGAGCCCGAGAGCCGCAAGCAGCCCGCGCCGCTCGACTTCATCACCGATCTGCTGTCGCCGCTGTGTGCGCGGCTGCGGATTGCCCGTCGCGATGTTGACCAAGCCAAGCACCTGCTGCTGGTTCAGCGGCGGATCGCCCAAGCCCGACTGCGCGGCGGCAAGCTGCCCCCCAGCCTGCTGCACCGCGACGAGCTACGGCCCGCCCAGGGACTCCATGCGCTGTTCTATAAGGTGCAGCGACTGGCGATGGGCGAAAGTGAAGCAGCGATTGCCCAAGAGATTGCCGAGTGGCCGCTGCCCGGACCGTACGTGCTCGGCGAAGAGAGCGAAGGCAGCCGTCGGGACTTTGCCCCCGAGCGCGAGCGCAAGCACGGGGATCGGCGTCGGCGTCGCAGCTTCGATGAACACGAGCACGATCGCCCGCCCGCAGCGGAAGCCGTCGTCGAAGAGACGACCCCCGCCGCCCGCACGATTCCATCCGGCGAATATGAGCAGCTTCACGACGAAGAAGAAGCCGCCCTGGCCGCCTTTGTAGCCGCCATGCGCAGCGGTCGCGACGAAGACTAGCCACGCCGGGCCCTTCGGCCAGTCTTGCGCAGCCCGATCCGCAGTGCGCGGGCTCCGTCGGGTGTAAATGTAGGATTTCCTGAAGTATTTCTTGACGCTTGCGGAAGCCCTTTGATAGATGTGTCTCTCGTCGTTTCGGGGCGTGGCGCAGCCTGGTTAGCGCACCAGTCTGGGGGACTGGGGGTCGCTGGTTCAAATCCAGTCGCCCCGACAAGCCTTCCACCAAAAGTGGAAGGCTTTTTTCTTTTCTGGGCTCCGTGTGCAGCCCCGCCGCCCTTCGCTGTCATTTTCCAGCGGTGCCGTCGCGGTCATGTCGGTGGGTTCTGCTAGTCTGCCGCCATGTCTTCGCTCTACTTGGTGGACGGTTCTAACTTTCTGTTTCGGGCGTTTCACGCGATGCCCATGATGGTGTCGTCGAAAGGCGTCCCGACGGGCGCGGTGCGGGGCTTTGCGTCCATGCTGCTGCGGCTCATCGGCGAGCACAAGCCAACGCACCTGGCGGTGGTGTTCGACGCAGGCGGCAAAGACAAGCGCGCCGAGCGGTTCCCGGCCTATAAGCAAAATCGCGCCGAGTGTCCCGTCGAGCTGGTGCCGCAGTTTGACCTGGCCGCCAAGCTGGTGTCCGCGCTGGGTGTGGTCTGCCTGCAAGCCCGCGATGCGGAAGCGGACGACGTGATGGCGACGCTTGCGCGGCGGGCCGAGCAGCGCGGCGAGCAGGTCGTGATTGTCTCGTCCGACAAAGATCTGATGCAGCTGTGTCGCGATGGCCACATTCAGCTGCTCGATACGATGAAGGAAGAGGGACGCGGCAAGCTGTTTGGCGAAGCAGAGGTCGTCGAAAAGTGGGGCGTGCCGCCCAGTCAGCTCGGCGACGTGCTGGCGCTGATGGGCGACGCCAGCGACAACCTGCCTGGCATCCCCGGTGTCGGACCGAAGACCGCCGCGCAGCTCATCGTGCAGTTTGGCTCGCTGGAGTCGCTGATTGCCCGGCGAGACGAAGTGAGCGTCCGAGGCAAAGACAAGATCATCGCGGCGCTCACGTCACATGAAGCGCAGCTTCGCCTGGTGCGAGAGCTGGTGGCGCTCGAAGAAGACCTGCCGGGGCTGCCTGCGCTGGATGCGCTCAGCCGCCAGACCGTCGACCCGCTGCCGCTGCTCCAGCTGCTCAAAGAGCTGGAGTTTACGACGCTCTATCGGCGGCTCGTGGCACCGGGTGGCATGCCGGGAATGCCCGATCTGTCGGAAGCCGCCAAGGCCCTGGAGTCTGGAGCCGCGACACCCGCCCCCGTCCCGCTGCCGACCGCTGCCGCCGCGCCTGCCGAAAGCCCTGCCGCTGCCGCCCCCGTGGTTCCGACGGCCCCGGAACAAGGAAGTCCGGCCCCCGCCTTTGACCTGGCCGCTGCCATCGCCGCTACGGACGGTCCCCCCCAGCTCGTGCTGACGGAAGCGGCCCTTGCGCAGGTGACGCAGGCGCTGTCGGCCCTGGTGGCCCCTGGACAAGCGCCGCTCGTGGCGGTTACGCCCGCTTGGTGCGACGACGGACACAGCGGGCACAACGCGCGGCTGTCTCCGCTGTGTGGGCTGTCGCTGTGCGTCGCGAGTCAGCCGCCGTGGTACGTGCCGTTTGGCCATCGCTACCTGGGCGTCGAGCCGCAGCTTGGCCGAGAGCTGGTCATCGAGCGGCTGCGTCCGATCTTGGAAGATGCGCGCCTGCCCAAAGCGGTGTACGGGGCCAAAGAGACGCAGCAAGCGCTGCTCGGGCTCGGGATTCGGCTGGGCGGGATGATCACCGACCCGGCGCTGTGCTCGTATCTGCTTGATGCGGGCGAAGATCATGCGCTCTCGGCGCTGATCACCCGGACCCTGCCGCCGGGATATCCGCCGCTTTTGGAGCGCAAGGCGGTCTGTCAGGCGGGCAAGACCACGCTGCGGCTTGATGCGGTCGAGCTTCGCCGTGCTGCCGAGCTGACGGGCGGGGAAGCGCGGGCCACGCTGCTGACCGGGGGCGCGCTGCTGCCAGCGCTTAGCGCCGCGTCCTATGCACTGCTCCAGCAGCTTGAGCTGCCGCTCGCGACGGTGCTGGCCGACATCGAAGGCTACGGCATCTGCCTGGATACGTCGGTGCTGGCAGCGCTTTCGACCGAGGTCGCGGCCAAGCTCGACGCCTTGGAGACGCAGATCGAGCAGCAGGCAGGCACCGGGGTCAACCTGAACTCGCCCAAGCAGCTGGCCGAGCTGCTGTTTGTGAAGCTGGGTCTGCCGCCGATGAAGAAGACCAAGGGCAAGACCGGCCTGTCGGTCGATGCCGAGGTGCTCGAAGCGCTGGCCGCCGACTATCCGATCGCCGAGCAGATCATGGAGCACCGCAGCCTGACCAAGCTCAAGGGCACGTACATCGATGCGCTGCCCCTGCTCGTCAGCAAGCAGAGCGGACGGCTGCATACCACCTACCAGCAAGTGGTGGCCGCGACCGGACGGCTGTCTTCGACCGATCCCAACCTGCAAAACATCCCGATCCGCAGCGAGCTGGGCCAACAGATCCGCGCCGCCTTTGTCGCAGCGCCCGGCCATGTCCTGATTGCCGCCGACTACTCGCAGATTGAGCTGCGGGTGCTGGCCCACCTGTCGCAAGATCCGCTGCTCGTCGATAGCTTCCGGTCGGGCGAAGACGTTCACACCCGCACCGCGATCGAGATGTTTGGCCCCGAAGAAGGCAAGCAGTCCGACAAGCGCCGCGCCGCCAAGATGATCAACTACGGCATCGTCTACGGCCTGACCGACTACGGCCTGGCGACGCGCCTTCAGATCGAACGGCGGCTGGCCAAAAAGTACATTGAGGAATACTTCGCGCGCTACCACGGCGTCCGATCGTTCATGGACGAGCTGGTGCGGCGGGCTCGCAGCGACGGAGGTGCCCGGACCCTGCGTGGTCGCTTCCGGCCCCTGCCCGATCTGACCAGCAAGAACTTTCCGATGCGTGGCTACGCCGAGCGGATGGCCAAGAACACGCCGATTCAGGGGACGGCGGCGGACATTCTCAAGCAGGCGATGATCGACGTGCAGCGGGTGCTGGAACAGCAGGCTCCGACGACCCGCATGCTGCTGACGGTCCACGATGAGCTGGTGCTGGAAGCGCCGATCGCCGCCACCGATTCGGTCTGCGCGCTGGTCAAGCAGACGATGGAGCAGGCCGAGACGCTGTCGGTGCCGCTGGTGGTGGACGTCGGCTCCGCAACAAACTGGTCGGACTGTTAATCCACCCCTTGCGCGCCCGCAGCAGGATGTCTACTACAGGGGCCACCGGCGATTCACGCCTGGGAGTGAGGCTGACGTGGCATCCAAGCAGGTCATTGACAGACAGAAGCTGGGGGAGCTGGTGCTGGCCACCAGCGAGACACATGTAACGGCGCTGACGGCACGGCTCAAGAGCGAGCTGTCGCCGCACCTTCAGCGGGGGGAGACGCTGCCCGACTTTGCGCAGGTGTCGGCGCTGTTTCTGCGCTGGCTGGCGGACGCGCAAAAGACCCTGATCGCGGCGGACCTGGCGCATGAGCGCGAGCTGGCCGATGACGCAGCCCCGCGTCGGGCCCGTGATGACGCGGCGAGCGAGGTGCGGGGACAGCTCATTTCACTGCGCGAGATGGTGTCGGTGATGTACGACCCGTCGGCGGTGCAGGAGCTGGGCATCATCGGGGACACGCCCTCGGATGCGGTCGCGGTGTCCCGTCAAGCGACGGCGGTGCTGTCGGCGCTGGGCACGGTCAAGCTGCCCAAGCCGCGTCGCAAGGGGGCGGAAGTAAACCTCAAAGAGATCGAGGCAGAGCTACGACCCGCCGCCGCCAGCCTGAGCAAGGCGCTGAGCGCGGTGTCTCGGGAAGTGCGCGAGGCCGAGGTCACGCTGTCGGCGCGCAACCAGGCCATGGCCGAGTATGACCGCCGCTACAGCGCCACCACCGCCGTGCTGTCGGCCCTTCTGCTCTCTGCGGGGGAGCAGGCGCTGGCCGACAAGCTCCGTCCGCTGTCGGGCCGTCGTCGCAAAGACGCTGATCCGCCCGATGATCCTGGTGCCCCACCGGATGGACCGCCGCTCGGCAGCTAAGCCAACGCCTGCGCTCATCCGCCATGTAGGGAAAGCTCCCCAAGACGCGATCCGTTTCATTCCGATCGCGCTGGGGAGCGCCCAGATCGCGGGTCGTTTCATTCCGATCGAGGGCGGAAGCGCCTAGATCGCGGGTTGTTTCATTTTGATCGCGGGGGGAAGTGCTGGGCGCGCGATCCGTTTCATTCCGATCGCGCTCAGGGGGCTTTGGAAGCGGGGGGAGACGAAGAGACTAGCTACAACCGGAGGTCGCGCCGCAGTTGAGGCACTTGTGGCAGGCACCGGAGCGGACCATGATCGTGCCGCACTCGTGGCAGGTGGGCGCGTCGGTCTCGGCCCGGAAGGCGCGCGCCGAAGTCGCACCAAACAAGCTCGACAGGTTCGGCAGAGCGGGCGGCGCTTCGACGGTGGTCTGGCTGGTCGCCACCGCGGGGGTCGGCAGATCCATCTCCAGCTGCTCGCCTTGGACCTGATCGGGCAGAAACTTCGCTTCGAGCCAGCGGAACAGGTAGTCCATGATCGAGCTGGCGCGCGGAATGTCCTGGTTGCCGGTCCAGCCCGACGGCTCAAAGCGGGTGCGGCTGAACTTGTCGACCAGCAGCTTGAGCGGCACCCCGTGCTGAAGCGCCAGCGACACCGCCGTCGCGAAGCTATCCATCAGACCCGAGATGGTCGAGCCTTCCTTGGCCATCCGAATGAAGATCTCGCCGGGCGAGCCATCGTCGTACATGCCGACGTGGATGTAGCCGTCGTGTCCGGCGATGGCGAACTTGTGGGTGATCGAGCGTCGCTCATCGGACAGCTTGCGACGGACGGCCATCGGCGGGCCCTTGGGGTTGGACAGCGCGGCCACCTGCTGCAAGAAGTCTTCGACGGACAGCGCGCTCGCATCAAGGAGCTGCTGACGAACCGCCGGAGGCAGCCGGTCGATGAGCACCTGAATCGGCAGCGCGCTCGGGGCGGCCTGGCTGTGGACCGGGGCGGCCTTTGACTCGGTCTTCGAGGTGGACAGCGGCTGACTGCGCTTGCAGCCGTCGCGGTAAATCGCAATCGCCTTGAGCCCAAGCTGCCAGGCCTGCATGTAGGCGTTTTCGATGTCTTCGACGGACGCATCGCTCGGCAGGTTGACCGTCTTGCTGATTGCGCCCGAGATAAACGGCTGCGCCGCCGCCATCATCTTGATGTGACCCATCGGGTGAATCGAGCGGGTGCCGTTCTGGGCCCGGAACGCGCAGTCGAACACGGCCAGGTGCTCGGGCCGTAGACCCGGTGCGCCCTCGATGGTGTCTTGCGACGAGATGTGGTCGATGATCTGCTTTTGGGCCGCCGTGTCATAGCCAAGCCGGGTGAGGGCTTCCGACACGGTCTGGTTGGTGATCTTGAGCATGCCGCCACCGACGAGTCGCTTGTACTTCACAAGGGCGATGTCGGGCTCAATGCCGGTGGTGTCGCAGTCCATCATGAAGCCGATGGTGCCCGTCGGCGCGAGCACGGTGGACTGGCCGTTGCGGTAGCCGTGCTGCTCGCCGACCGCAATCGCTTCGTCCCAGGCCGCGCGGGCCGACTGAAGCAGGTCATACGGACACAGCGCCGAGTCGATGTGATCGACGTGCTGACGGTGCTTGCGCATGACGCCCAGGAACGGCTCGCGGTTCTTTTCGTAGCCCGCAAACGGTCCGCCGTGGTCGCGAGAGATCTCGGCGCTCATCCGGTAGGCCCGACCGCCCATGATGGCGGTGACGGCACCGGCATAGGCCCGACCCGCGTCGGAGTCGTAGGGCAGACCGCGCGACATCAGCAGCGCGCCCAGGTTGGCGTAGCCAAGGCCGAGCGGACGGAACAGGTGGCTGTTTTCGCCAATCAGCGGGGTTGGGTAGCGGGCGTTGTCGACGATGATCTCCTGCGCCAGGATGGTCAGATCGACGGCTCGCTCAAACGACTCGACATCGAAGTCACCGGCGTGGGCGTGGCCGATCGGGAACTGGAACTTGCGCAGGTTCAGGCTGGCCAGGTTGCAGGCGCTGTCGTCTAGGAACATGTACTCCGAGCACGGGTTGGACGCGTTGATGCGTCCCGAGCTGGGGCACGGGTGCCAGGCATTGACGGTGGTATCAAACTGAAGGCCGGGATCGCCGCACTGGTGGGCCGCCTCGGCAATCTGTCGCCACAGGTCGCGCGCTTGGTAGGTATCGACCACCGAGCCGTCACGCACCGCGCGGGTGTGCCAGGGACGATCGTGAACCACGGACTCCATAAACGAGTCGGTCACGCGCACCGAGTTGTTGCTGTTCTGGAAGAAGATGGAGTTGTAGGCCTCGCCGTTGAAGCTACCGTCGTAGCCGGCGTCGATGAGCGCCCACGCCTTCTTTTCTTCGCTGGCCTTGCAGTGAATGTATTCGACGATGTCGGGGTGCTCGGCGTTGAGGATGACCATCTTGGCCGCGCGCCGGGTCTTGCCGCCGGACTTGATGACACCCGCGAAGGCGTCAAAGCCCTTCATAAACGACACCGGGCCCGAGGCACCGCCGCCGCCTTGCAGCGATTCACGCGAGCTGCGCAGCGACGAAAAGTTCGTGCCCGTGCCGGAGCCAAACTTAAACAGCATGCCCTCGGTCTTGGCCAGGGTGAGGATGCTGTCCATCGTGTCTTTGACACTGTTGATGAAGCAGGCCGAGCACTGCGGCTCTGCCTCGACACCGACGTTAAACCAGACGGGCGAGTTGAACGCCATCTTCTGCTGGACGAGCAGGTGCGTCAGCTCACTGCGGAACGTCTCGGCGTCGGCTTCGGTGCGGAAGTAGCCGTCTTTGATGCCCCAGCCGGTGATGGTCGAGACGACGCGGCCAATCAGCTGCCGGACAGAGCGCTCGCGGCCCGGCGTGCCCATCGCGCCGCGAAAGTACTTCTGGACGACGACGTTGGTGGCAAGCTGCGACCACGACTTGGGGAACTCGACGTCCTTTTGTTCAAAGTAGACCTTGCCGCCCTCGCCGGTGATGCTGGCGGTGCGTAGCTCCCACTCGACTTCGGAAAATGGATCGACGCCGCGCTCGGTGAAGTAGCGCGGAATCTGGAGCCCCAGCTTGCCCGCGCCTTTGGAAGCCTTGTCGCGGCCCGTGGCCGTCGCCCGCTTCTTGCTCGACTTGGCCTCAGTGGCAGACTTCGCCTTGCTGACAGTCCGGGGACCGCTTGCCGACGTGTTGCTCGAATATTTTCGGGTGCCACCCATAATGACCGCTGCTTCCGACTTCTCCATCATGTGCTCATTCCTCAATTCGAGCGTTGGCCAGGCAGGTCGTCCGTCGGACAAAAGGATGCCCAACAGGCTAGCTACAGGCCAAGCGCTTCAGCCCCCCGGACCTACGGGCTGAAAAAAAGTTGTGTTACCGATTCAGGTCTTGCTTTTCCCTCGAAGTGACGACGGAAACTGACGAAAAACCACCGCACAAGCCGCCGTAACCACAAGAGGATCGCTACTTAACATGTAGGGTAAGGCAGTGCAATTCTGGAAACGCTCCAGGCCGCTAAGTTGCCAGCCAGCGACGGGAAGACAGCCCCAACGCAGGGCAAAAAATTGGCCAAGTGGTCGGGCAACTAGCTTCCCGAATCGGACCGAGCCGCTGCGGCTTCATCGGTCAACAGCTCCGCCACCGAGCGCGCCAGATCGTCTTCGCTTTCGTCGACAGCCAGGGCGGTTAGCTCTGCGGCGGCTGCGTGTTCCACCACGTCTTCAGCGGGACTGTCCGCGTCCTTCCCAGGCGGCGGCGCGCTGGGCGGGCGTGGCGTGGCGATCGGTCGGGTCATTGGCTGATTCTCGACTGACAGGGGCGCTGGCTCGCCGCCGCGCGCATCGACAAAGAAGCGCAGCACCGCATCCGCCGCCGCTTCGGTCATGCCGGAAACCGCCAGCAGCTCTTGGCGACTGGCCACCCGAATCCGCCGAACACTGCCGAGCGCCCGCAGCAGCGCCTGCTGACGCCGAGGCCCGATGCCTGGAATCTCTTGGAGCTGCGATCGGATCGTGCGCTTTTCCCGCAGCTTCTGGTGAAAGCTGACGGCAAAGCGGTGCGCTTCGTCGCGAATCCGTGACAGCACAAACAGCTCTGCGGTGTTGTCGCGCAGCCGAATCGGATCTTTGGTCCGAGGCAGAAACACGCGATCCGGCTTGCGATCGCCGCGTACGTCTTCGCGCTCTTTGGCCAGGCCGATGACATCCAGCTCCGTCGCCCAGTTGATGCCAATGTCTTTGAGCGCCGCGAGCGCCGTTGCCAGCTGTCCTTTGCCACCATCGATGACCAGCAGGTCGGGCAAGCTCCACGGATCTTCGCTCTTGGGATCGGACGCTTCGTCGCCATCGATCAGGGCCAAGTCCCCAAGCGCGGCTTCGGCCTGGGCATCGGCGGCTTCGACATCATCGGGCTCGGCATCGCTCCACTCAGGAACATCGACGACTTCGGCGGGGGCTTCGGCAGAAGGAGCGCGGATCGCAACCGGCAGCAGCGCTTCGGAACGTCGCCGTGCCACGTTGGCGGACGAAAAGCCGACGTCTTCGCCACCGCCGCCCTGCCCTGTTGTCTTGCCGAGCGCGCGTCGGAAGCGCCGCGACAGGACCTCATACATCGCGGCAAAGTCGTCGTTTTCCACCGAGCGAACCTTGAAGGTCCGATACAGGTGTTTGGCGGGCTCTCCATCGAGAAACACCACGCGAGAGGCCACGGTATCGGTGCCTTGCAGGTGCGAGATGTCGAAGCACTCGATGCGCATCGGCAGCTTCTTGAGCCCGAGCCGCCGCTGAAGCTTACCGAGCGCCGCTTCGGTGTCTTTGGTGCGATTCCGTCGCGACGCATAGGCCGCCGCCGCGTTCTTGCTGGCCAGCTCGACGAGCTTTTGCCGAGGCCCACGCTTTGGCGCTTGCACCTCGACCTTGCGCGCGCGGCCAAACAGCTCCTCGGTGCGCTCGCGCAGCCAGTCGGACTTGGCCTGCTGATCTTCAATCGCCAGCGGCAAGAGCACCTCGTCGGGAATCTCGATGCCGGGACGATCGTAATACTGGCTGACAAACGACGAGATCGACTCTTCGTCGGGAAACTCTTGTCCGGTGCAGCGAAACGTCCGCCGACCGACGAGCTTTCCTTGGCGAACGAGCAGCACCGCGATCTCCAGCACGTCGCCTTCGCGGTAGTAGCCGATCACATCTTGATCGACAAACTGGGTCGCCACGGCGTGCTGACGTTCCAGCGTGATTTCGATCGCTTTGAGCTGATCACGCAGCGCCGCTGCCGTCTCAAACTCCAGGCTATCGGACGCCGACATCATGCGGCTGCGCAGCCGATCGAGCAGCTCGCTCGACTTGTGTTCCAAAAACAGCGCAACGTCACGAACCTGCTCGGCGTACTGCGACGGAGGCACCGGCAGCACACACGGCGCATCACAGCGCTTGATCTGATATTCCAGACACGGCCTGCGACGACCGTTCATCACTTGATCGGTGCAGGTGCGCAGCCGAAAGTGCCGACCGATCACCTCCAGCGTCTGACGACAGGCTCGCGCGGAGTGATACGGACCGAAATAGCGTGCGCCGTCTTCGCGAATCTTGCGGGTCACTTCCAGACGGGGATAGCGCGCCTTGGGATCGAGCCGCAGCACCAGGTAGTTCTTGTCATCGACGAGACGGACGTTAAAGCGCGGCTTGTGCTGCTTGATCAGGTTGTTTTCAAGCAGGAGCGCTTCTTTTTCGCTGCTGGTGATGACCGTCTCGATGTCGGCCAAGATCCGATCGAGCAGCTTCACAAACGGTCGGTTGTCGCCGGAGCGCTGGAAGTAGTTGCGAACGCGGCTTCTGAGGTTTTTGGCTTTGCCGACGTAGATGATGCGCCCGCGCTTGTCCTTCATCAGGTAGACGCCGGGATCGGTCGGTAGCTTGTCGAGCAGCTCTGCAATCGAGGGTCGAATCGTCAGATCGTCTTCGGTCAGAACCGGCACTTGCTTGCGACGACCGCGCGGGGCTGGCTCTGTATCGGAGCCCGGGTTCGGTGTCGTGTCGCTTGTCGATATCACCGACGGAACGTCAGCCGCAGTAGGGGCAGGCGGCTCCGTGGGAGATGTGGACGAAGAAGCGGCTTTACGACCTCGGGCAGGCATGGCGGCTACTGTAGCCAACTCGGCCACGCGGCCCAAGCCCTGGGCGAATCAGTCCGTGGAACAATCGGTATCGGCAGTCACTGCACGCACAGCAGCCCAGAGGGAACGACGCATAAAAAACTTTTCGGCTGCAAGCGGGCGCAGTATGGAAGGCGCGAACTCTTCGTAGGCGAGGAACCCAGCAGCCATGATCAAGCCCCCACAGCTAGCCAAAGATCGTCGGGAAAGTGACAGAACAGACGGCGCGGGGCTCGGAGATCGGCGCAGCGGCAGGGACCGTCGCATCCACGAGCGAATTTTGGTCGACTGGGCGGTCGATTATCGGGCGATGGACACGTTCCTGTTTGCGTACATCTCAGACATCAGCGCGATGGGCATCTTCATCCGCACACAGTCGCCAGAGCCGCCGGGAACGCGCCTGAACCTGAGCTTCAGTCCACCGGGTGGACCGCGCATGGATCTCGAAGGGGAAGTGATCTGGGTGAACCCGCCGCGTGACGATCGAGATCGCAGTCGGCAGCCGGGCATGGGACTACAGTTTGTGGATCTCGATGATGCGCAGCGCGAGCAGCTGGTCCGGCTGGTGCGCACGTTTGCGTATCTTCCCGATGAAGACGAAGAGATCGTCGGCAGCGCCTAAGCGCGAAAAAGACGCGGCTTAGTCGGCCAAGATCTCGACGATGCCGCGACTGCCATCGACGCGCAGGAGCTGACCGCTGCGGATTCGTCTGGTGCCGCTTGTGACACCGACAACAGCGGGGATGCCGTATTCGCGGGCGACGACCGAGCCGTGAGTCATCATGCCGCCCACGTCGCAGACCAGGCCCGCTGCATGCACAAACAGCGGCGTCCAGCCGGGATCAGTAAAGGGCGCCACCAAGATCTCGCCTGCATGCAGGATGTCGACGGATGGATCGAGCACCACTTTGGCGATTCCTTCGACAACACCTGCGGAAGCGCCCAGTCCGGCGAGCGCACCTTCGGGTAGATCCGTCGGTGGCAAAAGTCGCGGCACTTCCCCTTCACTGGTCATCACGAGCGGCGGGCTCAGATGGGCAAAGCGCGCGTGCTCGGCCCGTCGAGAGACGATCAAGTTTTGCAGATCGACGCTCGGGTTGGACAGCAGCTCGGTCAGCTCTTGGAAGCGCAGAAACCAGACATCTTCGACACAGACCAGTCGCTGTTCGGCCACCAGCTCTGCCGCAACGGCCAGGACTTCCCGTCGAAACTCCGACAGACAGCGCACGAGCAGATACTTGGGATGTTCCCGCAGGCCGAGCGCGTAGCGAACGCAGCGAACCTCGCGCGCGACGAGCCGGGCCGCAAATCCCCCACCGGATGCCGCAACAAGACGCAGTCCCGCCGCTTCGGCTTCGGCTTGCAGACGCTGAAAGTGGGCGCGATGGGCACCGGGCGGACTGGACCGCGACAGGTTGCCGACGATGCTACTGATGAGCAGGCTTGGCTGATCACGATAGCGAGGCCGCGCCACGTCAATCTCACTTGGGCCACGCATGCCAAAGCGGGTCAAAAACGACTCGAACGCCAGCACGAACGCTGCACCGCCCGGCAGGGTCCTCAGCGACTCGATGCCCGCACGATCGGGCAGGCCGCGACGCAGCGCATCACACAGCTCACGATGGGGCCTGGCCAGATCGGCCAAGTCTCCAACGAGCAAGTCCATCTCGGTGGTGATGTTGCCAAACAGGCCGCGCTGCAGCGCTTCGACATCGGGCGCGTGAGGCGTTCCCGCAAAGCGCTGACGAAGCAGCCGCAGCGACAGCATTCCGACGCCAAAGCGCGGGATGAAGTTTGGCAGGATCTCGAACATCTCGGACAATAGCGGCAGCAGCTTTTGCAGACGAGGCAGCCCGAACGGCAGCGCCGCCAGCTCACGCGAAAACGTCTCCAGCTTTTCTTCGATCAGCTCTTCGAGCGACGAGCGCAGCTTTTCGGGATGACCAATCAGCAGCTCGCGCAGAAGACGCGGCGGCACCGGACCAAGCAGGCTGATGAGCGAGCGCAGACTCGCCATGCTCGGCGGAGACACCGCTTGCACTTCGGGACGATCGGCGAGCTGCTCGATGAGCGTCGCCAAGTCGGGATACACCGCCGACAGCGCGCCAATCACAATCCGACGCAGCGCCGGAACCTTGAGCACGCTCGTCACATCGATGTAGAGCCGTCCGCCCGCAGACACCATCACCGTCGGTGACTCTGGAATGTCCGAGAGATGACGCTTTCCGACGGGAAACATCACCTGCCACAGATCTCGTCCCAGCGGAGAGATCGGCGCGGTCATGTTCTGCGCGTGACTGAAGCCGAAGTAGACGTGAACCGCATCGCCGCTCGGCAGCGGCTCGGGCAGCGGATACAGCGACGTCACCGGACGCGCTTGCACCAAAAACAGCTCGCGGCCTTCCTTGCACCACTCGATGTCCTGCGGGACCCCGCCGTAAAACGCTTCGACGCGACGACCCAGCGCGCACAGCTCCCGCAGATCTTTTCCGTCGAGCACTCGCATGCTACGCAGCGAATCGGACAGACGTTCCGTCGCGGTGCCGCCTCCACGCAGCGCACGCACGGCCAGCATCTTGTCGCCGATCCGCAGCTCTTTGAGCGAGCCCGTTTTTTTGTCGATGCGATAAAGATCCGCGGTGATAAGCCCGCTCACCAGCGCTTCCCCGAGTCCAAAGCCCGCATCGATGGTCATCGTGCCGCGATGGCCAGTCAGCGGATCGGCGGTAAACAGAATGCCAGCAGCGTCGGGAAAGACCATTCGCTGAACCACCACGGACAAGCGAACATCGCGATGCCCAAAGTGGTTCTTCTGACGGTACAAGATGGCGCGATCGGTAAACAGACTGACGAAGCAGCGACGAACCGCGTCGAGCAGCGCCGCTTCTCCGCGAATGTTCAGAAACGTATCTTGCTGACCGGCAAACGATGCACCGGGCAGATCTTCAGCCGTGGCACTGGAACGAACGGCATAGGCAAAGTCCGATCCAATCTCGTGCCAAGCCGCCACACACGCCGTGGCCACTTGTTCGGGAAGCGGTACCGACAAAAGCGCAGAGCGAACCTTGGCACCGACGACAGATGCGGCTTTGACATCATCGGCAGCGAGCGCATCCAATTCGTCATACAGCAGGTCAAGCTGCGTACAGCCAGCGACGAAGGCCGAAAAAGCCAGCGTCGTCACACAAAAGCCCGGCGGAACCGGAAATCCCGCACGAAGCAGGACGCCCAGGTTTGTGCCCTTGCCGCCGACCACGGACAAATCGCTCGAAGAAATCTGCTGAAAGGTTCGAATCATCGCCGCCCTACCTTCCGCAAAGCTCGTCGCTGCTAAAATGTGTTGCGCCACCGTCGAAGTCTGGCAAATGCCTCGACGGAAGAAATCTCCGGACCTAGCTCCTCTGGTCGTCCCGTCACAGCCGCCTGCACCGACGGCTCCTCGCTACGCAAAAATGGATTGGTTGCTCGCTCCAGCGCAATCGTCGACGGCTCACACGGCAGCCCCGCAGAGCGCTTGTGCTCGCAGTCCTTCTGCCGCACTCGAATCGCCTCGCTGTCGGGCTCGATGTGACGCGCGAAGCCGAGGTTTTTCGCCAAGTACTCATGCCCACTGTAGACGAGCGTCTGCGCTGGCAGCGTCGCCAGCCGCCGAAGCGACTGAAACATCTGCGGCGGAGTTCCCTCGAACAGCCGCCCACAGCCTGCCCCAAACAGCGTATCGCCGGTAAAGACCATCTCCGCGTCGGGAAAGTAGTAGGCCACAGCGGTCAGCGTATGCCCTGGAACATGCAGCGCGACGACGCGCTCGCCCTCGATTTGACGATCTTCACCATCGGACAGGCCGTGGGTCTGACCGAAGATGCGCTGCGACGACAGCTCTTGCGCGTGACCAAAGATCTTCAGCGACGGAAAGTGTGCGAGCAGCTGCTCGTGTCCACCGATGTGATCAAGATGATGATGCGTGGCCAGAATCGCCGTCAGTCGTCGACCATCCAGCGCAGCCATGATCGGTCCCGCTTCACATCCGTCGACAACCATCGCCTCGCTGCTCCCCGGTCGGGAAAGCAAGTACGCATAGTTGTCGCTGTAACAAGGAACCAGCGTCACCGTCAGCATCGCACGCTCGCTACGAAGGAAATCCTTCGGTTTCTCCATCCACACTCGGAGCCCACAAGGTCTGACGAATCTCGTCGAGACGCGCCTCCAGCTTGCGAAGCTCTTCGACCTGCACGTCAATCTCGCGCTGCCGCACTGCCACGTCGAGCCCCGTCGCTTTTCGCTCGGCCAGTGCGCGATCCAGCATCTCTGAGATCCCGCGATGCAGCGCTTGACCCGCCGCCGTCACAAAGTCAGCCAGTCGCGCCGCAAAGTCGTCCACGATCTGCTGAAAGCGCGGCAAGATCGCCTGCGCCGCCGTCTGAACCGCCTGCGCAGCTTGGAGCTTGGCTTGACGCTTGATCTCGTCGGCCATTCGACTGTGAATCAGCACCGCGATGATCGGCGCAGCCAGCGTCAGCATGCCACCGACGAAGGTGTTCACGAACAGGAAGATGCCAGTTCCGAGCGCACCGAGCGCAAAGATTCCCACGTCGTACTTGAGCGTGTCGACCTGCAAGTCCACGCGCGTATCCGCCGGTCCCAGCTCTGCCGCCAGCGTCGCCATCGCCTGCTGGACGTTTTCGTTGGTGATCTGGATGATCTGCTCGGCCAGACGCTCCAGCTCTGACGCGACGCGATCGCCTTCTTGCTCGGCCCACTGCTTGAACGTGTCTTGCAAAAACAGCTGCAAGTACTTGCGCACGTCGTCGGCGCTGGCTTTGTCAATCTCACTCGGGAGAGCGGCCTGAAACGCGGCCACAAACTCTTCCAGATCGAGCCGAATCCGCGCCTTGATGGCATCGGACTCTGCGACGATCCGCGCCTGAAGCTGACGCATCGTCTGCTGCTTGCCCGACAGCTCTTTTTGAACGCGCGCAATCCGCGCTTCCAGCTCTTCCAGCGTCAGCCCGAGTGAGCGCGCCTTGATTCCCAGGTTCTGTCGCAGATACGCGCACAGCCGCTGACCATCCGACGACGCATTGTCAAGCAAAACCCGACCACGCTCGTCGGATAGATAGCGCTGAAGGTAGCTCTTGAGCTCGGGAATTCCGCTCTCTGCGCTGCGTCCCGCCAGCTGGAGCCGCGCCGACACCGGAAAGATCATCGGCTCCGCACCGAGCAGCGGCTGCAAGTTGTCGCGCACGTAGCGCGTCGCCTCGGCACGCTCTTCGGGAGACAGCAGATCCGCCTTGCCAATCACAAACAGCAGCTTGTCGCGGCTGCGTCGCAAAATCCGCTGTTCCAAAAACGATCGCTCCGACTGCTTTAGAACCTGCGAGCTATCGAGCAGAAACAGCACAGCGTCGGCACGCGGAATGTAATTGTAGGTGATCTCGGCGCGGGCTTCGTTGATGTCGTTCACACCGGGCGTATCGACGAGCGTCACTCGATCGCGCAGGATCTCCGCTGGCCAGCCGACCTCGACGTAGCGCACCTTTTCGGCCTTGGTGCTCTCGATCGTCACCCACTCGGCCAGCGACTTGGGATCGACGACGCGCTGGGTTTCATCGACGAGCACTGCTTTGGCACACGGCTTGTCCGCATACACCAAGTGATTGATCGTCGCTGTCGTCGGTGTGATGCCCGCAGGCAGCACGCTGGACCCGAGCAGCGCGTTCACAAACGTCGACTTGCCGTGATTGAACTCACCGAGGACCACCAGCACAAAGCGCTCTTCTTCCAGCTTGGGAATCCGCTCGCGTAGAAGCTCTGACGTCAGCGTCTGCATGCCGGTGTCGTCGGCCAGTCGCGCGACATCTCGAAGCGCGCTCAGAAGCCCGTCTTTGAGCTCGCGATGCTGTCTGCTAAGTACGCTCATCGTCCTTCGCCCTCGCCGGTCGTGCTGGTTGCTGCACCGCCGCTACCTTTGGGCACCGGAGGCGGAACGTCTTTGTCGTCTAGAATCTGTGCCACCGCCGCGTCACAGTCTTCTGTGCTTTCTCCGTCGTCGGCATCCTGACCGACCACCGTCTTGTAATACAGGCTGCCGGAAAAGCGCTGAATCGCACGATAGCGACGAGCCAGCTCGCGACTGTCGTCTTCAGGAAAGGCCTTCTGCATCGCAATCAGCGATACATCGACGCTGCGCGCACAGAGCACGCCCGCGCGATCGGCGGTGATGTCGGCCCGACGAGCCCAGGCCAGCAGCGTCAGCGTCGCCGGACGAACCGCCCAGCGCGTCATCGTGCTCGCGTTGTGCGTCAGATAGTGCAGCGCGGTCCGAAACGGAACGTGACCGTTCTGAATGCGACCACACTCCCGGCCTATCACGTCGAGCAGCTCGTCGGGACTTAAGCTATCGAGCAGTCCTTGGCTGAGCACAATGTACGTCTCAGCTTCGGTTCCCAGCGTCAGCACGCCCGACGGACGCGGCGCGATGTAGATCACAGGAACGTCGATGTGCAGGATCTCAGCGCAGCGCTTGGCCGCCGCCGCAACCTGCGCATAACGCGGAGCCACCGCGCGCACCGCCGGACCGAGCAGCTCGGCACGCGCCACGCTCTGCCACAGACGACCCGCTTCAAGTAGAGCCAGCTCGACGGGACGCAGACGATCGAGCGTCCGAAGCAGGCGAACATCTCCGGGATAGGCATAGGCCGCTCCCTCGCGAACCTGGGCGGCACGAGCGCCCTTTTTGCGCTGCACGTAGCGCTGGAAGTCAAAGTCCACGGTCGGCATGTCTCAAGACGTTACACAAGTTGGGCGCTTACGCGCTACCTAAGTTGGCGTCTTCTCTCGGGCTCGCCAAAAAGCCTACTGCACACCAATGCGCTCATATCGATAGGGCGGAAGCAGACGCTGCACCGCGTCGGTGATCTTGAGCCCAGTGTTGGCAACCTCTCGCAGCTTGGCAAATGAGCGTCCCGGAACTTCCAGTCCCCAGTCGAGCGTCACTCGCGGCGGAATGTAGCCTGCGCCCAATCTCACCGTCGAAGTGAGCAGCTCTCCGCTCGGCAGAAGCGCCAGATCGTAATAGATCGCCATACCTTGCAGCGCCGTCGTCACTGTGCCCGTCTCTGCGCCCACTTTCAGCACCACGCCAAGCTGCGCCGTGTCTTTGACCGCCCCGAGCACGCGACGAACTCCGTCAAGCGACGCGTCCAGATCGGTGAACTGGTTCTTGCGGTTGATGCCGCTGACAAACAGCGAGCCGCGATAGTCCGGCTGCACGAAGAACGGAAACACATCGGGAGGCAGCGGCAGCGACTTCACCACCGTCAGCGCACCACCCGTAAGCCGCACCTGTTCGAGCCGCGTCAGCGACTCATTCGGAAGCATCGCAGCCCCCACAACCGTCTGACCCAGCGTCTTGCCGGCGGCGCGCAGCTCCAGCGCTTTGGCATCGCGCCACACACCGCCCAGTCCGTCGGTCAGCCGCTTGCCAGCCAGACGAAAGTTCGGACCTTGCAGCACCCACACCGAGTCAGCGTCGTCCCCTGGCGCCAAGTCGATCGAAAACGGCTGATCGTAGGCCTGCGACAAAGCGACACCACCGACGAGCTGCGGCTGACTCGGCTGATGCAGATCGATCAAATGTAGCTGGTTTGTATACGCTTCGAGCACCGTCAGAAGCTGACCATCGCCAATAAACTCTGCGTCGATGAGCGCGCGCTCTTCCTGCGGCGACGCGAGCGGAAGCTGCGCGAGGGGACGAAGCTGACCCGGACCTGCCGTCTCAACCACCGTCAGCTGACGCGCTTGCAGCACCACGAGCTGACCAAACGGACCAAGCTTCAGTCCCGTCGGTTTCCCTTGCAGCGCGAGCGGCAGTCGCGTCACCACCTGCGGCCCACCTTTGGCGCCCAAGTGAATGCTCAGCAGCTCGCTGACTTGACGCGCTGCGCCAGGCTGACCCGATGAAGCGCTGTATCCCGACGAGGGATCGGCAGGCTCCAGCTCTCCCGTCGGTTCTTGCAGCACGTACAGCGAACCTCCGTCGGAAGAAAGCGCCACAAAGCGAGCCAGCGGAAACGCCACGTCGAAGGACTCTTGATCCAGCGCGCTGTCCGACTGTCCCGACATGCGCCGAATCCGCACCGAGTTCCCTTGCGCATCACCGCCAAACGCATAAATCGCCGTCGGAATGCTAACCTGCGCCGAGCCGATTCCGTTGTCGACGGACAGCGTCTGCGAACCAGGAACCACGCCACGCGGCATCCGTGCGAGCAGCGCGCCTCCTTCGAGGAATCCCAGCACCTGCGCAGGCTGTCCACCGATCGTCACCTTCGTCGAAGGGCCCAGGTGTTTGCCGTGCAGCGCGATCCACTCTCCCGGTGTGTACAGCCCGTCGGACTGCTCGGTAGAAATCGGACCCAGCGACGGCAGCGGCAGCCCACCGAGATCCTGCGTGCGATCAATCGTCGGTGGCTGCTGCGGCGAAAGCAGCGCAGGCTGACTCACCCTCGACAGCGTCGCACCACAGCCCAGCGATCCAGTCAGCAACAGCCCGATCGCACACAGTCCAATACGCTTCCGCATCGCGCCTTGCACAGTCTGGTTCAGAGTCTGGTTCATAGATCCATCCTGTCGCAAAATCGAGGCAGAGTACACGGCAAGCCATTTGCTCTCGCGTCGCCCATCGAGCAGGCAGCCAGCGACTTGGCGCGATCGTGAAAATCTGAAGCGCCCGAGACAGGTTCGTCGAGCTAGCGAAGTTGACACAAGCCATCACGCAGAAAAGAATGCGGCTCCATGCTCGACGCCAAAATCCTTCGCGAACGTCCTTCTGAAGTGCTTTCCATTTACCGAGAGCGGCTGTTTGACGATGCCGCCGCAGAGCTGGCTCAGGCCGCGCTGGCGCTCGATGACAAGCGTCGCAACCTGCTGCAAGCCGCTGACGAGCTGAAGAACAAGCGCAACAGTGCCTCGCAGCTCATCGGTCGAGAGAAAGACGCGGAAAAACGCGCGGCGCTCATCAAGGACATGGAATCGGTGAAGAGCGAGATCGCGGGCTATGACGCGCAGCTCGCGGAGACGGAAACCGAGCTAGACAAGCTGCTGCTTCAGCTTCCGAACCTGCCCGATCCAGAAGTTCCGACGGGAAAGAGCGACAGCGAAAACAAGGTCGTCCGCGAGGAAGGCAAGCAGTTTTCGTTCACGTTTACGCCAAAGCCGCACTGGGAAATCGGTGAGTCGCTCGGAATCATCGACTTCGAGCGCGGCGTCAAGATCTCGGGCAGTCGCTTCTACATCCTGAAGGGCGCGGGCGCTCAGCTTCAGCGCGCGCTCATCAGCTGGATGATCGACGTACACCTCGACCAGGGCTACACGGAAGTCTATCCGCCGTTCATGGTCAAAGAGCTGTGTCTGTACGGAACGGCGCAGCTGCCGAAGTTTGGTGAAAACCTGTATCGCGACGCGGAAGAAGACTTTTACTTCGTTCCGACGGCAGAAGTGCCGGTGACGAACCTGTATCGCGATGAGATCCTCGAAAATGATCAGCTTCCGCTGCGGCACGTTGCGTACACGGCGTGCTTCCGACGGGAAAAGATGGCGGCGGGACGCGATACGCGCGGCATGAAGCGCGGTCACCAGTTCGACAAAGTCGAGATGGTGCAGTTTGTCCGTCCCGAAGACAGCAAGCAGGCACTGCGCACGCTGCTGTCCGACGCCGAAGAGATCCTCAAGCAGCTCGAGCTGCCCTATCGCGTCATCCAGATGTGTACCGGCGATCTGTCGTTTGCCGCGTGTGAAAAGTACGATCTGGAAGTGTTTTCGCCGGGCGTCAACGAGTGGCTGGAAGTGTCGTCGTGCAGCAACTTCGGTGACTTCCAAGCTCGTCGCGCGCAGATTCGTTACCGTCCGGGCAAAGACAAAAAAGACAAGCCGCGCCTGGTTCACACGCTCAACGGATCGGGTCTGGCGCTGCCGCGTACGGTGATTGCGATCCTGGAAAACTACCAGCAGGCCGATGGATCGGTGCGAGTGCCGACGGTGCTACGTCCGTATCTGCGCGGTCGAGAGTTCATCAAGTAGCCACAGCGCCCGATGCCACGGGGACGACATCGGGCACTGCGGCTTGGGGGGATTTCGCGGAGCGCGGGCGAGTCATCAACGCAGTGAGCCGACGTCGCTACGCGATGGTGATGCTCTTCCACGTCACGATGGCCCCGTCGCTCTGCTGAGCGAACGACATCACCGAAGAGCTGAGCGACAGTCCGCCGCGCACGATGTTGTCGGTCGCGTTGCTCGTGTCCTTGTTGCCTCGGTAGCTGTACGAGCTGTGCTTGGTGTAGACCTCCGACGTGAGCGACTCATCAAACAGCAGCTGCGACGTCACATAGGTCTTGCCGTTCGCCGTGATGATGAAGTGAATGTGCGTCGTACGACCGGCATACCAGCCTGGGAAAATGCCGTCGATCGTCGTCCGTCCATCCGTGCCCGTCATCTGAAAGCCACGCAGCCAGTTCGAAGCCAGCGCCGCTGCATCGTTGCCCGTGCAAAACGACGTGTTCAGGTCCGACAGCGATCCGCTATAGCCCGTGCCCGAGTCAATCGCCTGTGCCGCCTTTGAATAGGTTCCCGCCGGCGATGCGTACCAAATTTCGACAATCGCGTTAGGCACCGGCTTGCACGAGGTGTCGACGATCATCAGCTCAAATCGCGTCGGCAGACCCACCAGACCGTCGGACAGATCCTTGCGCAGATAGGTGTTCGAGTGACACGGACCCTTGGTCGCCGCACCGAACGCCACGCAGCTCGATCCGATGCCGCTGCTGAACGGGTTGCCGTAGTCTTTGCCGGTCAAAAACGCGCCCGAACCGACGGCGAAGCCACTGGACAAGATGCCGCCATCGCTGCTGAGCCCACCATCGCCGCCCGACGAGGTTCCACCGCCATCCGCACCGCTGCCACCGCTGGACGACGTGTCGCAGCCAAACAGCATCAGCGCACCGAATCCACCAAAAGCACCAAGCACGTTGCGTCGAGATAAGCCCTTCATAGTCTCTCCTTTTTGCGGCGGCGTCCGCACACCAAGTGCCACTTCTGTATTCGTGTAGACCAGAAAGCCCGTCGCGGTTTTCATCGATTCCGAGAGCCAGGCTGCTGATAAAACTAAGGTAGACGCCGACGTCGCTGCGCCCAGCCGTTTCCGACCAACAGGCGGATCGGAACCACCAACCGGCAGTCGCCATGCACGAGCCGCCAAAAATCGGTGTCCAAGCGGCGAAGAAACAGGCCTAGCTGCGGATCTTGATGCTGACTTCAGCGGGACGGACGGGCTGGTTGTCGCGGCAGCGCTCGTCGCCCTTGGTGAGCAGCGGGATGACTTGGTAGGTGCCGGCAGCAAGTCCGGTGCCGTCGTAGGGGATGAAGTCGGTGACGATGCCGCTGCTGTCGCTTGGCTCGGTGACGTACAAGATGAGCGGTTTTCCGTCGCGAGCTATTCGAACCTGGACGCGAACGCCTTGCGCGGGCTGTCCTTGCAAGACGATGCGATAGCGAAAGCGAGTGCCCTTTAGTCCGCCGCTGACTTGGAAGTCTTCATCGACGCTGAGCTGGCTTTCAAACGGGGTTCGTCCCGCGACGCACTGGCAAGTTCCCGTCACAAGTCCGGTGCAGCCGACGTTACAGCCAGGCTGACCGCCAAGCACTCCGTCGTAGCCGAGATCATCGCAGGTGCTTCCATCGGTGCTGCTTCCATCGCAGATCTCGCTTTGTCGATCACGAATGCCATCGCCGCAGCGTCCACGCGGACTGGCTTGTAAAAGCGCACGGCCCGCGTCAATCCGCCCCGAGCCATAGAAGTCGTCGCGACCCGGAGCGCCCAAGTCCACCGCGCTTTCCGACAGAAGTTGACGCAGTGCGACATGGCTCAGCGACGGATAAGCCGACCAGAGCAGCGCAGCCACACCCGAGACAACGGGAGCGGCCATGCTGGTTCCTTCCAGAACTGCATAATCGCTCGGCGACACCTGAGCAGACACCGACAGCGTGCCTTGCTCGACGCGATTCACCAGCGCTTCTCCGTCGCCCGCAGCCAGCGACAGCACCGGAACCGGATGGCCACCGCCCAGTGAGATGCTCTCTGCGATGGCTCCAGCGGTCTGCGGATCGCCAAAGCGATGGTTGTAGAGCAGCACACCGACGGCTCCGGCCTGTCTGGCGCTGCGAATTTTGTCGTAAAATGGGATGGCGGTCTGTCCCGGCGCACTCGGTCCCCGCGCGATCAGCGCAACCTGTCCGACGGGCTGACACGCTTGCACCTCGCTTGGGCTGCCGAATCCACAGCTTGTCACCGGCGTCTGCGAAAACGAAGTGCCAGCGCTTCCGTCGGGCAAGACCACATCCAGCGCGATGGATCCACGGTCTGTCACAAACGAGGCAACCACTTCACGCTGGCCTTTTCCGACGGGAACTGACGAATAGATGTCAACGCCCGGAGCCACCACCGACACCGACGGACCCGTGCCGGAAAACGAAGCCAGCGCGTCTGAGCGATCGACAGCACCGACGGTAAAGGACTCTGGATAAGCGCCAGGGAAGCTGCTCGCAGCGGTTCCAATCGCACCGCGCGCGGCATCCTCAGAATTTCCTGCCGCAGCGACGACCAAGATGCCTGACTGATACGCGCGCTGAATCGCCGTGTGCTCCGCTTCGCTATCGCTCGATCCGCCCAGGCTCATGTTGACCACGCGACAGCCATCACCGACGGCAGCATCAAGCGCAGCGATTACATCCGCATCACTGGCGACGGGAATGCCGTTTCTCAGACGGAACACTTGATAGATCCGAATGCTCGCTTCGGGGGCAATTCCGACGCTGCCTGTGCCGTTTCGCGCAGCCGCCACGATGCCGGTGACGTGCGTTCCATGGTCGCCGATGTCACGATAGTCCGCGCTGCGACTGACGAAGTTATAGCCCGCCGAGAGCACGCTGGGACGGTCTGGATGCGTCGAGACGGCACCGCTGTCAAAGCCCGTGTCGATGATGCAGACCGGGACGTTTTGCCCAAGGCTGGTGGGCCAGACCCGATCGGCACCGACGTGAGCAACCTGCCAGCTGTTCGATAGCTCGTCGCGCAGCGGTCGAATCGGATGCGCGCCACAGTCCAAGCTGCACGTACTGCCGCGCACGCTCGTCGCAGCTTCGTCGGAATCACAGACCTTGTTTCCGCAGCTTGTCTCGACGGGACCACGCAACACCGACGGAGCCACCCGCAGTCCCGGAAGCTCCGCACGCAGCGCCATGACCGACGAAAGCTCACCCGACACCGTCACGCTATGTGCCAAGCCGACGCGATCACTGAACTCGTAGTCCAGCCGGAGCCCGAGCTGCGCAATTCGTCGTCGCAGCGACTCACGCGGCATCGGTTCTAGCGAGCGCGCATCTTGCGGCAGCGTCAGCACAAACTGATCGCCCAGCACGTGACGAACCGGCTGCGCGACGAAAACCGACGAAGGTTCCGCCGCACACGCGCCCCAAAGACCGATCAGCACCACCAGCCGACGACGCAGCGGTTTCGAGCCTGGCTTTTGCACCATAGGTCGGTTTTACCATGGGTGCTATGATTCTCGCTCTGTACCGATGCTAGAGCCCGTCGCGCGCAACAAGCTCAGCTTCCGCGTCCTCGGCCTGTTTCAGGATGGCCGTGGCGTTGTCGTCGGTCAAGCTGCGGCAATCTTGCTGCTCAGCGTCGAGCGTGTCGTGTCGATGCTGCGGCTGCTGAGCGAAGAGCTATCGCTTGATGATCTGCTGCCGACGCTGCGCATCGAAGTCGTCGAAAACATGCTGCGCTCGACGTCGTATCTGCTCAGCTTTCAGACGAGCGACTCGCTGCTTCTTGATCGAATCGCGCGGCTGGCCCGGCTGGTTGGATCGCCACTGTGCGTCGGAAACAGCCCGCACTTTGTGGCCTATCGTGATGAGCACGCACCGCTTGGCTACGACGCGCAGCCGCTGACAGAGCCCGCCGATCTGACGCTGTACACACCGGCTTTTGTCCAGCCCTACCGTCGCATCCGGTCGCTTCGTCTGTCGCAGCTCTTGTCCCAGCTTCAGCTGCTCCCGCTTCCCGGCGGACTTTCGGCAGCGCTACAGCGTCCGGTTCTCGACGGAATCGAGCAGCAGTCCGAGTCTCACAGCGAGCTGTATCTGACGTGCGGCATCGGGCTGTCCGAGCGGCTGTTGCGCTATCTGTGGCAGCACGGTGTCGACGCAGAGCTGCTGGTTCCCGACGGTCTGCCGCGTCCCGATGTGCAGGAAACCGAGCCGCGGCTGCGAGAGTCACTGATTCGGATGTCGTCGCCACCGACGGATCTGCTGCTGCGACTCGCGAGCTTGCCGACGGTGAAGCTGCTTCGTCCCGAAGGTCCGGGCATTCTGATCGAGCTGGGCTTTGCGCATCCACTGCGGCTGTCGTCGCTGCAAAGCCTGTTCCCGAGCACGGATCTGCTGCTGTTTTACGGTCAGCGACGAGGCTCCGTTCGCGCCACGTCTCCGACTCGGATTCCGCTCACTCGACTGATCTCACCGTCGCTGACGATCGAGAGTCAGGCTGGTTCTGGCCGGATCGAACAAGACGCGTCGCTGCCGTTTCAAACGCTACCTGTGGCGACGACAAAGCCGCTGCCGCTACCGATTACGCTTCGGCTTACGCCTCGGCGAGATGGATCGATACAGCGGCCACCGACGGCAACGCTGATTCCGTGGGCACGCCTCGCGACGCTCCAGCGACTGCTTGGACTGCTATCGGGTGATGCGCTGTGGTCGCTGCGAGCGGTGGGTCTTCCGTCGGGACTGTTTGTGTTCGGAAATGACGCAGTGCAGCAGCTGGTGTCGGGACAGCTTCTCGACGAGCCTGCACCGCTGCTGTTTGTGCCGCGCAGCCATCAGCTTCAGCCAGAGCTTCCGTCGACGCAGCTTCGGGCGCTGCTCGCGCAACGCGATGAGCAGCTGATCCTGTTTCTGCCGGGTGAAGCGCAGCCCCTGTCGCTGTCGCACACGCTGAGTCAGCCGCTGTCGCTGCAGCTGTTGTCGGGGCTGTCCGTCCAAGAAGGACTGGCTGTGCCCTCTTCTGTGACCCAGCAAGCAGAGTCACCGACGGTCCAGCATGAGTCGCTGTCTTTCTTTTCGACGATGCCGCTGTGGGGTCTGTCGAGCAGCAAGGAGGACGCGTGAAAGACCTCGACTGGGCGACGGCATTTTTGACACGCTTTGCGCTGCCGCTGCTGACGGGCGGAAACGTATCCGTCGGTGTTCCACTGCTGCAAAAAGGAACCGAGCGACTGCTGCGTGCCGTCGACGCTGGACTTGATCACAGCGCCCAAGGTCAGACGCTCTCGCGGCTGCGACGACAAATGCTGGCTGAGCTTGGCACGCTGCGCGACGAGATCCTGCTTTCTTCCGAT
The DNA here is from genome assembly GCA_937868485.1 of uncultured Myxococcales bacterium. Taxonomy (GTDB): domain Bacteria; phylum Myxococcota_A; class Polyangia; order Palsa-1104; family JAEUJZ01; genus JAEUKA01. The sequence continues at coordinate 9,525 of CALMML010000389.1, read as the reverse complement.
CGCGACGCGGTGCGCCTGCTGGCTGCGCTGCACGACGTGCTGTTTCTTTCGCATCCATATGGCAAAGAGCTGTCGGCCTCGCGACGGGCTGGTCTGATTCAGCACATCCGTCGCCAGCTCGTCGTAAGCAGTCAGTCGCTGCCCGCGCCCAGCCTCGATTCAGCCCGCGATGGAGCCCTGTACGAACAGCTCCTTGGTCGCTACAGCCTGCTTGCGAAGCTGTGGCGTCTGAAGCCTGCGATGGGTCCGTCGCTGACCGTCGAAGCCGAGGTGCTCGATCTGGTGCTGGATTCCGAGGCCCAGCCGCTCGCGCACTATCTGGCACGAAGCTGTCCGCTGCTGCTCTTGCTGCGTCCACCGCCTGGACCGCTGCTGCTCTTGGAGCTTGTGCCCTGGCTTCAGCTTTCGCGCGTGACGCGGCTGTTTGTGAACACGCAGCTTCGATACGGCATGGCGCAAGCGCTCGGTCGGATTGGATCGTCGCTGCTGACGATTTCCCAGCAGCTTTCGGAAGATCCCGACGCGCTGGCGACGAAGCTACGCAAGACGCTGTGGACCGTGCTGAGCCTGTTTCACCTGCGAGCGGCGCTGACCGATACGCAGCTTTCGACGCCAGCCGACGAGACGCTGCGCAATGCACTCGGGCTGTACGCGCTGATCGGTCGAAGGCTGCCCAAGCTTGCGATTCCCGACGACGTGCTGAGCGATGCTCGACTGAAACAGCGCGTGCTGCACCATCAGCAAGCCTGTGGTGAGCGCGCCGGTCTCAGCCGACTGAGCCAGCTCGAGGAGCGCTGTGCGCCGCTTTGGCAAGGTCTTTGATCCCGTTTTCCGACGAAGTGTGTGGCGATGAATACGACTGAATCCAACATCCAACGGCTGCCGCTGCTGCTGCAAGAGCTGGGACGGCGTCTGTCGCGCGAGTTTCTGGCCAAAGACGAGATCATTCGGCTGCTGCTCCTCTCGGTGATCGCCGGAGAGCACATGCTGATCGTCGGTCCGCCAGGAACCGCCAAGAGCGCGCTCGTGCGATCGCTCGCGAACAAGCTCGACGCTCGCTACTTCGAATACCTGCTGACGCGCTTTTCCGAGCCCAACGAGCTGCTCGGTCCCGTCGACATTCAAGCGTTTCGCGAAGGCAGCTTCCGGCGTCGCACCGAGCAGATGTTACCCGAGGCGGAGATTGCATTTCTCGACGAGATCTTCAAAGCCAGCTCAGCGATCTTGAACAGCTTGCTCGGGCTGCTCAACGAACGAACGGTGCAGATTGGCGCCGAGCGCGTCACGGTACCGCTGCTGGCGCTGTTTGCCGCGAGCAATGAGGTTCCGTCAGACGACAGCTTGGCCGCGCTGCTCGATCGCTTCCTGCTGCGCGTCCGCTCGCACAACCTGGAAGGCTTTCACTTTCAGCAGCTTGTGCGGTTTGGCCTCGAGCAGGAAAAAAAGCTCCTCGGAGTGTTCCCATCGGGTACAGCTTCGTCGCCGCTTCTGTCCGCGCGTGAGATCTTGCTGCTTCGCCGAGAGCTGGCCTCACGGCTTCAGTTTTCCGAGGAGTTTCTGACGGAATATAAGACGCTGCTCGCGCAGATTCGCAGCGAAGGCATCTTTGTGTCGGACCGCCGGCTCATCAAGCTGCTCAAGCTGTGCGCGGCATCGGCGCTGCTCGACGGACGGGCGCAAGCGGACGTAAGCGATCTGTTTGTCCTCAAGCACACCTGGAACACCGTCGAGCAAGCCGAGATCTTGGCAGGCATCGTCGATCCCGTGCTGCGCAGACATCGTCAGAGTCACGGCCAGACCGATGCGATGAGCGGACAGAGCCTGGCAGCCATGATAGAGGAGCTGTCGTCGCTGCGACTGAGCCTTCAGCGCGCCGGTGAGCTGTCCGACGTTCAGCTCTTTGCCAAGCTGCGCACGCTCGGTGAGCTACGCGCCGCACTACAACATCACGGCAGCGCGGAAAGCCAGCGAGCCGTCAGCGACATCGACGCGCTCCTCGACAGCGTCGTCCACAGCGGACCGATCGGATAAGGAACCGCAACCATGCCCAGCACGCACCATACGACCTGCAACCTGTGTGAAGCCATGTGCGGCTTGTCCATCACCGTCGAAGACAACCGCGTTACCAGCCTGCGTGGCGACAGCGAAGACTCGTTTTCCGCCGGACACATCTGTCCCAAAGCCTTCGCCCTGCGCGAAACCTACGACGATCCCAGCCGCTTGCGAAAGCCGATGCGTCGCACCACCAGCGGCTTTGTCGAAATGGACTGGGAAGAAGCCTTCGACGAGGTCGCACGCAACCTCCTGCACATTCGGGAGCGCGACGGCAGACATGCGATCGGCATCTACGCTGGCAACCCGATGGTTCACAACCTGCACGCGCTGCTTGGCTATGCCGGGTTTACGCGCGCACTCGGAACCCGCAATCGCTTCGACGCAAACTCGCAAGACGCAAACCCTCGCCTGCTGACCAGCCTGCTGCTGTACGGCGAAAACACCACGATTCCCGTCCCAGATGTCGATCGCACAAGCTACATGCTGATGTTCGGCGCCAATCCCGCAGCGTCGGGCGGAAGCCTAATGACGCTGGGTGACGTCAAAAATCGCCTGCGTGGCATCACCGAGCGTGGCGGCAAGCTGGTCCTTATCGATCCTCGTCGCAGCGAAAGTGCAGCCTGGGCCAGTGAACATCACTTCATCCGTCCCGGTGCCGACGCTGCGCTGCTGCTTTCGATCCTGCATGTGCTGTGTCAGGAGCAGCGCGTCCGCTTTGCCGAGATTCGCAAAGTTGCCGTCGGAGCAGAGCGGATCGAGTCGCTGGTCAAAGACTTTCCGCCCGCCGCTGTGGCCGATGCGACCGGAATCGCAGCGGAGACGATCGTACGCATTGCCCGTGAGTTTGCCGCCGCCCCGCGCGCCGTCGCCTACGGACGGGTTGGAACGTGTCAGCAAGAGTTTGGCACCGTCACCAACTGGCTGATCGATGTGCTCAACCTGTTTACAGGAAACCTCGATCGCGAAGGCGGATCGATGTTCCCAAGCCCGGCGTTTGACCTGGGCAGCGTCGGACGCAAGGTCACGGGCCAAAGCTATGCACGCTGGCGCTCGCGGGTTCGCAGCCTTCCCGAGGTCGCTGGCAACTTGCCCGCCGCCGCGCTCGCCGAAGAAATCGACACCGCTGGACCCGGACAGATTCGCGCGCTCGTCTGCATGCTCGGCAATCCCGTGATGTCGGTACCGAACAGTGCGCGACTCGATCGAGCGCTCGGCAGCCTCGAGTTCATGGTGTCGCTCGACTACTACATCAACGAAACCTCGCGTCACGCGCACATCATCTTGCCGGGCCGACACGCGCTGGAGCGCTCGCACTACGACTTGGTGTTTCACTCGCTGCAAGTGCGCAACACCGCCAAGTATTCGCTGCCCGTCCTGCAGCCTGCGCCCGACTCGCGCACCGACTTTGACATCTTGTATGAGCTGTCGATGCGACTCGGCGGACTGCGCACCGGACTGCCGCTGGTCGATCGCGCGCTACAGCTTGGACATCGCGTCGGACTGCGCATCACGCCGGAACACATCCTCGATCTGATGCTGCGCACGGGCCGCTACGGAGATCGCTTCCTTCCCGGTCGTCACGGACTGAGTCTACAGAAGCTCAAGGAGGCGCCGCACGGAGTCGATCTGGGACCGCTGCGTCCGTGTCTGTCCGAGCGAATTCAGACCAAAGATCGCATGATCCAGATTGCGCCCCAGGTTCTGATCGATGATGTCGCGCGCGTAAAGACCTGGCTGATGCAGCAAAAATCCAGCGATCGTGGGCTTGTGCTGATCGGAAGACGACAGCTTCGTACCAACAACTCGTGGATGCACAACTGTCCGTCGCTGGTCAAAGGTCCCGATCGCTCGATGCTGATCATGAATCCGCACGATGCAAGCGCGCAGGGACTGCAAGCAGGACAGCGCGTCCAGGTCGATACGCGGGTCGGATCGATCACGGTCACGCTGGCGGTAAGCGACGAAGTCATGCCCGGTGTCGTATCGCTTCCGCACGGCTTCGGACACCAGCAGGTACAAGACACGCTGCCCGTGGCCGGATCTCTCAAAGGAGCCAACGTGAACCTCATCACCGACGATCATTTTCTGGATCCGCTGTCTGGAACCGCGAGCCTCAACGGCGTTCCAGTCCGCGTTCGCAGCGCAGATTCCTAACCGAAGGAATCGCTTAGGAATCGCTTAGGAATCGCTTAGGAATCGCCTTAGGAATCGTCATGACCACACCCGTTCGCATCGTCGGTAGCTATCTGTCTCCCTTCGTTCGCAAGGTCTTGGTGTTTCTGGACCTAAAAGGGATTCCGTATCAGATCGATCCGATCATTCCGTTTTTCGGTGATGATCGCTTTTCGCAGGTCAGTCCGCTGCGGCGTATTCCGGTGCTCGTGGATGACAAGGTGACGCTCAGCGATTCATCGGTGATCTGTCAGTACCTGGAAGATCGCTATCCGACGCCAGCGCTGTATCCGCAAGACATTGTGAAGCGAGCCCAGGCGCGCTGGATCGAAGAGTATTCCGACACGCGCATGGCAGAGGTCTTCATCTGGCGCATCTTTAACCAAGTCGCCATCGGTCCCGCAGTCTGGGAAGAGCCCGCGAATCACGATGTGGTTGAGCGTGCGCGCGAACAAGAGCTTCCCGGAATCATGGACTACCTCGAACAAAAGATGCCTTCTTCAGGCTTCTTATACGGAAGTGTCTCGATCGCCGATGTCGCACTGGGTGCGATGTTCCGCAATGTGATGCTGTCGCGGATCTCGCTGGATGCAAGTCGCTGGCCGAAGACGGTGTACTACCTAGAGCGCGTGCACTCGCTGGAGTCCTTTGCCAAGCTGTTTCCAATTGAGCATCGACTGATTCGCACGCCACCGCGTCAGCATCGAGCAGTGCTCGCCGAGCTGCAGGTTCCCTTGACACCGGATAGCTTTGCGGCAGAGTCCCCGCGACGCGGACTGATGCGCACGTAGTATTGACCTCACTTCCGCTTTGATGAAACGATACAAGGCAGCTTGGATGCCTTCGCCATCGTACCTGGAGCCCAGGTCGGTCCGTATGAAGTCCTGGATACGCTGGGTCGGGGCGGTATGGGCGTCGTCTTTCGTGCTCGACACATTCAGAACGGAAAGCTGTATGCGCTCAAGACGGTGAAGGCCCAGAGCCCACACCTTCTGTCGAGCATTCGGCGCGAAATCCAGAGACTTCGGCGCTTATCGCATCCCGGTGTGGTGCAGCTTCGCGACGATGGCGTGTTCCGCAACCTACCGTGGTACACGATGGAGCTGTTTGACTGCGGAACCTGGGAACAGTTCAACGAGCATCATCACCAAGCCAGCGCAGGCAAGCGCAAGCCGCTGCCGCAGACCGCACTGCAAGAACTACTGATCCGCGCGCTGTCTCTGTGTGATGCACTGGCCTACATTCACGGCGAAGGAGTGGTTCACCGGGAACTCTGCCCGAGTACATTTCCGTCGGTGATTCATCAAATCATGCAGCGCGGGGGAAGTGCGAGCGAACCCCCAAAAGGAGTCCGCAACGTGTCCGCGCAGAGGCTCCAAGATCGCCGGCTAGCGGTGCCGTTCACGCGATGCGGAATCGCTGAAAGAATCTGTCTCGCCACGCTTCCAGTAGCCTCTTGCTTCCAGCCAGTCACGCGGATGTCCAGCAGCCAGCACTTGATCACGAATGACGCCGACCATGTGCGATTCTCCTGCGATCCACACGAAGCCATCCCCTGAACAGTTGGCGAGACGCTCGACGTACGGAAGCAGCCGTTCGGAGTCCTCTTCACTTGGCTCACCACGCGAAATCCAGACCGCACGATGATCGGCGCGTGTCTGGAGCTGCTGCGACTCTGACTCATCCGCAATCACCACAGCAGTCAGCACCGGAACCTGTGGACGAAGCGACTCGACCCAGCGTCCGATGGCTGGAAGCGCAGTCTCATCCCCAAAGAAGGCGTACCAGTCGAAGTCATCTGGCACCACGCGGGACCCCCGAGGACCGCCCACAATCAGTCGCTGTCCGACGGTAGCTTGGGTCGCCCAGCGCGTCGCAATTCCCGATTCATGCAGCGCAAAATCGATGGTCAGCGTCTGCGCCTGCACATCAAACCGACGCGGCGTGAAGTCCCGCATCTGTTCCCCCTGATCGGTAGGAAAAAAGACCTTCACATGATCATCAGGAGACAAGCTGCGGAAGTCCGCAAGCTCTGGAGAAGTCAGCACGATGCGACGCATACGCCGCGACAAGTCATGCACAGCGCTGACGATCAGACTGCGTCTCCTTAGCTCATGTCGCTGACGAACGATGACGTGCTTTGCGGACGAACTGTGTGCGGAAGGTTCCATGTCACACCCCTTTTCTTGGTGCAGCGCGCAGCTGTGTATGGGAAGTGCTCGCTCTATCTTTGATGCATCTAAGATATATCTTAACTTGTCTTTCAACCAGAAAGTTGCGAAGCGATCCGCGCAAAGAAGTCTTGTGCGTCGGAAGGCTCCACACGAGGCAGAGGTCCGCTTGCGCTTGACAGCTGGGATGCTTCCGATTACTTAATTGATAATGATTTTCAATATCACAGTCAGCTTACGGATCTTAGCGACGGAAAATCGACGAAGCGACAAGCAAAACACGGAGCGACTCGACCGATGAACCAGCAGCACAGCCTCAAAGTCGTTGGTCTGCATCCTCCCGATCGACCGGGAGAAATCGGTGGCGGAGAGACTGTCTGCACCGATCCCCAGCAGGAAAAGCAGACCGTCACCGCATCGCGTCTGCGCATCTGGCAGGTCGATCCAGGAATGCTCTGCTCGGTGCTGGGTACTTGTCTGACGCTCAATGATCTACATGTCATCGCGCGTCGTGCACGGTATCGAATCGAGCCGACCACTGCCGCGTATCAGCTTCACTCGTGGTTTGTCGAGATGGTGACGAATCCCAATGATCTATCGAAGATCGTCGACAAAGAGCTGGAACGACGCCACGCAAGATCTGCATCGATCGTACGTCGTGCGCGGACACCGGAAGAGCTGCAAGCGCGCTTTCAGGAGGTCTGTGCAAGCGGTCACATTGCGGGTGCGTACTGGGGTGCAATGAGTCATCCGCTGTGTACCGGAACGCTGCGCTGGCGACTGTTCGGAGAGATTCACATGCTGTCTCATCTCGTCGGTGCATCGCGACAAGCGGACTTGGCGCGGCTGCATGTGCTGGAAGGTTCCTGCGCTGCGCTGGACGGCAAGCTCGCGCAGCTTACGCACGACCATCGCGCGCTTCAAAAACAGCAGCGACTTGAAGAAGAACAGAAGGAACGCAGCCGACGGACACTCGCGCTGGCGGAGCTACGTCTGGCTGCGGCCCAGCAGCGGATCGTGGAGCTGGAATCGCAAACGCTGATCGATGAAATGCGACAGCAGCAGGGTTCCTTAGAACAGCTGCTTGCGACGGCAAATGAGCGTCTGCTGCGGATGGAACAGACTCTGTCTCAGACGCGATCGGACCTGGCAGAATCACGTCGAGCAGAAGCGCAAGCGTGTGAGCTGGCGCTCGATCTGTCGTTAGAAAATGAAGCGCTGGAAAGAGAGCTTCTCTGTCGGGTGACACCGTGTCCGCTCAAAGATCCCGCAGCGCTTGCGCATCAGGCGGATCTGACCGGAAAGCGAATTCTCTGCGTTGGGGGTCGCAGCAGCTTGGTACAGCACTATCGCGCCCTGGTGGAACGACGTGGCGGAGCCTTCCTGCATCATGACGGCGGACTGGAGGAATCACTGGATGCGGTGACGCGAGCGCTCAGCACCATTGATGCCGTGGTGTGTCCAGTGGACTGCGTCAGTCACGCGGCCTATTGGAAAGTGAAGCGCGCATGCAAGCACCTGGCGAAACAGCTGATTGTGCTGCGCAGCTCGGGTCTGTCTTCGTTCGCGCTGGGACTACAGACTGTGGGACAAGTGACGATGAAGGAGGTCTCTGCGCGCGTGATCTCTGTCGTCGATGCCAAGCAGTAGTCACCGCGCACGATGACTGATCTGATTCACATTCCTAACGACCACTTCCATCTGCACGAAGGCGAAGCTGCGCAACCACTTGCTCGCGAAGCTCTGGCGTCAGTCCCGCTAGGATCTGAGACAGTGCATCCGACGCTGCTGATCCGCTTGCACTTCCGCTCACAGCGTGCGAGTCACTTGCGGCACTTGACGCGGACTCACTCTGCGTGTTCTCTCCATGCAGCGCAGCGACGAATCGATGAGCCCTTCCTACTTCGATAGACTCTGGCTTGGCATAGTGTCTCGCCGTTGTTCCAAAGCTTGCATGACCCAGCGCTTTCGCAACGTGATGCGTGGTGGCTCCCGCTTCAAGCGCCAGTGAAGAGTGCAGACCACGCAGACTGTGCGGACAGATCGAAGGAATGCCAAGCTGCGCGCAGATCTTTTTTAGTCGCTTGTACGCCCAGTTTGCACTGGGCTGCTTGGGCAAGTTCGCAGCAAACACACGCGCTGACTCTGGACGATTCCTACAGTGTTTCGAAAGAATCGCAGCGACGGGAGCATACAGCTCGAGCTTCCGCCGTGCATTCTTGGTCTTGGTGCCATGAACGTACACAATCTGTCCCTGACACGCGCCCACGGTCAAAGACAGAACCTCTGATGAACGGAGTCCCAGATACAGTTCCAACAGCAGCGCCAGCGCGCCTTCATCTCCGGCGTCCGCCTGCGCAAACAGAAACTTGTCGAGCTTGCGCGCATCCGCTTCATCCAGCTGGAGCTTTCCGCTGCTCACCTTCCCAATCGGCTCCACGCGATCCCACGGATTCTGCGACGCCAAGTCACGACGAATCAGCCACGCCCACATCGCTTTCGCAAGTCGCAGCCGCGCATGATGAGTCGCAGGACGCAGCGCACCAAACTTCCCCTGACGCCTGGTTTCTTCCAGATAGTACTGCTCTGCTTTTTGCGGAGTCACCGACGATACCGGAACGTTCGGACAGAGCTGCCGCAGCTTCCGTCCCAAGTCTTCTACCTGCTTGTCCGATCGAATGTCGTGACGCTTCACATCCAGGTACTGCGCAATCGCATCATGTACGAGAAGCGGCGCTGCATGCTTCACTTCCTGTTCCAGCCGCTCACGCAGAGCCAGCGCAGCCTCACGCGATTCTGCCGTTACAGAGAGCTTCCGCTGCGTCTTCGGATCATAGACCTGCACACGCCACCGCGTCCTACCCGGCGAAGGAGGATAAGGGCCATAAATCACCATGATCTCAGTTTCTCAATCGCGAGGCAAAACGCCAAGCAACTTCTACGGATGCACGATGCAGAGACGACGCGAGCCCACCTGAGCAGGCTTCCTTTCATCCCCACAAGGCATCAACGTTGGCGCGCGCATCGCGACGAGGGGTGAAACCCAAGCGCATCCCCACCTCTAGGCTGCGATCCACCGGGATCTCAAGCCGTCTAACGTGTTTTGGCCGGGGCGGGAGCGGGCGGT